>CAKZON010000047.1 GCA_937136425.1 uncultured Crocinitomix sp.
CACGCCAGTTTTTGTCTTTGCTGAACCCACGGGTAGGAAAGCGCCCCTCCAACGCCGCCGCGTGGGCGAGGGTGCGTTTGATCAACGAGTTCGCGACCTTCGGCACACGGCCATAGGCGATGCCCAGCGACGGAATCGCGATAAAGTGGGGGGCGGGCGAAAACAGGCGCAGGGGTTAGCTTTCTTCCAGTTGCTGCGCGAGGTTTCTCTAGATAATTGTTCTTCTATATTCATCTTTAATTTAATTCGGTTTTAAGCAATTAGAATAATCGATCAGAGGTTTTAAAACCCGTTATAAAATTCTTATCTTTGCTTTTCCAAAAATAAAGTTAAGAAGATGTTTGAGAATTTAACCGAGAAATTTGACAGAGCCTTTAAAGTTTTAAAAGGGCATGGACAAATTACTGAAATAAACGTTGCAGAAACGCTAAAAGAAGTGCGTAGAGCATTGCTAGATGCGGATGTTAGTTATAAAACTGCGAAGGAATTTACTAAAACGGTTAAGGAAACTGCCATTGGACGAAACGTATTAACAACGATTTCTCCAGGTCAATTATTGACAAAAATATGTCATGAGCAGTTGGTTGAATTAATGGGAGGTGAGCAATCGGACATTGATTTTAAAGGAAGTCCGGGTGTTATTTTAATGTCTGGATTGCAAGGATCTGGTAAAACAACTTTTTCTGGAAAATTAGCCAATTGGCTTAAAACTAAACAACGAAAAAATCCATTATTAGTAGCTTGTGATGTTTATCGTCCAGCTGCGATTGACCAATTGCACGTCTTAGGAGAGCAATTAGGAGTAGAGGTTTATTCAAACAGAGAAGAAAAAAATCCAGTAAAAATTGCACAAGCTGCAATTGCACATGCAAAAAGCAATGGATTTAATGTTGTAATTATTGATACCGCAGGTCGTTTAGCTGTTGATGAACAAATGATGACTGAAATTGCGGATGTTAAAAACGCAATTAATCCTACTGAGACTTTGTTTGTAGTTGATTCAATGACTGGTCAGGATGCTGTAAACACAGCAAGAACATTTGATGAAAGAATTGATTTTGACGGTGTTATTTTAACAAAGTTAGATGGTGATACAAGAGGTGGTGCTGCTTTATCGATTAAATCGGTTGTAAATAAGCCAATTAAATTTGTTGGTACTGGTGAAAAAATGGATGCTTTGGATGTTTTCTATCCAAAACGTATGGCTGACCGTATTCTTGGAATGGGGGATGTTGTATCTTTAGTTGAAAAGGCTCAAGAACAATTCGACGAAAAGGAAGCTAAAAAACTCCAAAAGAAAATTGCTCAAAATAAATTTGATTTTGATGACTTCTACAGTCAATTACAGCAGATCAAAAAAATGGGTAATGTTAAAGATTTGATGGGAATGATTCCTGGTATGGGAAAAGCCATGAAAAATGTTGAGGTAGATGATGACGCCTTTAAAGGAATTGAAGCTATAATCCAATCAATGACACCTAAAGAGAGAGCAGAGCCTTCTTTATTAAATGGTTCTAGAAAGAAAAGAATTGCAGCAGGATCAGGTACTTCTATCCAAGAAGTAAATAAATTGATTAAACAATTTAGTGAGACTAAGAAAGTGATGCACATGATGTCCAATAAAAAGAATATGGCTAATATGATGCGTCAAATGAAAGGAATGCGTGGTGGTGGATTGCCAGGAGGAATGTAAGCGTAAAGTATTGGGCTTGGCATAATCTCGATTAAGTTATTCGAGAATTAGAGCTATATGTATAGGTGGGCTTTAAAAAACTGAATTAGTTTTATCCTAAAGCCTAACTAATATATTACTCAACCTGTGTGTAAATTCGTAACGAATAAAAATGCCAATAAACTTAACCATATTAGGATCAGGATCAGCCGTGCCAATTTTGGGCAGAGGTGTTACTTCACAACATCTTAATATTAATGAACGCCGAATTTTAATTGACTGCGGCGAAGGAACTCAGCTGCAATTGCGTAGGTTCAAAGTCAAATTTCAACGGATTCAATACATCTTTATTTCGCATTTACATGGAGATCATTTTTTAGGCATTTTTGGCCTGATTTCTTCCATGAGCTTATTAGGAAGAACAAATAAATTAAGAATTTTTGGTCCAGAAGGTTTAGAGGAAATTGTGCGGCACCAATTTAAACTATCGCAAGTTTATTTAAGTTTTGATTTAGAATTTACAGTTGTTGTTTGTAAAGAGAAAGAACTAGTTTTTGAAGATAATTCAATTGAAATTTATGCATTTCCTTTAAAGCACCGTGTCAAATGTCATGGGTTTCTATTTCAGGAAAAACTGCGTCCGCCAAAAATGAATAAAGATAAAATAAAGGAATACAGTCTTTCTTTAGAGGAAATCTTAACTGCCCGAAAAGGGGAGGATATTGTTAGAGAATCTGGCACCATATTGAATACTGAGGTAACACATGGTATTGAAAAAAGTGCTTCATATGCTTATTGCACTGATACGCGTTTTGTTGCTAAATTACCAGAGTGGATTGAAGATGCAAGTTTACTTTATCATGAAGCTACGTTTACGAAAGCGCATACAGATCGTGCGAAAGCTACCGGGCATTCAACAGCTGAGGATGCTGCAAAAATAGCTAAGTTAGCCAAGGTTGATCAACTAATTCTAGGTCATTTTTCTTCAAGATACAAGGATACAAAACCAATTTTGGATGAAGCTAAAACTGTTTTTGACCAAGTGACTTGTGTAGAGGATGGAGATGTTTATTTAGTGAATTGATTATTTATTACAACTATTCTAAAGCTTAAGGCTTTTCGTCTCCAATTGTTTTTAATTCTTGATTTGGACGTAATTCATCAATTCCATAAATGTCTGGTCTGAAACTTTTAATGCGCATAATATGCATGTATCCATCTTTTATAAGGTTTGATTCAACGGGCAAGTTGGAAGGTAAAAGGATACCATTATAATCCACATAATCATTAAAATAAACCGCTCCTTTTATAAATGACATTACTTCTCTAATGGTATACTCCAATTTGCAAATGCGCTTTGTATCCTTATCAATCCAAATTAAGTATTGATCTATCTTTTTTTGTGGCTTAGTGGTTTCCCATGAGGCTAATATCCCCTCACACACTTTTCCATTTATAGTTTGTTCTCCAGCGTAGTTAACTGCAGTTGCTTCCTGAATTCTTAATGGAAATTCGATAAAATATTGATAAGTTGGAACCCAAAAGTAAGCGTCATCATTCTTAACGAAAATAGCCTCACCGCTTTCATTGAATTCATAGGTATTCCATGATTGTATTCCCCAAGTTTTTCCAGATTCTTGTCCGTTGGTAAAAGACATACGCCCGTCAAATGATTTTTGGACATAACTTAATTCAAAGGTGGTTAATGAATCTGAAAAAGGGTTTGCTTTTTTGCCAATCTTCCCATAGAATTGATCTTCAAATTCGACAGTATAAGTAGCCATTTTATCCCAATTTTGGATGCCATGAGCTATGCCCATCTCTTTTAATAGTCTTCTCGCTTTTGCTTCGTCAATGTTCTTTTTGGCAACCTTAGTACGTAAGTCTGCGCAGCTATTTGTTAGCAACAAGGTTAAAAATAAAAGTTGAAAAATTCGCATAGCAAAATGTTTGTGTTTATAGTTACAAGCGTTAGACAAAGATAAGTAGGATTCATTACAAAAAATTGAACTTAAGGAATACCTTTTATAATAAAGTAAAATCAAAAAAAATATTTTTTACAGAAATTTTGTAAGGAAACTTGACGGAGTCCTACTAAGTAAACTATGCAAAAACTCATAGCTTTAATTCTCGTAATTTTCGGGGTTGGATGCACGGCTTACGGACAGGATGATTCAACCGCCACCACAACCGACACAACTGCCTACAATCCTAAAGATGATTTAAGTATTTCGGGATTTCCAATTATGTTTTATTTGCCTGAAACAAGCTTATCTTTTGGAGCAGCAGGCTTGCTTGTTTTTAATGCAGGAAAAGAAAAAGCTTGGCGAAAATCTCAAATTAGCTTGGGTGGTGCATATACTTTAAAAAAACAAATTTTGTTTTTTCTACCCTATGAGTTGTATTTGAAACAAAATTGGAAGGTAAATGGCGAGATTGGTTATTTCCGTTATTTTTTCAATTATTACGGCATTGGAATTGATTCAAAAGCCGAGGATCTAGAAACCTATGATGCTAATTTT
>CAKZON010000048.1 GCA_937136425.1 uncultured Crocinitomix sp.
TTGAGATTTTTCTCTTAGGATGTGCCATTTTCTTCTTATTTGTCTGTTAATAGATTCTTTAATTTATTCCAACGAGGATCAATATCTTCATTAACTTCCTCGGTATTCTTTATTATTGTGTACTCTTCTATTTTTGATAAAATTTCAGTATCTAATGTTCCGTCTTCAATACCAGGATGAATTAATTTTGAAGGTTTTGCTAGCACTATCATTTCATAAATATATTGCTGAACATTAACCTCATACTCACCATGTGGGAGTATTAAAATTTCTTCATTCTCGTCATTAAACTCCTCTCCAAACTTTACAATCAACTTTAAATCAGCTTCAATTGGCTGATTATACGGTTCATTTGTCAGATCACAGTTCACGTTAATGGCTCCTCGAGCTTCAAACTCCAGTTCCATCATTGTTGACTTTTTATTTAACAACATTGCCACAGTTATTGCGGTGTCATTAAATTCATCATAACCAAAATAATCAAAGAACGTTTTTGTTATCTCGAAACTAAAATGATGCTTTCCTTCCTTTAATCCTACAAAAGGGATTGTAAATTCTTTCATACCTCACTTTTTGAAAAACAAATGTTTTCGAGCGCGCAAAGATAGGAAATTATATTTTACATCCGCGCTAGATATCAACATTTTTTTGTTTATATCTTTTTTCTTTTCTTTAATACATTCTGAGTTAGAGTAGCGTACTCTTCTCTATTCTTTACAATATTAATTGCCGTAAACATAGCTTCAATGAATGAACTCGCGTCCGCCACTCCTTTTCCTGCTATTTCATACGCAGTACCATGATCAGGAGATGTTCTTACTTCTGATAATCCTGCAGTATAATTTACACCGTTACCAAACGTTAGTGTTTTAAACGGAATTAAACCTTGGTCATGATAAGACGCAATTACAGCATCAAACTTCTTGTAGCTATTAGAACCGAAAAAACTGTCTGCAGCATATGGTCCAAAAACCATTACCTTATTATTATATAATTTTTCAATTACCGGCTTTAACACCTCGTCATCTTCTTTACCAATTACGCCATTATCTCCTGAATGCGGATTGATTCCTAAAACTGCAATTTTTGGCTTACGAATTCTAAAATCTTTTTTTAAAGAGTCATTTATAGTCGTTATTTTCTCTTTTATAAGTTCTGGTGTAATCACACTTGCAACATCCTTTACAGCCACGTGATCTGTCAACAAACCAACTTTCAGTTCGTCAGACACCATAAACATTAATGCATTTCCTTGAAGTTCTTTTGCTAAAAAATCTGTGTGACCAGGAAAAGAAAAATCTTCTGATTGGATATTCGCTTTATTAATTGGCGCTGTTAACAACGCATCAATCTTTTTCTCTTTTAAGGCTTCAGTTGCTGATTTTAAAGAAGCAATTGCATATTCCCCGGCTTTTTTAGTTTCTTTTCCAAAATCAAAATTAAACGGGTCATTCCAAACATTAATAATGTTTAGTTTTTTATCTACTAACTTATCAAGAGATTCAACTCTTTGAGTCTGGGTAGTCAAATTCAAATGTTTTTTTAAAAACTGAATTGCCTTTTGAGATGCAAATACAACAGGAGTACAAAAATCAAACATTCTAGGATCAGCAAATGTTTTTAACATTATTTCTGCCCCAATTCCGTTTAAATCTCCAATTGAAATCCCTACAACTATTTTTTTATCCATATCTATACAGTCAACACTACATTATACAACATATACCTTACTGAAAAGTAATTTTATTGTAATTTTGAATCACAAAAGTAACCAATTAATTCTTAACAATGTTTACAGGTATTATAGAAACACTCGGAAAGGTAGTCAATATAACAGAAGATGGTACAAACATTCACTTTACTATACAAAGCGAATTCACTCATGAATTAAAAATTGACCAAAGTGTAGCCCATAATGGCGTGTGTTTAACTGTGGTGGCTATTGATGACGACAAGTATACCGTGACAGCTATTCAAGAAACTTTAGAAAAAACAAGCTTAAGGAATTTGACAGTAAACTCTATTGTAAATCTTGAAAGAGGCATGAAACTTGGAGATCGTTTAGATGGGCATATTGTACAAGGCCATGTAGATCAAATTGGAAAATGTATTGCTATAAAAGAAGGAAAAGGTAGTTGGGTATTCACATTTCAATACGATGACTCACTTGGAAATGTGACTATAGAAAAAGGATCAATTACAGTTAACGGCACAAGTTTAACTGTTGTAAATTCAAAAAATAATGAGTTTAGCGTAGCTATTATACCGTATACTTTTGAAAACACAATTTTCAAAGACATGAAAATTGGTGATATAATAAATTTAGAATTTGATGTTATTGGTAAATATGTAGCGAGACTACAAAACAGAAACTAACTACTTCTTTTTTAAAGTTCTTTTAATTCCATAAAACAAACCCGCTACTACCAAAGCTACCAGACCTCCATCAACAGGTAGTTGTGGTGGCGGTTGTTGAGCTGGTGGCGGAGGTGTCCCATTTCCTCCTTGAGAAAAAACCAATGGACATACTAGTAATAATAATACTATTATTAATAATGTACGAGATTTCATATAGTTTCTATTTTTCATAGGCTGTAAAAGTATGAAAAAAAATGTACTGACCAAAAAAATACTTAATTATCTAAGTTTTATCTTACTACCCTCTAAACAAAAAGAACTCTTTTTTCATTTCTTCGATGGTTTCTGTGCTTTCGTCTATAATGTAATTAATTGCTTTTTCAGTAAAAATATGCCCTTTATCTGTTAAATACACAATATTATCAGTTACAACTATCATATTATTTTTTGTAGCCAACTCTAACACTAATTTTGCTTGTGATTTTTTCCAGTTGATATGCTCGCCTAAATGATTCACATGCCGCTCATTTTGTTCCTTATGATTTTTTAAGTGCAACAAGAACGTTAACAATAACACTTCAATTTTTTGACGTTGCTGTCTATATATCACAGAAATCATCCCTGTTGATGGCGCAAAAAGAAATACTAATAAAAAAACAATTCCTAATACACTCGTAATTGATCCAGCTATAGATGCATCAAGTAAATACGCCAACCAATAGCCTGAAATTGCTGAAAACACACCAAATACAATTGAGTAAACCAACATTGTTTTTAAATTCTTTGTCAATAAATATGATGTAGCTGCTGGGGCAATGGTTAATGCCACCACAAGTATTGCTCCAACTGCATCAAAAGCCCCAACAGTTGTCACTGAAGCTACAGACATTAATCCGTAATGCAACACTGCTGGTGAAAAACCTAGCGCTGATGCTAAACCCACATCAAAAGTACTCACTTTCAACTCTTTGAAGAAAGCAACTAATAGACTTAATGTAATCAGTAAAATGACCCCTATTACCCAAAGCGATTTCGGTCCAACATCTATTCCATACAATTCTAACCTATCAAATGGCGCGAAAGCTAATTCTCCTAATAAAACTGCATCAATATCTAAATGCACATCATTAGCGTTTTGCGCAATTAAAATAACTCCAATACTAAATAACGCTGGAAAAATAAGTCCTATTGCTGTATCTTCTTTTACCAAACCTGTTTTTTGAATGAATTCTACCAAAAACACGGTTAATATCCCAGTAAATGCTGCGAATATAATTAGTAATGGTGAAGATAAATCTTGTGTCATAAAGAATCCGACAACTATACCCGGTAGAATAGCATGACTAATTGCGTCACTTATTAAAGACATTCTTCTTAGCACCAAGAACACGCCTGGTATTGCACAAGCAATTGCAACTAAGCTGGCAATAATCTGGATTTCTAATTGAGCACTAGTCATCTGTACTCAAGTGCTGGTTATACAAATTTTTTGCTTTATGAAACCCTTTTTCAGTAAGAGACCAGTTTAAACCATTAAGCATTATCAAGCCATCATCTTCTAACTTATGAAGAGACTTTTTAGTATACCCATGAAAATTATTCAGGATTTTTATAGTGTGTGGATGGCTTATATTTTCATGGTTTTTTACAATGTCATACATAAAAGATAAGGTTTTATGTGATTTTAAATCATTTCTATTTTTCCTAAATCTAATTTCCTTAAATAGTAAACCTCTCCCCGGTGAAAAAATAAATGAAACCAACACTATTATTGAAGCTACCAAAACAATAACAGGTCCTGTTGACAAATTCGGATAACTAGCACTTATTCCAGTTCCTGCTACACCTGATAATGCACCGAATATAGCAGCTAAAACCACCATTACTGCTAAACTGTTTGTCCATTGTCTTGCTGCAGCCGCTGGAGCCAACAACATGGCACTCATTAATACTACGCCAACAGTTTGCAAGCCTAGAATAATTGCTACTACAATAAAAATTGTAATTAACCCTTCTATAAGTTTGGTATTAAATCCTAGTGTTTTAGTATAATCTGCATCAAATAATAATAGCTTAAACTCTTTCCAAAACAGCAACAAAACCCCTGTACAAACACTAGTAACAAGAACCATAAACCACACGTCTTTTTCTAATAATGTTGCTGCCTGACCAAATAAATACTTATCCAATCCCGCTTGATTTGCATTTGGCTGTTTCTGTATAAAAGTGAGCAATAACATTCCAAAACCAAAAAACAAGGATAAAATTAATCCAAGTGCAGTATCAGATTTTAAATGTGTTTTAGTTATGATTGATTTAATCCAAAAAGCTCCTAACAAACCACTTACTAAAGCCCCTAACAATAACGTATTACTGTCTTTTGCTCCAGTAATTAAAAAAGCAATTGCTATTCCTGGTAATGCGGCATGGGAAATTGCATCGCCTAATAGGCTTTGCTTTCTCAATACAGCAAAACTTCCTAACATACCACAAACCGCACCAAGTACCGCCGTCCCTAATGTGATTGTCCTCAGCGTATAGT
>CAKZON010000049.1 GCA_937136425.1 uncultured Crocinitomix sp.
TTACTGTCCTCAAGTAATTCAAGAAATAAAAATTAAATCAAAAAAGTCCTGACAATTATTGTCAGGGCTTTTTTTGTGCCCCAACATTTCATCCCAAGAATTTGACAGTTCGGTAATTATTAATTTTTGAATCGAAGAGAAGAATTGATATTTGAGAAACCAAAAGCTCAAATATGAAACGTCTTTTAATCTTTATTTTCTTTGTTCTACAATTCCACATTGGGTATACGCAAATCACAATTTCAGGAACTGTTATTGGAACAAACAAAGCACCTATTGCCGGAGCAACGGTAATGCTAGTTGGCAGTTTTGATGGCGCCATAACAGATGATGAAGGTCATTACAATATTGAAACTAACCTCAACGGTGAACAAAAATTACTTGTAAAATTTATTGGTTATAATACGGTTGAGGAATTACTCAATTTAACAGACCAAAACCTTGAATTAAACTTTGCTTTAAAAGAAACCTTTAACGAATTAAAAGCCGTTACAATAAATGCAGGTGCTTTTGAAGCTGGAGATAAGAAAAAATCGGTCCAGCTTAACTCAATAGATATGATTACCGTGCCTGGTGCACAAGGAAATGTTGTAGGAGCCATGCAATATCTTCCCGGAACTACAACTAATGGAGAATCGGGTAAATTATTTGTACGTGGCGGAAACAGCCGCGAAAGTCAAACTTATATTGATGGATCAATTGTCCCCGTAGCATACAATCCATCAGCTCCAAATACTGCTGTAAGAAGCAAGTTCAATCCATTTATGTTTGATGGCACTGTCTTTAGCACTGGAGGCTTTTCTTCAGAATATGGTCAAGCACTATCTTCTGTTTTATTATTAGAAACTAAAGGCATACAAGAACAGGATCAACTTGATATTTCAATTTTAACCGTTGGTTTGGGTTTAGCCGGAACAAAAAAATGGGAAAAGACAGCAATTACAGCAAGTTTTGACCACACTAACCTCTATCCATACCTTCAAGTTGTTCCGCAAAATATTGATTGGATAAAAACGCCAATTGCCAATAATGCGGGAGTCAATTTTAGACACCAAACCAAAAACGGACTTTTTAAAGTATATGGTTCTTATAACGATTCAAATTTTGAATTAAACAGAAATGATCTGGACAATAACAATGTAGAAACACGCTATAAACTTAAGAACAATAACTACTACATCAATTCCTCGTGGAAAGGTAAACTTGGAAAACAATGGTTATTAAAAGCAAGTAGCTCGTTTACAAATAACAATGACCATGTAAATATAAATACGGACAAATTCAATGAAAATCTATCTATGGGACATTTTAAAGCCGTGGTTTCCAGAAAGCTCAACAAGCAAATAAAAATAAAGTTTGGAACCGAGTCTTTATTAAAAGCATACGAACAAAGCTATATCAGCAATGATCAGAATTTTAGTTTCGATTTTCAAGATGCCACACTTGCAACATTTGCAGAATCAAATATCTACTTCTCAAAAAAGCTAGTAGCAAGAGTTGGAGGTAGATTTGAATATTCAAGCCATTTAAATAAAATGAACCTCTCCCCTCGTGTTTCAATGGCTTATCAAACAACAAAAAACAGTCAAGTTTCAATTGCTGCAGGAACATTTTACCAACAAGGAAAGAACGCTTATTTAATCTATACGGATCAACTTAATTTTGAAAAGGCTAATCAATACATGATCAATTATCAATGGTCTAAAAACAAACGCACACTTCGTGGTGAAGTTTATCTAAAAAACTATAAAAACTTAGTGAAGTTTGATACTCCTCCATTTTATTTACCGTCACATTACACCAATAACGGAAACGGATATGCGCGCGGATTTGATTTGTTCTTTAGAGACAAAAAAACAATTCGTAATGGAGATTATTGGGTTTCTTACTCTTTTTTAGATACTGAAAGAGATGAATTAAATTACACTAAATCTGCAATTCCATCATACGCCAGTAAGCACAATTTATCTTTTGTATATAAACATTGGATTCAAAAATGGCGTTCATTAATTGGTGGTTCATTTAACTATTCATCTCCACGTTATTATAATGACCCAAACAAAAATGAATTCAACGGTGAAAAGATGAAGGCTTTTCAATCTCTCAATTTAAACTGGACATATCTCTATCGTGAAAACGTAATTTTTTATGCCTCAGCAACAAATGTTTTGGGCTATAAACAAGAATTTGGGTATGAATTTGCCAGTACACCTAACACTGAAGGTGTTTATGAAAAAAGAATTATCCAACCACCTGCTCCACGCTTTTTTGTCCTTGGTTGTTTTATAACACTCTCTAAAAGTGGTGATAAAAACCAGTTAGATAAGTTGAATTAATCAACCAATGCAATTCATCCATTAAAAACTACAGTTCAGTCATCTCTTTTTGAAAAAAGCATAAAGAAGCATGACATTTGACTAACAATTAAAACATACAACTATGAAAACTTTTATCACATTATTCTTAACCATATTGACAACAATTGGATTTAGCCAAGATCAATATCAACAAAAAATGGGCGAAGCTATGCAAAACTATGCACAAGTAAAAAGTGTACAGGATTACGGCACAGCAGCGAGTCAATTTGAATTAATTGCAAATGCAGCTGGTACGGAATGGTTACCATTATATTACCACGCACAATGTTATATAATGATGAGTTTTTCTGACCGAGAAGCAAGCGAAGTTGAAAAAGATGCCTACTTAGATGTTGCTGAAAAGTCAATTGAAAAAATGATTGAAATTGCGCCAAATGAATCTGAGGTTTATGCCCTTAAAGCACTATACTATACCGCCAAGTTAGTTATAGAACCAATGACAAGAGGACAAAAATATGGAATCCTTACAAACACTGCTATCCAAGAATCATTGGCAAGAGATGCTGAGAATCCTCGAGCAAAACAATTAGCATTATCTAACAAAGTTGGAACCGCAGAGTTTTTTGGAAAAGATATTAGTGTATTTAAAACTGAAGCAGAACAATTATTAGCCGATTGGGACAATTACGAATCAAAGGGTCCTTTTTACCCAACCTGGGGGAAAGATCAAGTAGAAGGACTTGTTGCTAAATGCTCTATAACATCAGAAAAAGAAGCCTCTACCCCTACTTCAACAACATCTAACAAGCAAAACTTAACTATTGAAATTAAAAAATTAAAATCTGAAACAGGAAACATAATGTTGGAGGTATTGGATGAAAATGAAAAAATGGTTCTACAAACAATGGGAGCAGTTAAAAATGGTACCTCAACTATTGTAATCAATGATTTAGAACCAGGAAACTACGCGATTAAATTTTATCATGATGCTAACTCAAACAATAAAATGGATGCCAATAAATATGGAATGCCAACTGAATCTTACGGTTTCTCCAACAATGCGAGAGGATTTATGAGTGCTCCGAAATTTAAAAAAATGATATTTGAATTTTCAGATAATATGACAATAAAGCTGAAAGCAAAATAGTAAAATGAAAGGCTTTAAAAAGATCTTTGTTAAAGGATTAAAATATAGTTTGATATTAGTTTTGCTGATTAAAAGCTATTTTGAAGTCGGAAATATAATCTACGATAATGGCATTAATAAAAAGACAATAACAGAAATGAACCCACAAACAAAAATAGAAGTGAAAACAGTAAGTGCATCCACTTATGACTTTCATTATTATGTTTCAGGTAAAGTCAATGCACCTCTTCTGATATTTGTACATCCGGCTTTTGCAGATCATAGAGTGTTTAATGCTCAAGTAGATTTTTTCTCGGAAAATTATCGTGTAATAACTGTTGACTTGATAGGACATGGATTGTCGCAACCAACTAAATCAAATGACAAAATAGATCGATCTGCTTATTACATGAATGCTATGATAGAAAATGAAGGATACAAAACCGCAAACTTTATTGGCATATCAATAGGCAGTTTAGTTATCCAACAATTTCAAGATTTATATCCTGAAAAAGTTGCATCAATGACTGTGATTGGAGGTTATGACATTCATGAATTCAATGATTCAATCAACCAAAAACAAAATAAGACCAAATTTGCTGTGTTAATAAGGGCCATTTTTTCAATGAAAGCATTTAGAAGACATGCCGCTAGTTTAGCCACTTATAGTAAAGAAGGGGAAACACAATTCTATTGCTCTGCTAGTCGATATACTCGAAAATCATTTCCTGTAATGAGTGGCTTAACAGTTATTCATGAATCAAAGGCCAGTGCAGATCCTCAAGCTCCTTTATTATTGATGATAGGAGAACATGACCTTGATTTAGCAAAAACACTAACTAGAGAATGGCATGAGAAAAACAAGAAAAGTCATTTTGTAGAAGTAAGTAAAGCAGGTCATTGCATAAATCTGGATCAGCCAGACAAGTTCAATCAAACATTGTTGAATTTTTTAACTAACATTGAGAAAGATAAATAAAATGAAAGAGCTCGTAGAACCATTCAAAAACATTTGGCAATTCTTACTCGTTAATTTACTAGTTGGAGTCGTTTGCTGCTTTATTTTTGTTGAAAATCCTTTAGCATTTCCATCAAAATTTATCATTGGTAGTTTATGGGGAATGCTCATTTTCGTGACACAATGGCTAGGCCATTCATTTATTCAAACCAAAATATCAAAAAAATACTCGTGGATTGAAAAACCCATCCACCGACTTGTACTCACCATAGTTTCTGTTGTAATATATTCCGCAGTAGCCTTTATTTTAGTTCAAATATTAATGAATTACCTTGTATTTGGTGAAGTACCTGAATACTTGCTAAGGTTTAATGTTGGAGCTTGGGCTGTTCCTATTCTCATTTCATTCTTTATTTCATTATTGGCTGCAGCATACGGGTTCTTTATAAGTTTAAAAAATTCGATTATCGAAAGAGAAGTTTTAAATGGACAAATGCTGTCCTATAAATATGAAGCATTACGTAACCAAATTAACCCACACTTTATGTTTAATAGTTTAAATGTGTTGAGTGATTTGGTTTATGAAGATCAAGCTACAGCAGTTAAATTCATTCATCAATTTAGCGATATCTATCGTTATGTCCTTGACAGCCGTAACAAAGAATTAGTGCCCTTACAGGAGGAAATTGACTTCATTGAAAAGTTTATTTTTTTACTAAAAACGCGTTTCGAAAATAAATTAATTGTTGACCTAGACATAAAAGCTGAATCAGATGAGTTAATAGTTCCCTTATCCTTACAATTGTTAGTTGAAAATGCCGTTAAACACAATGAAATTTCTTCTGCCAATCCTTTGAATATTAAAATTTTGCGTGACAAGGATTCTATTACAATAGTTAATCCAATTAGATTAAAAAATGTAAACCCTGACTCTAAACAAATTGGCTTAACAAACCTAAAACAACAGTATGCTTATTTTAGCGAGCGTAAGCCTAAAATTGAAACAATAGACAACCAATTCTTAGTTACCTTTCCCATTCTAAAACGAGATTAAATGAATATCATTATAATTGAAGATGAAACGCGTGCAGCAAATAGAATTAAACGCATATTAAACGAAATTGACCCAACAATTACTGTGATGGAAACAATTGAGAGTGTTGCACTTGCTGTTGCCTATTTAGAACAAAATCAACCCGACTTAATTATTTCAGATATTCAGCTGGCAGATGGATTGAGTTTTGATATTTATAAAAAAGTAACACCAACCTGTCCTATTATTTTCACCACGGCTTATGATCAATACGCTATACAGGCATTTGAAACCAATGGAATTGATTATTTATTAAAACCTATTGAAGCTGATCGCCTTGCAAAAGCTTTAGAGAAAGTTCAAAATTTGAAACCTCAAATTGACCTTGAAAAGTTATTACAACTTTCAATGAATCGCCCTTCAAAAAAGCAATATAAATCTCGTTTTATGATTAAGGTAGGAGATAAGATAAAGGCGATTCCTGTAGATGAAATACGTTTATTTTATAGCATGGAAAAGGGCACTTATTTAAACACTATCAATAATAGAAATTATGTTTTAGAATATCCGCTAGAGCAAATTGTTGATATGCTTAACCCTCAGAATTATTTTAAAATAAGCCGTAAATACATTGTACACATTGATGCTTCGAAGGAAATTATAGCACACAGTAATAGCCGATTAAAACTTAAAATTGAAGGTTTTGAAACGGAATCAATAATTGTGGCTAGAGAAAAAGTTTCGGCATTTAAAGCTTGGTTGGATCAATAAAGGAGAAACTCTAATCTTCTATTTCTTTATTTGCAGTTACTACTGCTTTTTTTGATTTTTTCGGATATTTTAAATCCAGCATTACAATTATTGCTGTGAATCCCCAAACTGGCACAGTTGCTTTATCTGTGTCTAAATAATTATTAAGAACACCGTGCGCAAAATAGGTGATTAATCCTAATAAAAGGGTTAACATAATGAGTCTCATTTCATTTTGCGGCATGCGGATATAAAGCATAATACCAGTATAAATTATATACCCAACCAATACTATCATTAGTAACATCCCTAATAAACCTTGTTCAGACAAAGGTCCTAAATACTCAGAATGGGCATTCCCCATGTTACCTGAATTAGTAGAAATAATTGTTTTACCAGATGCTAATTGAAACGGTGCATATTCCATGGCATATGTGCCTGGCCCCCATCCAACAATTGGGCGTTCTTGCCACATGCGAATGGCACTCCCCCATCTATTCAACCTTTCTAAGTTTGAAGCATCAGTACTAATATTAGCAATTGATTCAATACGTTCATCAATATTGTCCGTAGCATGTTCAGAATTATTACGCTCCAAATTGTGCATAATTGCAGTCCATGAAAAAGCAATGTAAAGAACTCCTACAAATCCAACTGCCGCCAAGTACTTAAACTTAATTTTGAAACGTATTAATAAATACACCACTAATGCCCCTACTAAACTCAACCATGCAGCCCTAGTATAGCTCATGAATATGGCAAAGCCAATCAATGCAATTAAAAACAATAAAGTCAATCTTAATAAAGGTCCATGTTTTTTAGCAAATAATAACCCAAACAAAGCTGGATAAACCAGTGCAAGTATTGCTCCATAGGAAGTGTGATCTTTAAAGAATGGGAACATTACCCAATGTCCACTTGCCTCATCAAATCCATTTAATGCATGATTAAACAATGTATACACGGCCACAACAGCTAATGACCCAATAAATGCCCAAATAAAACGGTATATGTTTTTTTCTTTCTGAAAAAAGATAACACCGTAGAAATAAATAGGAACAATAAACCAAAGCTTTGTCAATAAAAATTTAAACGATACTTCTGGATGTGTACTTGTTATTGAGGTTAAAATAATCCACGCAAACTGCATGAAAAAAATAATGGTAATTGGATGACTTAAAAACCTTTTATCAAAATGATTATGACGCAATTGATTAAAAATAATTATCAATAGCATACCAAATAACAAAGGCTCGGTAGGCAGAAATAAGCCCACATTTGCAGAAACAAATTCCTCAATATTTATAGATAATGGTGTAAATAGAACAATGAACAGAAACAATTTATCAAAATGATAAAACGCAGTGTACATTAGTAAAAATGCAACTGGTATTGCATTAAGAATGATGTCCCCTTTAAACGTGTAGTACAGGTTAGCCACCAAAAACAAGGTAACCAACGCGTAAAACCAACGCATATTTAGGAGAACTTTCACAGAACTATGCTTTCGCTCTTAATTCTTTAAGCTTTTCAAGCCCTAACAAAACAAAAATCGCAAAAATCAAAACAGAGAAGGTTGTAAACAACACTATTATTGCTCTTTTGGGCTTTGCTTTTTTATCCGGCACCTCTGCCATACTATGACGTATTGTTTGCTGAATATTAGTATGCGCATACTGGTGTGCCTGATCATTTACATCTAAAATATTAGAATAACGTAAACTAAAGAATTCTGAAAGGTTTGAATAAGTATCATAATCTGCTGCATATGCTTGCGTAGCATCAATTTTACGCTTAATCTCTACTGCCAAGTCATTTCTTCCTGCTTTTAAAGCTTCTAAATAATCAGCATACATATTTCCACGCTCATCTTTACTTACAACGCCTGAATCACTTAAACTTTTTAATTTGTCAGAATAATCGCCCATCTCTTCTTTAATCAATCCAACTTCTGATTGAACAGCCCACATTGGTCCAACAGCTCTTTGTCTAATCATTCTGTTCATCACAGTATCAACCAACCGAACAATATCGTTTGCCATGTCTGCTGCCATTTCTGGATCAGTATCATAAACATCTATATTGATGGAATTATAGCGCGTTCTGTCAAACTTGAAGTTTCCTTCATATGCTTTTTGAAACTCGAACTTAGCATGTGCATCATTTGTATCTAACTCATAGTGATCATACAAATTGTACTTAACAGTTAAACTATCGCGAATCTCAGGAGAAATTAAAACCTGTAATAATCGCTCTGCGTCTGCCTCATCTCCAAACTCCACAACACTATTGCGGCTATTGGAATTAAAGTCTACTGAGTTTGATTTTGTTGGAAAAACTACCGCACGCGACATATAATAAGGTGTCATCATTAAGCTAACGGCAATAGATGCAACAAAAGCAACGATAGTAATAATGATTAAAGCCTTACGCTTTGACCAAAGAAAGGTGATTAACTCGCTAGAGTTGAAATTCTGTTCTTGACTCATTTCTACATTTTAGATCGACAAAAATAAATAATTCTAACACTTTAATTGGAATTCAATAGTGAAGAATAAAAACATTAACGGTATAGCTCGTTATTTAGTACTTTTGACTAAAATTATCTCATGAAAAAAATGCTTTCCTTTGGTTTGGTCGCTTTCGTATTCTCTTGCGGTCAAAATGAAACCAATTCTGAATCATCTGTAACTGACTCTACCTCTCATACTCCAATTCCAACCGCCGTTTTCGAAAACATGGCAGACGAGGAGGCATATGAAGAAAGAAGAGATGCTTATTTTGATAAAATTCACAGCAATAGCAATAATCCAGATTGGAGAGCTGTAAATGCTGAAAATTTCCGATTAAAAGGAGAAGAGCGGGCGCTAAAAGCTCAATATAAAATCACAGAATCTTTTTTAGATGGCGACATTATAGCTGAATGGAAAGAACGTGGTAGTAATGATGTACCTGGTAATATTAGAATCTGCGATTATCACCCTGCTACTGATGATATCTATGTTATTTCAGACGGTGGAATATTATGGAAAGGAAACTTAGACGGAGAAACATGGACGCCATTAAATGATAATTTACAATTGAATCGAGAAATCATTAAGGTAGTTGATTTACCAGATGGCGGTGTTAGAATTATTGCAGCAGTTGGATACGGCTTACGTTATTCTGATGATGAAGGAGAGACTTGGACAAACTCTGAAGGTTTAGCAGGATCTAATGGATCAGGAATTAAACTTGTACAATTAAATGATGCAGAAAATACACTTGTATACTTATATAATAGAGTGAGTGTTGTTGATGGATCATCAAGAAATAAAATTGCTTACTCAATTGATGAAGGTGAAAATTTCATTTTTGTGGACGATCTAGCAACAACTAATCGCAACTTTGCTTCTTTAGATATGGCACACAATAGTAGTGTGGCCTATGTATTTGACAATGATGACGATTTTTACAAATTTGAAGGAACAACTCTAACCTTAGTTACTACTGACTTAGATTTAGACGGTACAAATAGATGTATGATTCAGGTGAATGAAACCGGAGGGGATTTAACAGCATATGTGTTAATGGATAATTCAAACCTTTACAAATCAACAGATGACGGTGCTACATTTGATTTTGTAAACACATTACCATCAAGTCCATGGAATGTTGGTTTTGAAGTTGCACATGACAATCCTGATGCCTTGTATTATGGAGAGGTTAATCTTTATCATTCATTAGATGGAGGAGAAAGCTTTGAAACAGTATCTGAATGGTGGGAATATTATGATGATGTTGCCAACTATATTCATGCAGATATCATGAGTATTGAGCCATATAAAACAGAAGCTGGAGTAGAGTTTACTTTAGTTCCAAATCACGGTGGAATCTGTGTTTCATATGACAACTTAGAAAACATGTCTAACATTTCATTACAAGATTTAAATACAGGACAATTTTATGACGTATTAACTGACCCGCAAGACGCGAGTATTATATATGGCGGTACGCAAGATCAAGGTTTTCAAAGAACTTTGGCAGGCGACACACCTGAAGCATCCTCTTTTGAGCAAGTAATTTCAGGTGATTATGGAGAAATGCAATTCACACACAGTGGTGAAACTATTTGGATTCAGTATCCTGGTGCTTGGTTTCAAATTTACCCTGATGCTGCTACTGATGGTTATTATTCTTACGAATTTGATGTTAATGGATCCGATATGCCAAATGTAAATTGGATTGTACCAACAGGAGCTGCACCAAATGCAACTGATGATTTCATTTATGTAGGAGGAGGAAACTTAGATGGTGGAAGCGGATCACGATTAATCAAATTAACCTTTACAGGAACTTCAATTGCCTCATCTCAATATGATTTTGATTTTAGAACTGCTTCTGGAGCCAGTATTTCAGCAATTGAAACGACTCCTTTTAATGAAGAGTTAATTTACGTTGTTACTGAAAATGGGCGTTTCTTTTATTCGGAAGATGAGGGAGATTCATTTACTATGACCGAAGATTATATCGGACCAAGCGGCGGATGGATTTACACGGCTGATATTTATGCCTCTCGAAATACAGAAGGTTTAGTATTTGTTGGAGGAAGTGGATACGGTGGTGCATCAGTATATATGTCAACTGACGGAGCTGAAAATTTTGTTGGACTAACAGGTTTACCAAATACTATGGTTCATGAAATGACAATGGATGAAGATGAAAAATATTTATTTGCAGCAACAGATGCAGGACCTTATGTTTATAGTATGGAGACAGAAGAATGGTATGACATTGCTGGTGTATCTGCACCTTTGCAACAGTACATTTCTGTTGAATTTATTCCTTCGGAGGATATTGTTCGCTTTGCAACATGGGGACGTGGAATTTGGGACTTCAATATGGAAGTTGAAGATATAGATGACTCAGGCTTAGCAGAGGAAGAAGCTTCTAGTGTTCTTGTTTACCCTAACCCTGCAATAAATGAGCAAGTAACCGTTTCGGTAACAGAAAATGCATTGGTTCGTTTATTTGATTTAAGCGGACAATTAGTCCTTTCAGCACAATTGACTACTGGGTCAAACATAATTGATGTCAGCAATTTAACTCAGGGTACTTATATGCTCGTTAGCCAAACTAATGACGGAACAACTACTTCGAAAAAAGTAGTTATCGGAAAATAAATTCAGTCCTCAATAGGACATGAAGTATTGTTGTATTTTTTACAGCTTTATAAACAATCATTAAATGAGAGACCGATTTGCATTTTATTGCAAATCGGTCTCTCATTTTTTAGACATTTCATTCAAAGCCTCACTCCTTCCGTGTTCAAACATATACCGAACGGTATAATTTAGTCCACGAATTTAGTTTACTCGTCTTTAAGAAATGTTAATTTATCTAAAATCCTGAAAATATGTAATTTATCGTAAAACAAAACGACTAATTCAATGTTATCTTTATAAACAGATTACTTACCAAAAAATATATTATGGCTAGAAAGAAATCAAAAGCGAAGGTCGAAAAGATCATCAATGAAATCAAAAATTCTACCCCAAAGTTTAAATTACAATTGGATCGTAGAACCACTATAACATTAAAAACAGAAGAGCAATTAAACAAGTGGATGCAAATGTATCCTAAAGCTGAATTAATTGTCTGAAAATTTTTATTTCATAGTTTACTTTTAAAAATGAAGGGAGGATTGCACAAGCAATTCTCCTTTTTAATTCTAAAACGAAATATTTCGCTTAGAATATCTACAAAATCCCATTAAATTTCCGTTAATTTACATTCCCTTTCAAAAAAGGAAACCACACCTCGAAAACTACACTATTAAATGAATCGCAAAGAACATTGGAACAATGCATACACGGATAAATCAATTGATCAATTAGGTTGGTTTCAGCAAAATCCAGAACCATCTATGGGATTGGTTAGATCTCTTAACTTAAGTAGATATGCAGAAATTTTAGATGTAGGAGCTGGTGCCAGTTCGTTAATTGAGCATTTACTAGAAGACGGCTTCCAAAACATTACTGTAAACGATATTAGTCCTGTGGCTTTAGACAAGCTTAGAGAGGCATTAGGTAAAGAAGAGTGTAATGTTGAATGGATGGTTGATGATTTAGTTTCGCCAACCGTTTTAAAGGAGCTTCCTTTACTGGACTTATGGCATGACCGTGCGGTATTGCACTTTTTTACAGAAGATAAAGATCAATTAGCCTATTTCAATCTTTTAAAGCAAAAAGTAAAGTCAAAAGGTTATGTTATTATTGCTGCTTTTGCTGTTGGTGGGGCAGAAAAATGTTCTGGATTACCTATTCTACAATACAATCAAGAGATGATTAGCCAACGCCTCGGATTTGATTTTGTATTAAAAGATGTAATTGATTTTACTTTTGTTAACCCTAAAGGAGACGAAAGACCTTATATTTACACTCTATATCAAAGAAAATAAAAATGGTTGAAATCGGAAAAACGAATACGCTCAAAGTAGTTAAAGAAGTTGACTTTGGATTGTATTTGGATGGTGGTGAGGAATTTGGAGAGATTTTAATTCCTACAAGATATGTCCCTGAAGACACAGAAGTGGATCATTATTTAGATGTTTTTATCTATCTAGATTCAGAGGATCGTATTATCGCAACAACTGAAGAACCGTTTGCTGAAGTAGACGATTTTGCGTATTTAAAATGCGTTGGTACAACTGGTTTTGGAGCTTTTTTAGACTGGGGATTATCAAAAGATCTATTGGTTCCATTTCGTGAACAAGCACATGACATGGTTGAGGGACTATCTTATTTTGTTCGCGTATACTTAGATGAGGAAACAGAACGAATTGTGGCGAGTTCAAAAACCAATCAGTTTTTAGATAATAGCCCTCATGATTTTGCCGAAGGTGACGAAGTCAACTTAATAATAGGTACACGAACAGATTTAGGCGTTCGTGCTGTAGTCAATGAAAAATATTCAGGTCTACTCTATCACAACGAAATTTTTGAAAGCATCAAACCGGGTATGAAAACAATCGGTTATGTTAATAAGATTCGAGAGGATGAAAAGCTTGATATTACATTACAAAAAGCTGGTTACGAAAAAGTAGAAGGCGTTGCTGGAGAAATTCTCGACCGTTTACACCGCGCTGGAGGATATTTAGAGATTAATGACAAATCTTCTCCTGAATCTATTAAGCATGTTTTTGGTATCAGTAAAAAGGTGTTTAAAAAAGCTGTTGGTGCACTTTATCGTGACCGCCTCATTACAATTGAAGCGGAAGGAATAAGACTCGTTCGCTCATAAGAATTCATTTCAATTATCGATAGATGATGATTGATGTTAAGTGTAACATTTTCGACATTTGACATCATTAATATTGAACATCCCCAAACAAAAATAAATGACCCAAATTGAAGATAGCACCATTTTAATTACTGGAGCAGACGGTGGAATTGGCACAGCTCTCGTCAAAGAGTGTCTGGCACAAGGAGCAAAAAAGATTTATGCTACCGGATTAAAATTAGAGAACTTAAATCAACTTTTTAAAGACTTTGATAAGGTTGAGAGTGTAGAACTAGATGTAACCAATGCAGTACAAATAGCAGATTGTGCTAAAAAATGTGCCGACACTAACTTATTGATCAATAACGCAGGTGTTGAGTTTAAAATTCCTTTCATTGCAGACAGAAGTAGTCAAGCTGCATTAATGGAAATGAAAGTGAACTATATTGGCCTAATTGATATGATTAATTCATTTCTACCAAATTTAGAGAAGCTGAACCACGCCGGAATTGTAAACATCTTGTCACTTGGAGCATTAGCCATAGTAAAAAGACTTGGAACATATTGTGCCTCAAAATCTGCATCACACGTCTTAACGGAAACAATAAGAGAAGAATTAGGAGAAAAGGGAATTAAAGTAATGGCAACCTATATTGGTTATGTTGATACGCGTATGGTTCCTGAAGAAACTAAAACGGAAAAGTCAACTCCTAAAAACATTGCGATTGGAATTTGTAAAGGAATTAATAATAATGAAAGCCACATTTATCCTGATAAAACCACTGTTGACTACATTAAGAATCATCCTATCGATACTGTCTTTTACGAGTAAATGCAATGGGCAATGGGCAATGGGCAATGGGCAATGGGCAATGGGCAATGGGCAATGGGCAATGGGCAATGGGCAATGGGCAATGTAAAAAACAAATAATTATTGCTAATTGAAAATCAAAACCGTTGAGAATCCATAAATGATTGCAAAATAATAGTTGCGCTAATTTCATCTACAAGCGCCTTATTTTTACGTTGTTTTTTCTTTAAACCACTATCAATCATTGTTTGAAAAGCCATTTTAGATGTAAATCGCTCATCTACCATGTGTATTGGTTTACCGAATGTTTCTGCTAATTTACTTTTCAAAGCCGTAACTCCTTCTGAGCTATCTGTTGCTGTTCCGTCCAGACTTTTAGGTTCACCCAAAACAATATCAGTAACCTCATGCTTTTTAAAATAAGCTGTTAAAAAGCTGAATAACTCTTTCGTATTAACCGTAGTTAATCCTGATGCAATAATTTTGCTATCATCCGTTACAGCAATTCCTGTACGTTTAATTCCGTAATCTAAAGCAAGTAATTGTGGCATAACTTATAATTTAATGAGCGTCCTCTGCCCTCTTACCGAATAATTCAACGATTCCAACCAACGCGCCTAATCCTAGTAATAACGCAATCAAAGGATGCAAACCTAAGCCCGATAACAATGTACCGAGTATTACAGCAACTAAACCTACCGTTAATGCATATGGAATTTGTGTTCTAACGTGGTCGATATGATTACTACCACTCGCTAGTGATGATAATATTGTGGTATCTGATATTGGAGAACAATGATCCCCTAAGACAGACCCTGCCAATACAGCACTTACAGTATTATAGAATATTGCCATTGCATCTGCATTTGCATATTGATACGCATCCGAATTGCAAATAGCCCAAGCTGCTGGTAATATTAAAGGATAAACCAATGCCATTGTCGACCATGATGATCCTGTTGAAAATGCTACAAAACCAGCCAATACAAAAGTTAATGCAGGAATAATCCACGGTGGAATAGAATCACCAATTACGCCCGTCAAAAATTGAGCGGTATGCATCTCATCTGTTACGGAAGCGAGTGCCCAAGCTAAAATAAGAATGAGAATCGCAGGCACCATTGTTTTAAATCCTGAAACAGCTGTTTCAATTGAATCTTTCAAATTCATAATGCGCTGCCCCACCGTCAATAAAATAGCAATTAACAAGGCACTTAAAGAAGACCATAATAATGAAATATAAGAATCCGAAGCACCAATAAGAGTTCCTAGTTTTTTAGTAAAGCCTTGCGGGTTACCATCCATCAAAGACATGTTTGACCAAATGTCTCCCCAAGAATTTAGTTCTAAGGAGTCATCTATAGCTGATAAAGTACTGCCCAATGTTTCAAAACCTGTAAATAGTAAACCTACTAATGTTCCAAATACAATTACCACAACAGGAATTACGGCATTCCTAGCGCGATACTTGATTCCTTCAACTGGTTTTAAGTCTTCCATTTCTGTTAAATCCCCGGTATTCTCTTCTGGGTTTACAACGCCACCTTTTCTTGCACGGCGTTCTGCCTTTAACATAGGACCAAAATCTTTTCCTCTATAAATGATATAGAAGATAAAAAACAAGGTTAAAAATGGATAGAATGAATAAGATAGACTACTCAAAAAGATGGAATATACACCTTCATTAATCTCAGTTCCATTTGCATTAATAACGTTTAGTCCGTCAGAAATATAACCCAGCTCTGCTCCAATCCAAGTTGTTACAAATGCAACTGCAGATACAGGCGCAGCAGTTGAATCTACAATATAAGCTAGTTTCTCTCTAGAGATTTTTAACTTGTCAGTTACTGCTCGCATAGTATTGCCTACCACCAATGTATTTGCATAATCATCAAAGAAAATAAGAATTCCTAAGCCCCATGTTGCCAGCTGACCGTTTCTAGCACTATTAGCAAATCGGGAAACTCGATTCACTATTCCTTGCATTCCACCATTTTTACTAATAACCGCAACAATACCTCCTATAATTACCGAAAATACAATTACACTTAAATGACTGGAATCGTTTAGCGCATTTATTATATAAGTGTCAATTATTCTAAAAAACCCAGTAAATATCCCTACAAAACCTTCTGCATAGAACCCCATTATGGCGGCACCAATAAAGATTCCAGAAACTAATGAAAATATAACCTCTTTAAATACAAGTGCTAGAAAAATTGCAAATAGAGGTGGCAAAATTGACATCCATAAAGGAATAGCAGCCACACTCCTCTCCCCTACAATTGTATGGTTTTGGAGTTTAATATCTTCATTTCCATAAAAGACCAAATCCAATGTTGCTCCATCTTCTGTTTTTTCAATAAACACTGTATCAACTGACGAATCAGTATTATTGATCTGTAGAACATAATCCGGCAATTCTCCTTGAACAGCTTTAATATCAACCGTAGTTGATATTTCTGAAAAAACCATTTTAGGAATATCAATCTCCAAATCTGAAGCTTTTGAGAATCCAGAAAACAGAGATAATATTGAAAGTAAAATAAATGCTAGGTTTCGCATATCCAACAAAAATAAAAAGTTATTGTTTCGAACTGCTTAATTCTCGAAATAAAATTGATTGTTTACCCGAATAAAACGATTAATCATATGATAAAATCAGCCACTCGTCGATACGATTTTTATTCAATTTTTAAATTGCTAATTTCGTGTAATTCTTAGAAAAAATAAGGTTGAATTTAGCAAAACAAAACGATACACTTACCGCAGAAAAATCTATTGCAGTTACACTAATTAATGCGTTTAGCATAAGTATTACTGTGTTTTTTATTGTCGTTTTTTCAATTCTTAATTTAAAATTTGAACAAGCAAATTTTGGTAATACATTTATTCTATTTATTGGGATATTGAGCATGTTTGCTGTGCTTATTTTAATGCGTATAAAAAAATATAAGACAGCTAAATATTTGGCATCAACAATTCCGCCATTTATTGTGTTAACATTGAGCATAATGGCTAAACTAAGTGGCTTTACAGATACCATTTACCTTTACCTAACTCCACGTTTATTCGTAATTGTTTATTTAACGGTGCCTATAATTTTTTTTGGTTTGAATAATATTCGGCCCCTTATTATAAGTTGTTCAATTCTTTTAATACCAGCTTTATTTTTTGACCTCATTCACAACTCTTTTGGAATCTCTATCGAAAATCTATCTTATGATAGTTCTACCTATTACATTTTAGTTATACTAATCTCATTAATGTATTTGTTCATTCTTGTTAGTATATTATTTTTTCAAAAAACGGGCTTAAAGTTTAGAGCACGAATGAAAAAATCTAATGATGAATTAACGCAAGAAAAGTCTGAGATTGTGGCCTTGAATAAAAGACTAGAGCATCAGGCTTATTTATATAAAATTCTCAATATCACCTCTGAAAATAAACCAATCAATATTATTCTACAAGAAGTTTTAGATGTCATTGTTTATTCAAACACATTAACTTCTAAAAAAAAGGGAGTCATTTTTTTGACAAATAATGAAGGAGATTTAGAGATTGTTGCATTACATGGCGCAACAGAACTACTTAAGTCATGCTCTACCGTTCGTTCAGGTGATTGTTTATGCGGGAGCGTTTTGAAGAACAAGAAAATGACTTTTTGCAATAGTGTTGGGCATGATCATACGATAAAGCCTGAGGGTATTAGTCCGCATGGGCATTATGTTGTGCCAATAGAACACGGGGATTCTGTTTTAGGAGTTATTAATATTTATATTGACGCTGGTGTTCCTAAAAATGATTCAATTATAGAGTACTTGGAAGCGATTGCGAGCATTCTTTCTAAAAAAATAATGAGTGTGCGTAATGCAAAACTTGTTTTGGATAATAAAAACAAATTGGATTCAACCCTCAATGAATTAAATCATGGTATTAGATATGCCAGTTATTTACAAAAATCTTTGCTACCAGATCAATCCACTTTAAACAATTATTTCCAAGATTGTTCTGTTTTATACTTGCCAAGAGATTCTGTGAGCGGTGATTTTTATTTTGCAAATGGGAATGACGATTTGCTTTATTTTGGAGTTGGAGATTGCACAGGCCATGGTGTACCAGGTTCGTTATTGGCATCAATGTCTATAGAGGCAGTTAAACATGTCATTGAAAGTAATATGGGGGAAAACCCTTCAATTATTCTTTCCAAATTGCGAAAGATTGCAACGGGCAGATTTACAACAAATGAGCACCAAAACTATTCAGACTCAATGGATGCGGCGTTATGTTTGTATAATCGATCAAATGGTACGCTGCAATTTTCAGGAGGTTATGTTAACCTTTATATTGTTAATTCAAAATCCGAAATCATTTCTTATACCGCAACTAAATGTCCGGTTGGCAGCTATGAAATTGAACAAGACTTTGAATTACATGAAATTCAATTGAACGAAGGAGATACCTTATACATTTCTAGTGACGGATATTTTGACCAATTTGGTATGAATCCTGATTCAAAAAGAAATAAACCTCAGAAATATAAAAGAAAACGTTTTTTAGAATACATTCAGGGCATCCATCATTTAGAAAGTCAAAAGCAAGTAGATTCTCTGTTTGAAGAATTAGAATTGTGGAAACAAGATTTAGATCAAATAGATGATGTTACGGTGATGGTTTTAAAACATTAGTTGAATTGGTATTGAACTTATAGTAAGCTACACCAAATTCATACGCGTTGCGTAATCTACTATTTTAGCATCAAGGCGGTCATTTAAATAGGCATTTTTATTGGATAATGTCTTTGAAATCAATTTTGCTTCTTCACAATAAGCCGCAATTTTTTCTTTGCTCCAGTGAGCCGGTGGAGTTTGCAAATTAGTAATTCGATCTGCTAGTTTAACAAGACCAACTTCCAATTGCAACTGATTAATACGCTTCAAACTATCCGTCATTTTCTCTGCCTTAGATGCTAATTCATCATTTTTGGTTAAAGCTAGCACGGCTTTAGCTATTGGTTCTCCAAACTCTGCTTTGATTTCATCAAAATCAGCACTTGTATCCTCAATTGTGTCATGCAATATTGCTGTTTGAATGGCAAAATCAAGATCAAATGAATCATCAAAATTATATGCAACTAAAACCTCCATTGCAACATTTGAAATATGCAGCAAATAATTGGCACTA
>CAKZON010000050.1 GCA_937136425.1 uncultured Crocinitomix sp.
TATAAGGGGGCGGAGGATGTGAAATGGGTAATTGAACTGCTTGAGCTTCCCTTGGTTCTCATTCATTTAAGACACACTATTTGCTTTGACTGAGCTAATGAGCTCTACAGGGCTCATTTTCGGGTTCCGAATAACAAGCCAATTCTCCTTCTTCTCAAACAAAAACAGAGCAGAAGTGATTACATTGGCTGGCTGTAGTAGTGAGCATGTGGTGAAGGACTGTGTTGTGTTACTGAACTTTTAATTACTAGGCTACTCAGTTACGCTCACAGCTCTACGAGGCATATTTGAGCTAAAGCTCTACACTGCTTTTATTTCAATGCTGATACGCTGACAATTGACTGTTAGCATGTTGCCGTAGCATGCTAGCCTTTGCTAATTTAACACAAAGTTAAGCTATGGTTAATGAGAACATCATCGGTTTTCATACTATTTGGTCATAAACTGATTATTAAAATGAAATATGCGATTTGTTTATGAAAACTATAATGCTTAAACAAGGTTATAGAATCTTGTGTTTCTGCTACAAAAGATGGAATACACCAACCAATTGCAGAAAATAAAACGAAAAGAATTACTGCTACTTCAATTGGCTTACCACCAAACCATGTAGCCTTTCTATAATACACTTTAGAAAATAAATAAAGAGTTGGAAGCATCACCGCCAAACCAGGGATTACCAGCCCAGAAGTGTTATATGTAATTAGAGAGGTTGCATTTGAAAACAATAATATTCCAAAAAGTAATTCTTTGAACCCAATTTCCTTTGCTTTACGTAATTTTGGTAGCCAAAAAGAGAATATTGCAGCTGCAAAAATCCAAATAAAGTGGGTTAAAAAATACCATCCATTTTCAGAAACACTGGTTACAATTAAAGAGCATGCAGTGCTTACAATTATCATATAAACATAGGATGCTACAATAGACTTTAAATGAAAGATCACCCACAAACCAAAACCAAGAATTGCATATATTAAAAGATCCATTCTTAACCAATCATCTAAATCAAAAGCATCATAAGCCCCACCTGCAGTAGCCGCAAACCCCATTATTAAAAAAGCTCCAGCAATTTCGCGCCAAATACCGTGATTTAAGTAAACCAATTTGTAAAGAAAATATAATCCAACGCCTACTATTATTGGAATGAATACCAAAAATTTTCTTATCCCTCCTGTTGTGTATTCGGGCAAAATAACCATTAATAAACCAACCACAACGGCAATAACACCTGCTCCAATTAAGTAAAACTTCAATAGTTTATACATTGGATGAGCCTGTTCAGGTTTAGCTGCTTCTAATAATTTATTTCGAAAATTTTCTTCTTCTGGACCAACGAATGATTCTTTTTTAAATTCACGTTTAAGCCATTTAATACGCTCTTGGTTGATTAAAACTTGAACAAAAGGAAATAGGTAAATCACTGTCATAAGAACTGCTGTGCCAATAACGACAATATATATTGACATTAAGTACATTCCAATACCATAACCAAGTGCTGAATATGGATCCATCATAATTTTAAGTTTTAGGTTTTATTTAAACCTCATAGGTTTAAATAATTGTTTGCGTACAGAAAACCAAGAATATAACGACTCTCTGCAGACCATATGAAAATAGTTATTTTTTCATATCTCTCAGCCCAAATAGCGAAATTTCGTCAATAAAATAATAGGTATCCTTTTCATTGTAGAATGAAAATAATGAAAAGAAATAGAATGAAGTCAGTCTATTTTTTAGGGCAACCGCCGCAATGACGCCCCTTTTTCTTGTACTTTTTACAGCACTTTTTCTTTCCGTCGCAACAGCCCAATTGAAACTGGCCGTTTAAGAAAGGATTTATAGTTTGCTCTTTTTCCACAGTCCAAAGATAGTTATTTAGAATCATTCTAAGCAATACCCTTTTTGTGGTATTTTAATTTTTCGGTTAAATTTGAGAAGGAAGTATAACATTAATAATGATAAGATAACTTCAATATACTTGGTACGTAACTTGCATTAATACTGAATAATAAACCACTCTCTATGAAAAGAATTGCCTTGTTATTAATTCTAGGAATTACACTAAATGCTAACGCCGGTGGATTTTTATTTCCAAATGTTCAATTTGAATACGCTAAACTATATTTATTCAATTTAGACTTGGATAAGCCTAGTCATATGGATTTTAGGATTTATAAAGACGGAGTTTATGCCAAAAGTAAACTAGGAAACGGTCAAATTTTATCCGATAAGTTTCATGAAAAAATTCAAAAAACATTTGCTCGCGGAATTGATGAACTCAATATGGGGCTTTCAAAATGTTATATGCCACGTCATGGCATTATTTATTATTCAAAAGAGCACGAACCTGTTGCCTCATTATCCATTTGTTTTGAATGTGATAAAATAAGCGTTTGGAGCAAAGAGGGCTACTCTTTTAAAGATGATTACGACAATTTTAACTTAGATGAGGCCGAGAAACAAATTAGCGATTTAGCAAAAATTGTTGCTGAAGAAGAAGTTCCAGTTTATACACACCCTGATGATTTAGACAAATATCTTTTGCATTTGAAAAAGAATGCAAGTTTTAATGCTAAAAGCACAGTAAAAATAAATGTTGATCAAGAATTAAATGCATTCACCGACACTTTAACCGCTATTATGACATCTAGTTGGGTCCATAAAACATCTAAACTCTACTCTAAAGAAACCATAGACACATTACAAAATTCGGATGGAACAATAGATATTTTTCAAGTCGTAAAAATGGGTAAAAAAACCGTCTTCAACTTTATTGACAATCAATTGATTGAAGGAAGAATATACCATAACTCAATTATTTTACCAATGGGAATTTCGGTTGGCATGAGCGTAGCTGAAGTTTATAAAAAATTAGGTTATACAAAACCTGAAGAAGGTTATCCATCAATCATTATGCTATCTGGAACTTACTGGATGCTTCAACTAAACTTCAAGCATCAAACACTTAATGAAATTGCGATTAAGGGAAGGTAATCGCTCATTTTAATCGACAAATATCAAGGAGTTGTCTAAAAGATTCTGTTTAGTTCTGAACATTTCATAGATTTACCATTCTCACAAAAACTGCTATGAAACTATTTGATCTTTACAAAGATCTTCAAGATGACGATTTTTGCTTCGCCTATTTAGATCACTTTTCTGATTCATCTACGGACGCTATAATTGCATTACAAGATGCTCGACTAGCTGACAAACGAAAAGTTCGAAAAAAAATATCTTTTCTTGTTACGGAGTGTTTTCAAAACATTGTAAGACATGCAGAAGATTCAGACCAACAATTTGATAAACTATTTGGACTTAGAAGCTCTGGAACAACACATACCATTTCTACCATTAATCCTATAATTAAAGCTAAACAAACTAAATTACAAGATAGTATTGAACATCTTAAAGAGCTGAGCCCAGAAGACCTTAAGGCAATCTACCTTGGATCGTTAACAGGTAATGATTTTAGTAATAAAGGTGGCGCAGGTCTTGGTTTAATTGAAATGGCTCGTAAGTCGAAACGTGTTCCTACTTATGATTTTAAGGATATTGACGATAGTTTATCTGCATTTACATTGAATTTAGCTTTATCAGAGAATAAAGATGGATCTATTGATGAGGAAACAAGATCAATGGATCAATTCTATGATTACTTTAAAAGTGAACGGGTTTTAATGATGCAAAAAGGCGATTTTTCTCAAGAAATAGTCCTTTCTCTATTTGAGTTAATTGAAAATAACCTTAAAATCGGATCAAAAAATGCTTCAGACACAAAAGCACTTTATTTAATTATTGAATTGCTGCAGAATATGAGTGCCAATAGTATTGAGATTGACGGCAAAAAAAATGGTATATTTCAAATTCAGTTAGACAAAGATGGTAGCTTTATTTTTCAAACTGGCAATTGCATCAAAAATGAAAATGCTGCTGAATTGGAAAAATATATGTCTTCATTAGAAAACCTCAATAAGATTGATCTCATAAAAAGGTATAATAGCGAACTTAGAAAAGGATTAATAAATGAGGACAATGAACAGCGAGGAGGGATAGGACTATTAGAAATCCTGAAATTAACTGAAGGAAGGTTAAAGTTTGAAATGAGTCCAATAAATAATGAAATTTGCTTTGTTTCATTTCAAGCGTTGATTAAGAATTAAATATGTTGGAAAAACTATCAATTAAAGAAACCCGTGAAACTCCAAGTATTGAATTGGACAAAAGCACAGGTACATTCAAAATAGAAGGTAGATCATTACCTGAAAATGCATTCGAGTTTTATGGACCGGTTGTGGAATGGATGAAAACATACAGTCAAAATCC
>CAKZON010000051.1 GCA_937136425.1 uncultured Crocinitomix sp.
TAAAACCGAGCAATATAATAGTGATTGGCGAAAGACCTTTGCATTTAATGCTCAACATAATATTACGATTAACAGAAGAATGAAAATGGCATCAACAATTTCCATTGTTTATCAAAATGGATTATTGAGTACCCCCTTTCATAGAGTATATTTTAATGACGGCGTTATAGATGAAACCTTAAAGTTAGTTCGTGTAGAAAACCTTCCGAGACAAAAAATAAAATTTGCTACAACTGTAGGACAAAGTATTTTTGTTACTCCTGCGTTAATTCTAAAACCGAGCATTCGATTGTACTATGATTCATGGAGGAGTGCTGCAATTTCTGCAGATATTGAAGCACCTATAAAATTGAGTAAAATAATTACTTTTTACCCTTTTTATCGTTTTCATATTCAAAGTGCTTCAGAATATTTCAATCCGTATGGTGAGACACCAACTTATCAATATTATGCAACATCAGATTATGATTTGTCAGCTTTTTATGCCCACAAATTTGGTTTAGGAATTCAATTAAACCCTCTGTATGGTATAAATATTATAAAGTCAAAAAAGAAATATAAAGCATTTGTCCTAGATAAGTTTAACTGTAGAATTGGAAGTTATAGGAGATCAACGAAATTGACTGCACAGTTCATCACATTTGGGTTAAGTTTTAAATTTAACCCTATTCGGTAACTAAGTAAACATATAACTGGTACCAAAAATTGTTTGAAACTGACAAGAAAAGTCAATTACTTAGAATACTTTTGATCATATAAATGAATTGCATGAAAAGTATGGTTAAATCTATGTTGCCAATAATTGGTGTTTTTATTGTATGCAGCTGTACAAGCAATCCTAATACGGAATACACTGAAAGTAACGTGCTCTTAGAGATAGATTCAACTAAAAACTTACTTATTGATTATCCTCCAAATTATGAGGATAATGATGTAAATGCTGTAATTGAAATTCCTTCAGGAACGCTAGAAAAATGGGAGCTAAATAAAACTACAGGACAAATCGAAAGGGATTCAATCAATGGGGTTCCACGAACAATTAATTATTTAGGATACCCTGGAAATTATGGGATGATTCCACAGACCTTGCTTTCTAAAGAAGCTGGAGGTGATGGTGACCCACTAGACATAATTGTTTTAGGGCCGCCCGCCTCAAGGGGGAGTGTTATTAAATGCAAGGTGATAGGAGTTCTCTATTTATTAGATAATGGAGAACAAGATGATAAACTAATCGCCTTGTCAACTAATTCCCCATTTTATTCAATCAATAGTATTACGGAATTGGATGAAAAACAGAAAGGAATTTCGGAAATTTTAAAACTTTGGTTTACCAATTATAAAGGCCCTGAAAAAATGAAATCAAAAGGGTTTGGAAGTAGAAATGAAGCTTTAAAAATAGTTGACAAGGCAATACAAGAGTTTATTAATAATTAAGTTTTTTCAGTAGTTATTTTCCTTAATTTAAAATTGCCTTTACGCGTTGAACTGTGTCAAATTTTGATAACGTTAACCTTATAATACTATTTTCTGTAGCGATTAAGTTATGCGAAATGTCACCTTTTAAACTAATTAAATTACCTCTAGCCAACTCGTAAACCTGTCCATTAACGCCAAAGTTAATAGCGCCATCCACCACTTCAACCATAATTGGAAAGGGGGATTTATGTTCTTTCATTTGTTGCCCATTGGCTAAAAGAATCCTAATTTCTTTTGTGAAACTTGTTTCCAATATTACCTTAACCAAAGGGCTATCTCCTTCAAAAGACAAATCATTATATAAGTGTATTAGTTGCATTCTTATTGTTTTTGATAGGTGTTCTAATTATGATTTTCTTACTTAACGCACATATCTATTGACCTAATTTACCCAACGTTATTGTGTAATATTTGCGTATTACCAAATCCCCAGCTTTGCTCATTACTTGATCTTCTTTGTTCGTAATGTTTCTAATTTCAAAATTTGAAATGCTAATAAGTTTTTTGAATTTGTCTATATCATATAATTGAAAACCAAACTGGGTGAAAGGAAGTTTTAGCATGAATGATTTATCTGCAAAAACTAAGCAAAATGTACCGCTTGGTTTTAAAACTCGGCTTATTTCATTGAGTAATAAACGGGCGTCTTCCCAGAAGTAAATTGTATTTACAGACAAAACATGATCAAATGAATTGTTGTCAAAAGGAATCTTTAATCCATCATATAATTCAAAAATGGCAATGTTATCAGGAGTATATAGTCGATTTAGTTTTTTTGCCTGGTTTTTCATTTCTTCAGAAATTTCCAACCCTGTATATCTAACGTTAGCTGCTTTTTCTAAAATATGTTTGACATGTCCTCCGTTGCCATGACCTAATTCTAGCAAAGAATGGTTTTTTTGAATAGTTATTGATTCTATTGCGCTCATGGTCATTCCAATGTTAGTCTCGTTCATGGATTTCCCCATTTCAATGCCGTTTTCACCTGTTGGTGTTTTCAGTTGTGCGGCAATTTCTTTAAGATCTTCAGTTGTCATTATTCTAATTAGCTTTTATAATACCACTTCCTTTTTTGCCGTTAAAGCTGAAAAAAGGTGAATAATTTTATCTTCAATTTTTGAAGCTTTTATGATTAATTCAAATTTACAATTGGAAATTTCGTCCTTTGTCGCACATTTTTGATCGACTAAAAGAAATAGCGTTTTCACAATAACTTTTTGAGTTTTAATTTGATTCTTTATTTCTTGGATTCGTTTTAAATGTTCAATTTCAGTAATTGATGCAAGATTGTCCTGAATAACTTCGTATAAAGTCATTATTTTGGTGAATACAACCAACACCTCAATTAAACTACTTTGAGATATGTCGCACAAATCGGAAGTAGATATTGACTTTTGAAATTTAAAGTATTGAGCTTCATCAAAAGTTAAATCATCCAATGGTGCTTCATTCCTCATGTTTGTTTTCCAGAATCTTATGGATTTCATAGTTGACGTTTTGTTATTTAGATTGATTCTAAACAGTGCTGCAAATCTAAATTTCAAATCAACTGAATGCAATACCTTTTTTAAGTGATATTGAAAAAATACCTCAAAACAGGTAAAACGAAAGAAAGTAGATTTAATTTTTTTTTCATCATAGATAAGAACTAACAACAACTACCTTTGTCAAAAAGTTGAAAATTGTGAATGAGTCTTTTCTTCAAAATCCGTTAGCACTCTTATTCTTTGTTTGTGCGATTGGTTATTCCATTGGAAAAATAAAGTTTCTAGGAGGAACCTTAGGTGTTTCAGCAATCTTGTTTGTAGGTTTAATTTTTGGAGCTTTAATTGAAGGAACAAAAGTTCCTGTTATTGTATTTGAACTAGGTTTAGTCTTGTTTGTATACTCTATAGGAATAAGTACTGGAGCTGCATTTTTTAGATCGATAAAAAAAAATGGTTTTAGGGATATCAGTTTTGTGTTAATTACATTGTCGATCTCACTTTTAATTGCAGTTATTACTTTTTATAGCTTAGGTGTGAGCCCTGAACTAATTACAGGTGTTTATGCAGGCACATCCACCAATACACCAGCATTGGCAGGGGTAATTCAAATGGTAAGGGAAAATGATCTTGGTAATGTGGATAACATAACGCAAGCCCTTACTGTTGGGTATACATTTTCATATCCATTAGGCATTTTAGGAGTTCTTTTCGTCTTTAGATTAATGAAAAGAATATTGAAAATTGATTTTTCAAAAGAGTTATCAGAGCTAAAAAAAGTCTACCCGCTAGAGGATGAACTTTCATCTAAATCAATTCGAATAACAAATACAGATCTGGTTGGAAAAAACTTGCGGGATATTCACTCAGATTGGAATTTCAATATTCTTTTTGGGCGGGTAAGCAGTAATAATGGTAAACCTCAATTGCCGCATTGGGATTATGAAATTCAAGAGGGGGATAACCTAATGGTAATTGGTAGTCCAACAACCTTAGAAGAGGTAGTGGACGCTTTTGGGGAGGAATCTGAAAATAATATTTCTTATGACCGTAAGCATTATGATGTTCGGACGATATTTGTTAGTAACCCCGATTTGTTTGGACGTGAATTGTCCAGTCTTAATTTAAGTCAAAATCATGATGCGATTATAACTCGAATAAGGAGGGGAGATATTGATATGCTTGCTAAACCTGATGTTGTGCTTGAGGCAGGTGATAGAATTAGGTTCGTTGCGAAAAGAAAAGACCTAAATGCACTTTCAAAACTGTTCGGGGATTCATATAATGCTGTTAGCCAAGTAAACATTTTCACATTTGGTATTGGTATTACAATTGGGCTATTAGTTGGAGCAATTGAATTTAATATTTCTGATGCAATTAGCTTTAAATTAGGAATTGCAGGTGGTCCGTTAATTGTTGGGTTAATATTAGGTGCGGTTCGCCGAACGGGGTCTATTTCTTGGATTCCTCCTTATGGTGTAAATACTACAATGAATCAATTCGGTTTAATTTTACTTTTGGCGGTTATAGGAATTAATTCTGGCGGAGCATTTACTTCAAATATTGATCATGGAATATGGGAAATGGCGTTATTGGGTGGGGTAATTATTACTGTAGTTTCAACTATAATAAGCATACTCATTGGTTATAAACTCTTGAAAATTCCATTTTCTTTATTGTTAGGATTTTTATCCAATCAACCTGCAATTTTAGAATTTTCAAAAGAGATGACCGGGAATAGAGTTCCGTTAATTGCCTATTCGATAATGTTCCCAATTGCCTTAATTATTAAAGTCTTATTTGCTCAGTTGCTTTATTCAGCTCTCATTAATTAATTCTGATAAGGGAAGTTTTACAGTTATTTGTAATTGGCAGCAATTTATTTTAAGTAAATAAATTGCTAAAGTTGTAAGGAGTTTATCGCCGTAACGACAAAGGCGACTAGGTTATTCTTAAAAATGCTAAATTCCCTGTGACAAAATTCAATTTTGTTTTGATTATAATCCTGATGACTATTGGCATATCTGCTAACAGTCAAATAACAATTAATGGGTGTTTAAAGGATTCGACAACGCATGAAAAATTGCCGTTTACGCAGGTAAGGCTAATTTCTTCTGGATTTGGAATGTATACAGATACTTCTGGTTGTTTTACAATTTCAAGTCCGAGTGAACAGGATACTTTATTAATAAGACTGATTGGGTATAGTGAAAAAAAGATTGCTATAAATACAGGCGTTCATGATTTGCAGGAGATTTATCTTTCTACCAAAACACATAACCTAAATACCGTTTTAGTAACTCCTGGTGAAAGTAGAATTTCAAAATTATTAAAGAATGTAAGCAAGCGGAAAAAGCAGAATAATTTGGAGAATTTACCATTTTATGAATGCGATCGTTATCAAAAAAACATAATTGAACTTGCTGATTTTTCGCCAGAATTACTTGATAAAAAGGCAATGAAGAAAATGAGTTTTATTGCTGATTATGTTGACACGACTGATGGCTCGCAAAAACTTCCAGTATTTTTTAGTGAAAAGGTAGGGAGTTATTATTTCCGAAAATCAACAGAAAGAGAGAAAGAGATAATAGAGGGGGAGTTAGAAAGTGGGACACTTAAATTAGATGTGAAAGAGCTTTTAGGTGCTAATGATTGCAATCTTAATTTTTATGAAAACAATTGCCTTCTCTTTGGTAAAGCATTTCAAAGCCCAATTGCTGATAATTGTAATTTATTTTATCAGTACGAATTTATGGAGGATGACACGTTGAACAGTGGCGTGGCTTATCATTTAAAATTTAAACCAAAACTTAAAGGAGAACGACTTTTTAATGGTGAGTTTTGGATTGATCAAAAAAGTTATGCTTTAATAAAAATTACTGCAGATATAGCGTCTGACGTGAATATTAATTATGTTTCTGGATTGTCAATTAATCAAGAATTTGAAGCGGTTGATAGTTTGTTTTTAATGCGCAAAGAAAGCATTGCAATTAAGTTTGAAATTCCACAAGTAAGAAAAAAGAAGGACCCAACATTGGGAGTGATGACCAATGAGTTAATTCAGAATAATTTGGTGCAAAACTTTCCTAGAGAATCAAAATTTTATGATGAGCAATTAGTTGTGATTGACAGTGCTGGTGAAATGTCTGCGGATTTTTGGGTGGAGAAAAGACATGAGCAGTTAAGTGAAAAAGAGAGTAATGTAGCTGAAATGACCGATTCTTTGCAAAATAATTCATCTTTCCAGTTTTATAAGAAACTCACACAAATGTCATTTACTGGTTATTGGAATTTGGGTAAGATAGAGGTTGGAAATATTTATACTTTTTACAATAGAAATGCCTACGAAAAAAATCGTTTTATACTATCTCTTCGCACCTCCAATTTATGGAGCGAAAATGCTGAGGTCTCCGGATTTTTAGGGTACGGGACTGGAGATCAAGATTGGAAATATGAAGGAAGGTATAAGTGGAAATCAAAGCGCAAACGTTATGAAATGTGGGACTTTGGTTATCGAAAAAAAATAGAACAATTAGGATTGATTGAGCATATTGGAGATGTTGGTAATGCTTTTACCTCGATCGTTTCATATAAACCACAAGATAAACTGACTTTGGTGAAAAAAGGATGGTTAAATCTTGAAAAAGAGTGGAAACCTTGGTTTAGAACATTCCATTCAGTGTCTTGGAATAATTATGATTTGCTTGGCAAACTCTCAAAAATGGAAACAAATCCAGTTAGCATGACTCCAATGGATACCGGCTTGAGATCTTTTCAAATTAAAAATCAAATAACCTTCTCTAAAAATGAACGATTTATAGGCCCAACTTTTAATCGGTTCTCATTAGGGTCAACTTTACCAATTGTTTCTTTTGGATATACTGTAGGGATAAAAGGAGTGCTGAATAGTGAATATGAATTTCATCAATTTGATTTTATTTGGAAACATCAAGTGCATTTGGGTGCATTAGGCAAAAGTAGTTACGCCATACACGCAGGAAAAATTATTGGAGAGGTTGATTTTCCGTTTACACATATCCATCAGGGGAATGAAACTCTTTATTTGCAAGAGTTTAATTTTAACTTAATGAACTACTATGAATTTGCAAGTACAGAGTGGGTTGACGTCTTTTATGAGCACAATTTTCAAGGATTAATTCTCAATAGAATTCCACTATTAAAACGCATGAATATGAGGTTAGCCGTAACAGGAAAAATGGCTTGGGGTAGAATTCAAAACGAAAATATTGAAATTCCTGAATTTATTGGTCAAAGTGAGATTCCTTATGTTGAGGTAGGAGTAGGGTTAGATAATGTGTTCAAAGTTATTCGTGTTGATTTTGTAAAACGACTAACGCATACTGGTGGAGTAGGAGCAGATTACGGGGTTAGATTCCGCTTTTCACCACAATTTTAAATGATAATTAAAATACTACTGAATAACGTTAACCTTTGAGCAGAACTGACTTATTGAGCGCTCCAGTTTTTGTCTGCTTTCTTAACCAAATTAGCAGGGTTTTCTTCTAACCAACTTTTTAGCGTATTGGTAAAAGCCTTGTTGTAAAAAAGGTAGAGTTTACCGTCTCTAATTTCAAATGTTTCTGGATTAATGGAAACCTTATCACCATTAATTGCCATTGCATAAGCGCACCAACCTCCGTATTGAGGAATATATTTATCCGGGTTTTTCTTAAAAGTTTCAAGATTTTCTTTGCTTGAAAACTTGTATTTAGCATCCTCATAAAGAGAGGTGAACCGGTCGTTTCCTTCAATCGCTGTTCCGTCAAAATAGGCGACAACATCATAGCCTTCAGCTACATATCCTTTTTGTATGTTTTGGTTAACAGAGCTGGCAAAAAAAACTACGCTTGCAAGACTAAGCACTGTAAATAATACATATTTCATATAAGGTTGGTCGTATGCTAAAAAAACATCTTACAGCATGAAGTGTTTTAGCATTACATTTTATTGATTTTTTATTCTATAAATCTGTAAGTTTCTCCCGACGAAAACGACTTACGTGACAATTGCTAAAAAGGGAATGAGTAGACTCAAGGCTTATATTGCGATTGGCGGACTGGTTTTTCTGTCAATCCTCTGCATCCAGAATATTTCTGGGTTACAGTTTGGGTACAAGTTGGAGAACTTTTTTGGAGAGGAAGATACGCAATTTCAATTCTATAAAGATTACAAAAACCAGTTTGGTAGCGATAACAATTTTCTAATGATTGGTATCGAATCAAAAAATGGAATTTTTGATCAATCATTTTTACAAGAAGTTAACCTTATAAGTGAAAGAATAGAAGAGGTTGATAATGTAACTCGAACTTTTTCACCAACCAATATTCGCAGAAAGTTTAAGATGCCTTATTTAGGCGTTAGGAGCGAACCATTGCTCAATTTTTCTTCTGACGAATTACTGACAACAAGTGAGCATAATCTAAAGTCTGAAAACATTTACTCCAATTTATTCTCAAATGATGAAACTGCTGTCATATTGTATTTGGTTATTGAAGACACGCTTTCGAAAAAGGATAAAGGAGCATTATTAGCAAGCGTAAAAGAGGAGACATCTAATAGAAATAATGAAAATAGTCAAATAGCATCTGTTCATTTTGCAGGACAAATTAATACGCAAATGTATTATATAGGTGTGTTGGAATATGAAGTAGTTTTATTCGCTTTAATCACGCTCATTTTATTGATTCTATTTATTGCGATTACGTTCCGTAGCTTGTTTGCAATATTGTCTTCTCTGTTCATATTAGTGTTGGCTGTGGTGTTCTCATTAACCCTAATTAAATGGCAATTAGGTGAATTAGATTTTTTAATGACCATGTTGCCAACTTTACTTTTTGTAATAGGCGTGTCTAATACAATTCATTTACTGGCAACGTATAGAGATATTTTTCAAAAAAATTCTGACAAAGAAAAAGCCATTATCTCAACATTAAAAACAACAGGAGTAGCAACCTTGGTGAGTTCAATAACAACTGCAATTGGATTTTTTGCATTGTACTTTTTGCCCATAGTTCCGTTGCAGAATTTTGGAATTTATAGCGGCATTGGAATTTTAATAACTTGGGGGACGACAATCGTTTTGCTTCCAGCTCTGCTCATAGTTACAAATCGTTTTGCGGTAAAACAACGAAAAGGAAGGGATTGGAGTGGTTTTTTGGGAAATAGCTTGAATTTATTTTTGAACAAAAAAAGATTGGTCACAGGTTCTTTAATTTCCTTATTAGTTATTGCAATTATTGGAATAACCTTTATAAAAACAAATTCTTATTTCCTTGATGATTTAAGTGATAAAAGTTCGTTAAAAAAGGAATTGAACTTTTTTGAACAAAAATTTGGAGGAATTAGACCTTTTGAATTAGCCGTAACTGTCAAAGACGCTTCAAAAAACTTGTTAGACATTGCATCTATGAATCAACTAGAGCAAATAGACAATTACTTGGAAGAATCTTACGGTGTTGGGATGTTGCTATCGGTCAATTCAGTATTTAAAGAAGCTAATTATTTTCTCCACGCTGGAAACAATGAATTTTATCGAATTCCTGAGAGTGCAAATGAATTAGAAGAATTAACGAAGTGTCTTAATAAATATGAAATAATTGATAAGGCTGGATTTATCGTTGATTCAACAATAACCTCTGCTCGATTTACAGGTAAAATGGATGATATAGGTTCTGCCAAAATGAAGATTAAAAATGATGCGTTATTGGCCTTTCTTGAACCTTATAGTGCGAATTTTGATTTTGAAATAACTGGAGCCGCACATTTAATGCACAAAACCAATGAAAACGTGAGCTTACATTTGTTAAAAGGATTATCCTTTAGTTTGCTCCTGGTTACTTTAATCATTGCAATCTTGTTCAGGTCAATCAAGTTGGCGTTATTCTCACTCATTCCCAATTTTGTGCCTTTATTGTTAATTGCAGGCTTAATAGGTTGGCTAGGTATTGATCTTAAAATCTCAACAGCTTTAATTTTTACAGTGATTTTTGGAATAGCTGTAGATGACACAATTCATTTCTTAGTACATTATAAACACGCATTAAAAAAGAACGCACAAGATGCATTAATGAGTACTTATAAAAACGTTGGAGAGAAGTTGATTCTTACAACCTTCATATTAAGTTCTGGATTTTTAGCATTTACTTTGAGTGAATTTAACAGTACCTTTTTTGCAGGCTTTTTAATCACCTTAGGTTTGCTATTTGCTTTATTGTCAGATCTTATTATGCTCCCCATTTTAATTACATACATAGAAAACAAAAAATCATATCAAAAAAATAATTTATGAAAAAAGGGTTATTAATTATCGCAATTTTAAGTCAAGTCGCTGCATTTGCAGGAGGAGGATGGACACAGCCAAAAGGAGAAGGCTTCTTTCTATTATCTCAGCGAATGATTGCAGGGACTAACTATTTCAATAGTTCGGGAAATGTTGTACAATCTCCCTTTTTAGGAGCGTTTACAACTAATATTTATGGTGAGTATGGTTTTACAGATAAGTTGACTGGAATTTTATATTCTCCATTTTTAACTGCTTTAACTAGAGATGCAGGAACAGATTCATTAGGAAATATTTTCACAGAAGATAATGCCATTGGTTTTGGAGATATTGATTTAGGAGTAAAGTATAAATTATGGAGTAAAGGCGTTAATATTTCGGCACAATTAACTTTTGGTTTAGCAACTGGAAATTATAATGCAGGATCTACAGGGACACTTCATTTAGGAGATGGCGAGTATAATCAAATGCTTCAAATCCATGCAAGTAAAGGATTTAAAAGAAATATTTTTGCAACCATTTTTGCAGGTTATAATAATAGAAATGCAGGCTTTTCGGATGAAATTCATTACGGTGGAGAAATAGGTTTTCAAAAGAACAAATTCACTGGAATTTTCAAAATATATGGTAAAAATTCACTCTTTAATGAAGTTAGACAAGACAGCCCAATACCAGGGATTTATTCTGACAATGTAGAGTATTTTTCATTTAGTCCACAGGTTTTATATGAATTAAAAGGTAATGTAGGACTAATGGCAGAAGCTGGTTTTGCAGCAGGTAGTAGAAACATTATTGCAGCACCTTCATTATCATTAGGTGTGTTCTTAAACTTGAAGTAATAATGAGATTCAGGCAAAAGGTCAAGCGCATTATTTTATACGAGTTTTGGCCTCCGTATCTTTTTTATTTACCATTTCTACCAATCTGGATAATTTACAGTATCCGATCAGTAGATTTGATTTATTTTACGCGCATAAATCCTAAAATGAAGTTTGGCGGATTTATGCAGTATTCAAAATATGAAATAATTAAATCCATACCAGAAAAGTATTTGGTAAAAAGTTATTTCTATTCTGAAGCGCCTAAGAATAATGGTTTTTATAAAGATACCCTGACATTCCCATTTATTTACAAACCAGACATTGGAGAGCGTGGAAAAGAGGTGAACCTGTTTCGAACAGAAGAAGATTTCAAACAATTCATAAACAACGTTAATTGCTCGTTTATTTTGCAAGAATATTGTGACTATCCAATTGAACTTGGTGTGCTATATCACCGTTTTCCAAATGGAGAGTCGCACATTACTTCAGTAGTTAAAAAAACATTTTTACATGTAACGGGTAACGGTAAATCCACTTTAGAAGAGTTGGCAAAAGAAGAAATTAGAGCCTATAATAAATTGGATGCTTTAGCTAAGAAATTTTCCGCAAAATGGCATCAAGCCATTCCAGCAGGTGAAATTATAGTTTTAGAAGAAATAGGGAACCATTGCCGCGGAACAACTTTTATTGATGCCTGCGAATTAATTTCTCCTGAATTAACAGCCGTATTTGATGAAATTGCTAAAAACATTCCAGACTTCTATTATGGAAGATTCGATTTGAAAGTAAAATCAATAGAAGATTTATTACAAGGTAAAAACATCAAAATATTTGAATTGAATGGCGTTAATTCAGAGGCCGCACATATTTATGACCCTAAGCATAACATTTTTTATGCGTACAAAAAGATTTCGAAAGAACTGAGAACGGTCTTTGAAATTTCGTGCGAACTTAAGGCCTTGGGCGTAGAGAAACCGAATACAACCATTGAGTTTTTAAAAGCATTGCGCAAGCAGTTGAGTTGAGGTTTTGCAAGGAAGGTAATTTAAATGTTGTTTATCGATTTACAACCAACAAATTTGCATTTGAAATCAGGATTGGGTCATAACATATTGGTAGTTTGATTACTAAATGCTGTTTTGTCTTTGTGAAGTGCATTAGACATGCAAATAGACCGTTATGTCTCAATAATTACGCGATAATAAGTAGAAAACATACTTAACTCAAAGATCACGGTATATTAAGGTTTAATTACGATATAGAAGGATTATAAGCTGTAGATTTGTACCCGAGAGGAAGTAGTTAACCTCTCATAACAGTTTGAAAAATTATTAGAAAAAAGGCACTTTAATTAGTGTCTTTTTTTTTGGTATTAAAATTTTAGATGCCATGTTTCTACTAGTAAAGTAGCTAAGAATCGCAGTGAATATTGAATTTAGTTGTCTCTATAAAGTCTAATTATTTTTCGGTATAGCACGAAGCCTTTTTAAAACTTCTTCGTACAAACTTTCGTTTTCAATTAAAAGAGATAAATCAGTGCCTTTATAGAATATAGCCTCCATTTCATCAAGGTCACGAATCTCTAATTCTTCCAGATCAATTGTACGCATTTCTTCTTCCAACTCAGCTTTACTCAGTATGTGTTTAAAATGTATTGAATAAACTGTTTTGAATAAATCTAATTGATTCGTTATCGCCGCATGATTACTGTTTTCAAGTTCAATAAGAGTTGGTAATTCAGAGAGTTCTTTTTTCAATTCGAGGATTGATTTATTCATAACTCCTGAAAGATATTTACTAACCTTAAGTAGCGTTCCGTCTTGGATTGTGGTGATATGTATTTTATAAATCATTACTCAGTGGGGGAAGACACTATAAGAGAATCATTTTCGTAAACTTTTTTATACTGAAAAACACCCAAGGTATCATATACTATTATTTCACCATCTAATTTATCATTTTTAAAATTCCCTTTCTCCCTTAGCGTTCCATTCGCATCCCAAACATTATATGGTCCATTTTTCACACCTAAAGTTAAATTTAGATTATAATTTAACTTCCCGTTATCATTAAACCCTTCCTCCAAACCGTCTCTCAATCCATTTTTATATCTACAAACAGATTTTAATCGATTGTCTTCGTACCAAGTTTTAGTAGTCCCGTTTGATTTGCCTTCTTTCCAAAAAGAATGAATCATTGTGTCGCCATTTTCGTAAAAACTTAAAGCATCTCCATCTTGATTACCTCCTATGTAACGTACAGACGACTCTAACCCTCCGGACTCATACCATGTTTTGTAACTCCCCTCTCTTCTATCTTCTTGATGCTCTATTTCCGACTGAATATTTCCTGATTCGAACCAATATCTCCATAAACCATCTTTTTCACCATCTAAATATTCCCCTTTAGATTTTAATACGCCTGAATTATAATAAAAATGCCAAACTCCTGTGCGGATTAAACTTTCATTATTCAAGCATCCCACTTCTTTTATTATTTCGTTTGCATAAAAAATAGTATCATGTATAACGTTCTGAGAGTCACTCGTGCTAGTTTCAGTTTCACGATTGTAGGAATCATTGCATGAGGACAAAAGAAGAGCCAATGAAAGCCCTGCATATATGATTATGTTTAACCTCATGTGAGTTGTTTTGGCATGTTAGTTTCGAGAATTCAGGAACTCTAGATTTCTAATATAGTGAATTGTATAGGATGGGGGAGCGGATAGGTGAGACTTCTGTTTAGTGAGCGTTTTATAGGTTTGATTTTTGAAAGTTGAAACGGTGAATCATTCATCAGTGGGGGGCAAATGCCTACGAACGTCCTAATAGTTAACCTCAAACTTTTCCTTTTCTCTAATGAAACAACAAGATTGAATCTTGCGTTAGTCGGGGAATACTTTTATTTCTCACAGTTAATACAATTTTTCATTTTTCCATTCTTAAATATTTCAATTTTTTCTAAAATACCGTCATTATTAAAATGTTGAAAATGACCATTTCTAGTAGGTTTTATTCCTCTTTTTTTTGGTGTTTTATATTCCTCAATGCATTTTAAATTGCCATTAGAATAGAATCGTTTTATAATTTTTTTTCCAGCTACACTGTAGCTAAAGTATTCCATTTTTCCAAGTGAATTAAATCCCACAAAGTAATGATAATTAATCTTAATATAGTGCCCTTCAATTGCAGTCATGATATTTTTTTTATTGAAATGCTCTGTTCGAACAATAATTTTTGGTTCAACGGCAAAATAGTTGATAACCCACGACGAATCAGCTCTTTTTATTGTATCAATTCTTGTGATTTCAACATCACATTTTGCTTCGAAATTTTGAGTAAAGCAAATAAATGAAAGGCTAGTAAAAAAAAGTAAAAGATATAACTTTAAATTTTTCATATTAAAAAACGGTAGTTTCAAGATTAATATTCTAATTAAATTCTCCTGGGTCCAAGTCTTCATTTACTTCAATTATAATCTCTATATTGGCGCCTTGTGTCGAGCCTTGAAGGAATCCTCCAACTAAAATTTCCATAGCATCACTCATATCTTCAGGAGCAACTTGTAAAGTAATTGTTCCGGCTGTTGTTCCACTAGTTAAAATATCCATAGGAGTACGGTCAATACCGTCGTCATTCTCAAAAAGATCAAAATAGAGAGCTATGCCGTTTTTAAACTTATCTTCGAATATATCGGTCAAAAGGATGACTATTAAAAGTGCCTATCTGATTTGTTATCTAATGCTTTCCTCCAATTTTTTATATCCTCTTCTTTTGATGCAGCATCTTTGTAGTAATACCCCCCAAATCCTGCACTTATGTTTGGTTCTATACCTGTCTTTTCATAAAGATATAAAGTAGTTTGGTGAAGGCATGAGCTGTATATATAGGTCGAGGTATCCAAAAAGGTTAAAACATCATTAGGACTTTTCATGTCTAAAGGGTTAGCAGATGAATCCTTACATGTTAGGCACATATCGCATGTTCCAAAATTATATGTGTTCTCATTGTTCGAATCACAACCTACTGTAAATAGCAATAATAGGAGGGTGATTCTATTTTTGCTGAATTGAATAAACATGCCCATCATTATCTAGAGTTACATTTGTGTCAGTTGTGAATTCAGAACCTGAAACAATATCTCCATTTTCTACGTCCATTTGTGTCCATGTATATGTCCATCCATTTTCAGATGAGAATTCACCAATAATAATATTAAAGTATCCTTTTCCATCCCGTTAAAACCATATCGATATTCATCCCCACTTTCATTTCTATTCGGCATCAACATCCCAAAAGGATAATAATCATTCTGAGCAACTACATCCGCCGTGTAATAATCCACAGCTATTCCATCATCAGAAGCTTGCAACTTCTTATCAGTAATAACCTCAAGCACGTTTCCTAAATGGTTAGAGAGTTCATATCTTCGATCACCAATAGTTTGCACATAATCAAAATCATGGGCTAAGCTAAGGTCTGTTCTAGCAATTAAAAGCTCTGGATTTTCTGTACCCACGCGGCTTGAACCATAAATGGAACGCTCGGTTAGTTTTAATCCTAAAACTTCCGGTTCCCCTGGTGGGGTTATTAATTGGTCTAGTGTATAAATACTCATCACATTGCCTTGGGCGTCTCTAAGGTAGTAAGTTTTTTTCAATAAGTCGCCCAGATTATTGGTTTCAATTTTAATGATTTTACTAGCTGTTTTTATGTAGTTTTTTTGGCCACTCGGGCGGGCTTTTCGCTGTAGTTTTGTGGTCACTTCTTCAGCAAAAAAGCTGTCGCTACAATCTCTGGTGGAAAGCACTCAATGAAATAAATCTATGAACACAATTTGAAACATAAAAAACGCCTCATTAATTGCGTTTTTACAACACTATTTCACCTTTAATCGCCATTTGTAAAAATCAAAATATAGCAGAACACAAGCTTCAAGCGTTTTTTGAGAACGGCTAAAACAAATTGTCTTTCTAAATAATCGTTTCAAATAAGTCCGCAACGTCAAATTTCCTCTTTCAATATGATTGTTTGGTTTTACAAGATTAGGATATGTATTCAATTTATCCGTGACTATTTTCTTCGGATTTTGTGCTTTCACCGAATCAATAACTTGTTTCAAATTTTTCTTGCTTCTTGAACCAAAAGCAACGTCTATAATTTCATTCGTTTTTAGATTCATAGCATAGGTTATCCAACTAAAACGTGAAGGTTGTTTCCTACCGACAAACGTCCACATTTCATCTACTTCGTAAACTTGATTATACTCAAGGTAGGCTGGTTTTACAACTTTTGACCCCAAGTACAGAGTTCTTCGAAGAATCGTTCTTTTTGAATATCCTAATATTCTGCCCATTGATCGAATGCCTACTCCCTCGGCGTTCAACAATTTTATCTGATTATCATCTTTTGAATCATAACGTTGATACGTGTAAATGTCTTGTTGATATTTGCCACAATTTTTACATTCATAACGCTGCTTAATTCCTCGAATTCCTTTACGAATCAAGGTTTTCTTATTACAGTTATTGCATTTCATAAGTCTTGGGTGCCAATTGCACCATTACCGACCCCGAAGACCTTTCAATCCATTACTATATCTAATGGTGAAATTTCAATAATATAATCGATAAATTCCTTTATTTGTTTAAATTCTTCTTTTTCAATCAGCAAGAGTGTATCAACAAAAATTGCCTCCTTTCCATCAAAACAAATAGTAATATCCCAGACATTAGTAACCTCTTGATTTAAATCTCTTAAACGTCCCTCAAAATCTTGTATATCATTCAAAAGTTCAATGATTTTTTTGACTTGATTATCTTTCAAAACACACTCATTTGTGGCTAAATTTGAGGTAAGAATAAATCCATCATCTCCAATATCTAAAACTTTTTCACTAACAACAAAAATACTGTCTTTAATATCGATAGCATATCCGCTTTCTCCGCCTCCCGACGGAATAAATGTAATGCTTACATTTATTTTATCAACGGCACTATTACTACAAGAACTTAATGATACACTCACTGTCAATAATAATATATATATATACTTCATAATTAATACTTTCCTCTAGCCTTTAACCCATGGTCGCTTCTCAAACCATTCTCAGTTATATCTCCAGGCTCAACATACTTAATCCCACTTGTTCTAAGCTCCTCCTTTTCAGCTTTTGCGGTTTTATAACTCGCTGGTCTAAAACTCCCACGACGTATTCTATCTGAAGATTGCTTATATTCATAACTTACTTCATTCCCATTTTTGATTCTAGTTCCTTTAGTAGAATGATCCGCATGAATTAACTCATGACCAAGTCCAATATAATTAGGAGTTTCTTCTAATATTCCTACATTACCTGTCTCTGGGTCTACTAAGGTCTCATCAGGTGTGAAGTCTGGAGCAAATTCTAGTTTGACATCTGATCCTTTTCCATCCCTAGCAGAACCAGCCTCTACGTTTAAAGTGAAGGTGTGATTTTTTCCATCCGTACTTTCAACAATAGTAACTGTGTTATCATCTGTAAGAAGATTATTGACTAACGTATTACCATTTTCTAAATCCTGTATATCCTGCTCTACTGGCGTTCCAATACTCTCCGCTAGTGCCAAAATAGCAGGGTCATTTTTCTGCGCTTCTGTGAGGTTTTTAGTTACAGCATTGTAAGAAACGACCTGTCCTGTCTTTAAAAGGACAAGTTTTTCATTGGTCAGCTTCTGTAAAGCAGCAAATGCCTGTTTTCTAAATTCAGGGTCTGTACTTTCTATTCTTATCTCCTTACCATTAGGATCAATAGAAATTATTGGACTATTATTTACAAAAGTGTACGTGGAGACACTTGGATACTGTCTTTCCAAAGCGTCACCACTCAACCATCTACCAACTCTCGGATTATAAAACCTTGCCCCAAAGTCATAACTATCTGCTTCCCCCGAAACTTCATCATCCTTCTCCATCCCATTAAACCCATAACGGTATTCATCCCCACTTTCATTGCTATTCGGCAACATCATCCCAAACGGATAATAATCAGATTGGCTAACCACATCCGCAGTATAGTAATCTAAAACACCCGATCCTTCGGCAGTTTCTCGTTGCAATTTACGGTCTGAGACGACCTCTAGCACGTTTCCTAAATGATTAGAGAGTTCATATCTTCGATCTCCGATAGTTTGCACATAATCAAATTCATGTGCTAAGCTAAGGTCTGTTCTAGCAATTAAAAGCTCTGGATTTTCTGTACCCACGCGGCTTGAACCATAAATGGAACGCTCGGTTAGTTTTAATCCTAAAACTTCCGGTTCCCCTGGTGGGGTTATTAATTGGTCTAGTGTATAAATACTCATCACATTGCCTTGGGCGTCTCTAAGGTAGTAAGTTTTTTTCAATAAGTCACCTAGATTATTGGTTTCAATTTTAATGATTCTGTTGCCCATTGCATCATAAACAAACTCAAGGTTTGATTTTATACTACCGCTTTCACGGATAATTTTATGAACTTTACCTGTCACTTTCCACTGTATTTCAGCAATATCCTCTTGGAGGTCTGCTTTGAGCTGTCCAATTTGATCATAAGTGTAGTTGTCATCATCTTGAGATTTTAAATCGACGACAAAGTCGTATGGTTCGGTGGAGTTATCTTTAACATGCCTTAATTGGTTCGTACCAGCTGTATAATGATATTTGAAATCATCCATCAATGCTATAGCTGTTCCTGTCCAAGCATAACGGGTTAGTATATCCAAGTTTCCGTTAGCATCAAAACTGTAAGTTGACGCATAGCGACTTTGCTCTGTACCATCATAAAGTCTTTCCTGATCCATTGATTTAATTCTGTTGAGCTGATCATAGCTATACCAAGTATGACTGGTACCAATATACTGTTCATTAGTATTGGTGCTAGCGGTATACATTTCTTTAATGTTTCCGTTATATAGGTCTAAGTCATGATCATGGGCAAGTGCTCCATCACTTAAGGCTAAAAAGTCGTTACCATGGCGTGCAGTATAATCATTATCAAAATAATGTAAGCTGTAGCCGTATACATCAATACCATTCATTTTATTGATTCCAGTATGGCTGTCTTTCCCTTGATCGTAAGCGGCGGTTAAGTCTTCAGAGTTTACTCCTTTTAACCATCCTTGAATGGTATAAGCATAATCAGAAGCTTGTACTTTTTGATCTCCAATTTCAGTTCTTGCTAAAGGTCCGTGATTATAATAAAAGTACTTGGCATCTTGCTCCCAAATGATATTGTCATGCGAAGTTCGAACATTGGTGATGCGGTTGTCAGCATCATATTCGTATTCATGAATGAACTGATCCACTTGATCCTGTTGATAGGTAACGTGTTTTACATTACCGCTTACTAAATCATATTCGTACTCCACCTTTTTAAGGTCTTGATCCAAATCTTCTAAATCTTCATTGTTGATGTTTTGAATCAACTCTTTTACATTTCCGTGTACGTCATAATCATAAAAAGTAGCATTGTCAAACTCATCAGGAGCTGTAACAGATGTACCATTATAGATGGTTTCAAAATAATAAACACCGGTTATTCTATTCCGGGTATTATCCGCCGAATAATCTTTAAAAGCATCCGCAGAAATAGCAAAAAGCTCGTCATATTGGGTGCGTGTAACCTCTTCAAGTCTTTTTAAATCAGCTCCTAAATTAAAAGGGAAATTGAGATTAGATACATCAACCAAAGTGCCTGCAGCATTAATAAAGCGCCCGTTTTGATCAAAACTATAATCAGTCTCTAAACTCATTTCTCCAACTTCAATAATTCTACCTAATTCGTCATACCTAGTATAAGAAAACTGCTCATTGGTTTTAGAAGCTTGTAAGGCATTTTGAGAAACAACAAGTCTTCCCAGTAAATCATACCCAAAATAAGATTCACCACCGTCTGGTGTTTTTTGCCATACGAGTTGGTTGAGTGAATTGTAATGATATTGGGTTCTGTAATTGTGATCAGGTGTGGTTAAATCAAGCGCTGCTAACTCAGGTACGGTTAAGTCCTCATCAGGGTTAATACGTCTATTATCAATCAAATCATTATCAATAGTACCGGCCTCTAAACGGTCAATGCCAGCAGGTGGCACAGTTTGTACCAAATTCCCGGCTTGGTCATAATAATAAAGGGTGTAGTGAAACTCTTTATCATCATAAGTGGCTTGGAAAGTTTCTACTAAAGAGGACATTGCCTCTTCTAAATACCGTTCTTTAAAGTTATCAGCCAAGTTTTCAAGGTAGATATCCATTTGATTATTGGCGTTAATTGTATCTACATTGGCAGTATACATTTCGCAAGGATATTCATACTCATAAGTTGGATAAAACGGAAGTGGGGTAGGAGGACAAATAGGATTTTCAACCAAATCAATATTATTGACATAGTTATTCCAATTGAGATAAATAGGATCTTCTCCTGGCGGAGTAGCTGCAATAGCTGCTGTTACATATGCATCATAACGCTCAATAACATCAAAAACGCCAGAAACACCATCCACATCTACATAATAATGGTTTAACCCCGTAATACCAAAAGCAGAGATAGAGATATAATCAGGGTCTTCATTAGATGTAATTCCCATTTGTGTTAAATATTGTATGTAAGCTTCAACCGCCCATGGCAAGCGTGTGCCACAAAAATGAGCAATAGCAAAACTTGGTAAATATTCATCTAAATCAATAAGATCATCATTAATGTCTGTGATTTCAGCTTGATAAGCTGCGTACTGTTCTGTACAGCTTTTTGGAGCTAATAGTCCAGGTGTTTCGCAACCACAAGAAAGTTCTTCAAAGCAACCACTTCCATCAGAAGTTTCAGGAACTAGGACTAATTCAACAATTTGACCATCATCAATTCCCATTGCAGTTAAAGAGAAAGCTTCACCAGGAGTTTCAGTAACAACTATATTATAGATAGAGGTTAGATCAATTAGATGGGTTTCATCTTTTCTTTCAATAACCAAATCACACTGTGTTAATAAATCAGGATCATGAAAAACGATTCGCATTGATTTATTGGATTCAGCAATAAATTCTAAGTCGAATTCTGAAAGTCCTATGGTTTCATCACCAGGAATTATTACACCAAGAGCGTCCAGAGCATCTGAATAATATACTGGTACACCCGGGTCATCAGCATTAAATTCACCAAAGGCAATTAATTCATTAAAGAGAATTCCTAGTCTTGTAGCCAAGTCATTCTCATTATCACACATGCAGTTTAGACTGATCAAACTAGGAGGTGTAGTTATTGGGTCTAACACTACAATGCTTATTGTTGCTGTATGTGTTGCCGTTGTCCCCAAATTATTAATATAATGAAGAGTAACAATGTCAGAACCGATATCATAAGATGCTCCTGTTACAATATCAATATCAGGTGGTATTATACCAAAATCAGCAGTAAAGGTTCGGTCTAAATCCGCATTATAAATTGTAACTGTATTGGTAGTAGAAGAAATAGTTGTAATAGCCGATTCGGGATTATCCCCCATTTGAGCAAAGAGTTCACTACCGACATACCATCCGCCTAATAAAGATGCGGCATCTGTACTTGCTGTTACAGTTAAGTCTACCCCATCAAAAAGTTGCGTAAATATGGCTTTAATATCATTGGCAAAATTTTCATCTTTTTGGCAAAGTGGCTCGTCTAAATCACCTATGTCATAGCAGTTGTCCAACTGAATTAATGTACTTCCGTCTATTACTACCTCTTTATAAACAAGTTCACCTAAAATCATCACCTGTAGTTCAGCTAGTATTTTAAAATCATAACTTGTTCCAGGGGCATGATAAATCATTCGCATTGTTGTAATATCATCCCAGTCCCATGTCCAATCAATATAACCTGCAGTAGGTTCTTCTAAGGTGATTGTTTTCATGGTGCCTCCACCGGTAATGCTATAAGTTCCTGTTTGAGAGTTGGTGACCTGAATGGTTAAAAGGCTTCCAGTAATATCTGTATTGATAATAATAGGACTAGTTCCTGTTTCTTCACCGCCCATTCCATCAACTCCGTAAAGATCCTCTGTTAGCCAAGGAAACACATCTGAATCAACAGTTGCAGCATCTTGTAAAAGATCATTTTCAGCCATTGCTTTTAAAAATTCTTCTAAATCTCTGAGCAAAGGACATTGCCCTGTTTGAGTATAAATATTAGCTTCAACTTCAGCTTCTAAATCATCCGCCATGTCCTCAATAGGTACCCCTACATCATATAAACCATAAATGGGTTCAAAACGTTTTACTTTTGTAGCAAATAGGGAAACATGGTCATTTGTAAACCAAGGGAAATCTCCGTCAGCAGCGGCTGCAATAGCATCCTCATATAAACCTAAAATATTGATTGTTCCCGCATCAAAATAAGGGGTGTAATAACTAAAGCCAATTAAGTCTGGAAGTTCAGGTGTTTCTTGCTCAATATAGCCATTGTAAAATCCATTTCTAATGGCATAAACGTCTGCAAAAATTTGATTGATTTTAAGTTTTTCAGTTAAATAAAGTTGTTTATAGGTATTCCAAATTTGATCGCGCTGAGCATCAGTTAATGCGGCAAGAGCAGTTCCATCAGGATCAGTGTCAGGTAAAACACAATCCTCTGTCATGTCTGTTCCGCAAAGGACAATTTTTATCGCATAATCCCAAAGTGATATATCAGAAGGAGTTCCGTCATCTTTATAATCAGCAAAGATTTCATCCATTAAGTTTTCTTTGAATGTATTGACATTTTCACCTGGATATGTATCATTAATTTTAGTATAATTAATATTAAAATAAGGATCATAATCTTTGAGTTTACAGGTTCCTGTATGAACATTAACCAGTAGGTCGTTCCCAAAAATATTGTCAGTTGAATTGGCATCTGCAAAAGAAGTGATTCCTTGCAATGCAATATCATAAGACATGCTACTCACAGGGGTAAGTATTTCATCTTCTCCATAAATTACAGCCCCATAGGTTAAATCACAAAAATCTTGATAAAATGCCAGGTAAGGATATTCAGGATGATAAGTGATTAAAGCATTGGCCCAATTAGGTTCCCAATTGGCAATAAAATCTTCACTATGCTCTAAATGTTTGGGTAATATATAATAGTCTCCGGCAGGATAGTCTGCTCCATGTTCTGTAACAAGGTATGCAATACCGTCGTCAGTTATTTCAGGCGCGTATACCGTTCCATCATAGGTTGTTAAAACTAGCGATAAATCGCCATCCTCATCATAATAATCATACTCTTCACCTGGTTCAGCATTAGGGTTGAAAGGATTTTGCCAATTTAGGGCAGGATCTTCAGTTGGGTCAAACTCACCTTGTGCGAGTACATTTTCTAAATTAAAAATACTTGTTTTGTCTTCAGGATCTAAACCAGCGTATTGCCCATAGGGCATTAAATCAGTAAGCATGGTTTGTGATCTGATAAAACATCCAGAAAGATCTAAATCAGTAACTGTTAATTCGTCAGGATATTGATCATAACAATCTGTTGTATTATAAAAGAAGTTAGGAATGCATTCAGGTTCAAGGTTGGCCATATAATGTGCCAAATGTTTTTGTAAAGAATCTTCATTGACTTTAATGAGTTTAGAAAGCGAGTAGCCACCTGTTTCTAATAAAGCGCTTAACTGGTCGCCATTAAAGGTTACAGAAGTCCCTGTTGATCCTACATAATTTGTTCCAGGAACATTTCCAACTACTGCATTAACACCTGCTTGTATCTCATCAGTTGCAGGATCATCATCATGATCAAAAAAGCCAAATTGATTGATTCCACAATCATCTTTAAGGTCAATATTTAAATCATAGGCAAAAGGGTAAGCTGTTCCATCAGCCATACAATCATCATTAAAAGTTCCAGTTGTGACGCTGTATTCAAATTGATGGTTTTGTACATCAACACTAGCATATTGTGTGTTTACTTGTAAAGCATCTACACTTACCCCATGTGCACCGGTAATATATCTATGATTATTATCTAGTTCGGTATCTGTATCAGCTATGTTTAGTTTATTTAATAAATCAACAGAAACACTTAAATGCTGCCCGTCATTATGCTCATCTAATGAAATTAAGTTTGTTTTGGTGGTCTCTTCGGTTTCTCCCTCATTACCACCAGCTAATGCTGTTGCAACAACACGTCCTTGAGGATCGATATAGCTAATGCTAACCTGTCCATTGGCATCTACCACTAGGTTTTTTTTATAATGCTTAGCATTTCCAACGTGGTAACCAAAAAGGCGGTTTAGTTCTTCTTGTAAAGGTTGTAAATAATAATATTCAGTGGCATGTTCTCCGTCAATGGTATAGGTTTCACCTACGCCGCTTTGGCGACGAATACGGCCTGTATTGTCTGGAGTATATTCCACTTGTACAAATGGATACCCACCAGAACTAGGGACATAATCTTGCCAGTTTCCTTGGGGTGTTTCTGCGCCATCTGCTATACGGTAATAGTTTGCCGCTCCGCTAGCTGAATTCATTTGCCCAGCACCAGAAATACATTCTCCAGTATCCCAGTCAAAATCTAAATGGGTATAAGGGTTTGTTCCTGCTCCGGTTGCCGATAAATTTAAATGGTCAAAATATTTAAGTGCAGGATTATCTACCGGAGTGGGTAAAATTTGAATGGCACTACGTCCTTGATTATCATACACGTTTTCTCCAACAACGGCTTGGTTATTACTGTTGATACGGGTTACGGTTTGGCGGTTTCTTAAAGAGCCATCAAAATAAGAGACAATTTCTTTTTTCTTTCCTTGTTCGGCATAAACGGCTTGGTATTGCCAGTTTTTTTCACTTTCATGTTCATTGGTAATAATGACATAATGTGGCCAATTGTCAATAGCAGTAGCTTCATCACTTAAAGAAAAATCAGAAGTTGTCCAAGGACCATAAATACGTTTGTTAACGTCTTGCAAATCATTGTCAGTCCAAGATCCAACGGCACGCACGCGGTAAATTAAATAACCACTGGCATAAATAATTGGAATTTTATAAGCTTGAGCGGGAGTAATTACGCGTGTATTGTTGAGTTCAAAAGCACGTTCAGTAAAAAAGACTTCATCTTCGGCTAATTTTGTAGCAAGATCTACCGAGCCATAATTATCAATCCATGTCCACTCTAATTCATATTCTTGCGCGCCTTCAATATAACTCCAATAAATTTCAATTTCATGGGGATTACCATAAGTACCAGTTGCTACTTTATTGAGCCCATAATCATAAGTTGCAGCTCCATCAACAGGGCTATAGCTTATAAAATTGAATCCAAGGTTAGGCGCTTCATCTAGCGATAATTCATAAAAACGGTCAATTGTTAACTCGGCTTCAATAAATACATATTCAGGTAAGGTGAGTACACCATCTAAGGTTAAACTTTCAACACTAACACGGTATCTATGTTCACCGTTTAGTTTCATATAACTGAGGTTGGTTTGTAAACCACCTTCGGGTGAATAGTTGATTTCAAGGGTTTGTGTAACATCACTTTCTACAAGTCCAGTTGGACCTAAAACCTCTACTTTAATATCAGCAGTAATGGTGGCATCATCTGCAAAGTATCCATAATCACTTCGCTCTTGAATCCCGAGCTTTACAATAAGCTGGGTACTTTTATCAAAAAAGCTTTCTAAACCGAGTTCAGCATAGCGTCCGTCAATAATTTCAAATGACAGATCGGTGTCAATGTCCTCGGCGCTTTTACGAACGCTATAGGTTTCTTCGGTGGCAAAACCTAAGTTTGTTAGCCCTAATAGGAAGGTAAAGAATAATATTTTATGTAGTAAATGAGTCATGGATGACGATTTATCAAATTATTGAATAAGTTCATAGTTTTGGTAGAGTGGAGTAGGCGAGTAATTGTCTCCCTCTTTATTGACATATTTTGAAAGGTCTGTCAGCCCTTGTGAGTCATTCCATTTTTTTTTCAAATTGGAATAATCAATCTCTAGTCTAGGAAAATCCATGTCTGGATTAAAATAATCTCTTGAGTAATTTAATTGTGTTGCATAGTAAAGAGTCATATTTTTCACCCAAAAATCAGCATCAATTAAAATATCAATCTGCGCATACGGAATTGAAGAATAATCGTTGAAATTGATAGAGATTAGCGTACCATTTTCAGTTTTTCTGGATTTCACATCTTTACAGAATCTTAAACTGTTTTCAATATCTTCATCAAAAATTTTCGTTTCAATTGCGGGTAAGACTTGAATGGTTTTAACTTCATGATTAATAATTACAGTGTTTTCGCCTGTTGAAATGATTTCATCATGGTATATTTTTCGGTGGCTATTGAGCCCGTTCGCTCGAATAATAGAAGTGTATTCATCCATTATTTCTTTACCATTGTGACCTTTGTAGAGCGTGTAATTCAACTCTAATTCGTATGATTTTAGGTCATAATAATTACTATTTATTTTTTGTAAATACTCTTTACCAGAAAGTGCAAGTACATTTATGCTTAAAAAACATAGTAATAAGACAGTTCCAATTTTCATAGTTAATTATTTTTTAATAGTATTTGAATGTGTCTCTTGAATGGTTACAATGCCACGAGCAGTTTCTTTTTTAATTCGAATTAGACCTCCTTCTTCATCATATTCATAAAAAGTGGCATAATTATTATCATCCAGTTCTGAGGTCAACCAAAAAGTTTCACCGTCGTAGACATATGACTTCATACTGCCGTTGAATGGATGAATTCTGATGTCGTCGAAGTAGGTGTCAAATTCTGGATCGGCATTTAACCGAACTTTAAAGTATTCTGATCCTTCAGGAATTGTAAAGTCAATCACGATTCGTTGCCATCCATCAATAATTTCGCCTGTTGGCGTGGCTGTTAAAACAGCAGTTGTTCCACCGAAAGCGATAAAATCTAAAGAAACATTATTGTATGATTTTACTGGTCCAGAATCCTCATTGTCAACCCTAACCCAAGCACTAGCCCAATAACGCTCACCAGGAGTTGGGCTAAATTTTTCACAATCTTCGCATGGAATATTAACTTCTTGTGAAACAGGGAAAGAAACTTCAGATGTTCCTAACATTTCGCCATCTAAAACTGTTCCGAGTGACGTAATTGTTGCCGCTACTTTATTCCCGGAGATCATAGTTACACTTTCGTAAGTAACTGAATAACTTAATCCGTCAGCAGAAAGGACATCCTGACTTCCTAAATGTTTTATTATGTTTAATTCGTTATCAATCTCATAAAAGTCGACTACAAACGGTCCGTTTTCAGGTTGAAGTCCCAAACCAGCTGTAGAGTAATTTATGGAGAGTGTACCTGATAATAAATCGGCAGAGATTAAATGCGGAGATTTTAGTTTATTGTTAGGACTTTCTGGATAGGATAGAGTTATTACATGATATGCGTGATCAATCGGAGTAAAACCGCTATATGTCCAACTTCCTCCTTTTTCAATTTTACAATCACGAACTTGAGTAGGAAATCCTCTATTCACTACAATACCACCTTCAACATCTAACCCAATTAAATTGTAATCATAATGTATACCCCCCATATGGTAACTCGTGTGACAATTGGTTAAAATGTTTCCAGCATTTTTTTCTGGAACGCCTAAAACGTTTGGTGTTTCAATAAAATCAATGCCTAAAGGAAGGTCTAATGTATTATTCCATTCCGAACCAATTTTAATTCCCGTTTCAAATCGATTTATTGCATTGGTTTCCATTATTACATAACCTTTCCTTGGTGAGACGAACCAAATTCCAAAAGAATTGGAAATGCTTGTCGTATTAATGAGTGTATTGTTTTTAACCGTGTAATTTGCGTAGACATCATTGTGGTGATTCAATAATTTTATACCAATTGTACAGTCCGTAATTTGATTGTTTTGAACCTCTACAACATCTCCACTATAATCATCTACAGCGCCTTGTGGATAAGATTCTACAGCTTCATCTAATTGAGCGTAGATAGCTGTATTACAATTGTTGAATACATTATTGTTTACTAAAATTTCATCATTCAATGTTTGATATAAAACACCACCGTAGCGCAACAAGATTCCGAAGGAGCTACAATTATCAAAAGAGCAACTTTGGATATTGACATTATTAAAGTTTCTAAAGTCAATAGCCTTTGTGAAATTCTCGAATGCTAAATCAATGATTTGAACATCAGCCTTGACATCACTTAAAGAATTTGATAATCCCATATCATAAGTCCCTGCAATCAGCCCTTCGTTGTCTGTGTCACCACTATTTTTTTTGAAAATAATTTCACCATCAGTATGCGAAATAAGAGGTAATGGAGAATTGATTGTGATTAACCCTCCTGTATTTAAAATAATTGTGGCAGTTTCTCCAGTGTTTGCATATGCAACCGCATCATCAATTCTATCTGCTAATTCACTTGCGCCTGTTGTTACTGTATAGGTAACTTGAGAGAAGCCACTTAGACTTATGAAGCCACATATGAAGGTTATTAATAATTTTATCATTTTAATAAATTTTTGTATTCCAATTAGAAGATTCCTTATAAATTATTCTACAGGTTCATCACTGCATTCAATTCTGTATATGTTTTCAACACTTCTTCCAGCACTAACTTTTAGGCTATTTTTTCCTGTGTGAGATTTGGCAGGAGAAATGGATATATCCTCATCCAAGGTACCTCTGAAACCAAAATGTTCATTATCCTCGCACCCATCAAAGTCATAGTCTTCAAATCCATCAAAGCCCATTTCACTGTATTCAGAATTGGCGGCAACGGCTAAAGGAAAACTAAAGTTGTATCCATATTGTGCAGCAGAATAACGAGCTAAAGCATCAGCATTCTCTAATTCAAAACCATAAGGGCTAAACTGAGTTACTTCTGAAGTAAATGTCCAAGTATCTCCAATATCCTCTGGAATAATCCATTTTCCAGTTTCATCTAAAGTGTAAAAAGAATTATAGCTTGAGTAGAATCCATCATATCTTGGGTTTGGTTTATCTAGGTTGTGCTTTCTTCCCGTTAAATAAAGATGTGAACGATTTGCGCGCCAGACACCTAGCATATTATAACGGTATGCATTATACGTCTCATTTTCCGGGTCAATTCCACATTCACATTGTAAATCCCAGTTTTCGCGGAATTCTACAGCACCAGCATTAGCAATTTTCTTCTTATTCCAATAATTGTCATCAGCCTCCAATGCTGTTTCAGACACTTCTAACTGACTTGTCCTAAAAGTGTATGTTTCATCACCATTATCAATAAATAAATTCATTGGATCACCTTGCAAAACAATGCTTCCCATTGAAGTACTTTGTAAATTTCTACGACCAGAACGAACTATTTTTATTTTTCCAGAAAGAATGTCGATTAACGCACCTTCACTGTCAATAAGTGAAAATACTGGTCCAGTTTCGTCTACAGAGTTGACCCAAGCCTTTGTTGTTCCGTCAACAGTGCTCACTAATAACTCATCTCCAGGCTGAAAATATTCTTTGGCCTCACCAGCACCGGTCAATTTGTAGCCCGCTCCTTCTGGCGTTATTGTGCCTTCAATTCCGCTATTAAATGAAGCTTGTCCCATTCCTTTATAATGCCAATGAGCAGGGAAATTGAAAGAGTAATAATGATCATCATATTCGTTGACAGTCTCAGTTATCAATACGGCTCCTGTTTCAGTGTCCCATAGTTTGTTTTTTGTAGATACAGAAGCACCAGCATCATATGCCACCGTTTCACGTAACACGCCATAAGTGTTAATTACTTTAGTTGTAGTGGCTAAGTTTAATTTAGTAACGTGGCGACTGTATTTAGGAAACCACGCAGGAACTGCCATGACAACTGGACCAATTGCAAATGTTTGAGTGGATAAATCAACCCCAGCAACTTGTGTCGTCGACTTCATTTCCCTAAAATCATTGACAATGTTTTGTTCAACTCCTAATCTGTGATTAGCAACTGTTCCTTCAGCATTCATTGCCCAAACGTTATTGTCTAACCTTCCTTTGTTGCTGAATTGATCACTTACCTCTTCAGGTCCATTTAAATCGTAATTATAGTCAACACCAGAAATAAAATCCTCTTGTCCCTCTGCATAAACGCGTTGGTTTTTCATTTTTCCATTCATGTCATTAATATGAACAGAATAACCTTGAGAGAGTGTTAAGTGCTTAACTACGTTAATGCTAAAGACGGCTGATAATAACGGGTTACTATCTTCCTCCAGTCTTAAATGAGTTTGATCAGTTATTGTTGGATAATCTTTTGAAGTGTAAAACTCTGTTACCACTTCTCCTGTAGCGTGTTTTATTAATTTTTCATCAGTATCAGGGTGATTTCTTTCTAGGTTTTTGACTGATACTCGGCTGTAAGTGACACTAGGATTTGGGAAAAAAGATTCGCCAAATGGTTTTTCAACATAGTTTTGATCATCCGGAGCCAACAAACGATTGGTGTTAACATATACTGGCTGTACCCAAGGGTTCTCTTTAGATCCTACAGGCTCATAGGTTGCTACGCCACTTGATCCACCTTCCTTTAATTCATATGAATAAACTTGTCCATATTTTTGATTCGAAATACTTTCAGGATCAGGATCTCCTAACATATTGGCCCATTCGTCAGTCATTGCAATTTGTTTTACACGACAACCACCACCTTTTTTATGTTGTGTTGGTTCTGATAAACGAATCCAAGACTTTTCTTTAATAAATCGGCGAGATATTTTTTTAGACTTAAGAAGCGCGTTAGCACCAGTGACTGTTTCAGTGAGATTTTCAAAAGCCTGATAAATGCTTTCGAGCGCTGCACCTGCAGGAACTCCATCCTCTAATGCAGGTAAACCATAAACATACTGACTTAAGTATCTTCTTGCATATTGCCAACCTGCTTTCGATAAAGGTGAAACATCTGCTAAACCAGTGAAACCACCCTCCATTTTGACGTCTTGTAATTTAATGCTTCCATAACGTTGTGTATCAGGTCCTTCTCCTTGAAAAAATGTACATTGATCAATATTGTCTAATTCTGCATAACCAGAAACATAATCAAATGGTTTGTTATCCCAGGATGATGTTAGTTTTACTCCGCCACCTGATGTCATATTCATGAGCATTCTAAACTGTAATAATCCTTTTTGATTATCATAAATGTCCTGTACATATTTTCTTTTGAATATTGCTTGATGTGCTGAGTTGGTAAAGTCCAAATTTTGATCTTCCTCATCAAGTAGAAAATAGAGGTAGAGTGCAGGGTTGTCATTTTTATATAATAATGCTTCCTTATTGGTTTGAGAAATTTCTGCATCTGGATTATAAGTCTCAAAATCAAAATGATCGTCATCTTCAAGAATCGGATTTGCTACACTTCCAGCGCCTGCCAATTTAAACATACGCATGGCTTTTTTATCTTGTACATATTGGTAATCGTCCGCCTCATAATCTATCTGAATTTCTCCTCCAGAGGGTAAACTAATGTCAGTAATAGACCATGCTGCTGCATTATCGTCTACGGTTGATTTATCATCTGTTGTCGTTTGTTCAACATAATTAAATTCAGGAGCAGTAAGTTCAGATAATGGTTCTAAACCTTCACCATCTAAAATTCCTTCTGCATTTTCTTTATAGCATCCCCAAATATCATATCCTTTTAAATTATAGTTTGGATTTCTTTTCTCATTCTCTACTGGGGTGGTAGTTCCGTTATGATCGATATCTCCATAAGCAAATTCGTAAGGAGAATACTGTCCCATATTGGAGTTGCGGTAGGTGAAATAAATCTTTTTTAAGGTTAACTTCCCGCCTTGATTAATGTCAGCACCATCTCCATTATAATCTGTCGTTAAATCGTCATTATTGGGAATGTTTTGGCACAATTCATAATCATATTCAAAATGAACAGTTTTAATTGGTGTTGCATCTGTAACGATATTTTCTTTAGTATCATCATCATTGGTCGTAGTTACATCAGGATGGTAATATTCACCTCTAGAATACAAGGCGATTCTGTCTAGCTGATACATTTTAGAACCTGTTGTTGCTAAATTGTCAGGCATTCCTCCATTTTCATCTTCTACTCCGTAACCGTCATGTCTTTGAGAGATATGAAAGATGGCCACATGTGTCTTCGTTTCAATTTTTTTGATGTAGGTTACTTCTTTTTGTCCATATACATATGAACCTTTGTCATCTGTAGGATCGGTTTTTAATCCTTCGTTATAATTAGCTTTATTTTCTTGAAATGGAACACGCCAATTATAGGTTTTTTCCATGTCTCTATAAGTAAAATTGGTATAAGACCCAAAGTCTCCTGCTGATGGACCTTCAATGGCATCAACGTCTGAATAATCAGTAGAAACTAATGATGTCAATAAATAAGTATGGCCATATGCAGGAGTTGTAATTCGGTTAAAATAATGATCTCCTTTTCCATTCTCTAATGAATTGTCAACGTCCGCCTCATAAGGTACAAGCCCTGTAGATGTATTTCCGTTAGCGCCATATTCACCAAACATTGCTTGTCCAACTTCATCACCAACAGCAAAAGTGACTTCTTTTTTAGAGGTATTGTAAAGTGTTTTTCCATAATTATAACGTGCTCCATCATTTCGGGTGACCACAAAACCTGCAGTATGGTGTGGCTTGGCATAAAAATTACTAGTAAAACTTGTGAGATTTTCGGCCTCATCTGCCGTAACTTTTATAATATTTTGATTTCTATTTACTCGTTCACTTCGTTTAATTTCGTCTTTGTTAATCTCCCACCCATTGGTAAGCGGAACACCGAATGGGTCTATGTCATGCTCGCCTTTACGCATGTATTTGTTTTTAAGCGTTCGTTGGTAAGGAATGTATCCAACTTTGAAACGAATAGGATCATAATCACCCAATCGAGTTGTTGTTCCTTCTCCGTTCATTGCTTTATATTCTTGGTCTACTGATAGGTCCCCAACATTTTTGAAATATACCTCTTCATATCTTGGAGTTTCGCTTTCTGGTGATTCTTCAAAACTGCCAGCTTTTAACACTTTATTGTTCCCGTTTTTCCAAATTCCAGATTTGTTGCTGCTGTAAGTTCCTTCAATGTCAGTACCAACACCTGCTGTTCCACCTGCCTCAAATTCAGCACCACCAGATAATCCAGAAGAATTGGAAACCATCTTATTGTCATAAACGTATCCTACCTGTGAACGGTACGGATGAAACATACCTGAAACACCCTGTCCTTGCACGCTGTATATGTCATAAGTATAATTCGTTAGAGGTAGATTACCACTATTCACACTAAATACCCCGTCTTTTTCGCGGTTAAAATCTAGAACAGCGTCATAGGGCGCTTCTTCAGTATGTTCATAGCCGTATGTAGAGCGGATATCTAATTTGTTAGCAATAAACTGGTTACTAAAAAAGGCTGTTACTTCATTTTCACCTTCTGTTCCAAAGTAAGTTTGTCCAAGGGCAGCATTGAAAGTCCTATTTAGAGCAGTCATATTGGTTTGCACAGAAGGGGTGTATGTATTGGGAACGAAGCTGATACTAGAGCCCGTAAGTCCCCCCTGGTTTTTATATATGCTTTTCGTATTATCTTTATTAGCTTTGATAATAGCGCCACTTGTTGACATAGACATGTTATAACCTGTCAAACCTTGTCTAGAATTAAAAGAAACTCCTACGCCATAATTTAAATTTATGTCTTGTCCTTGAGCAGTTTTTGATTTGTCAGATAGAGAAAAATTTGGACTTAAAACTAACCCATCTGGTGAAGAACTTGCATTAAATCCGGTTGAATTGCCATTTGCCATGGTATAAGACATGCCAAATGATGGAGAAAAGCTATAACCTGTATAGCTATTATATTGACCTGAAATTCCAATTGTTGCTTTAAGGAATCCGCTCGAGTCCTTTGGGTCATCTTCAGCTCCTAATTTATAATCAAACAATTCAGGGCTAAATTGAAATGTTCCACCAACAGTCCAATTGTCCTTCATGTTATTTTCATAAATAACCTTGTCACCATCAAAATCATCTGGTAAGCCCCTCATTTGGCGGTTAATTTGGCCAATTGATAGGTCCCATCCTAAGCCTACCCAAGAGGCTTCTTGGTCCATAGTGACTCCAGAATTATAAGCCAGATTAATGGGGAATCCACCAATATCCATTAAAGGAATATTATAACTAAAATCTCCAGATGCTAAATCCACCATATCGGATGTTCCAATTGGGGTGAACGAATTAAATTCTGGTTGAGCGGGACCACCTGTTAGTGCGTATGAGCCTAGTGGATTTAGCGTAGATAAAAAGATAACAACCATAAAAAGGCTGAATGCTCTTACTGTTTTACTATTTCTTATTCTTAAAATCATGATGGATTCTTAATGTTATTTTCAATGTAATTGGTAGATGCAAAAGCAAAATCAAATTTGCCTTTGCCAAAGAGTTGATCATTATAGATTAACTGAACGGTTTCATTCTGATCAATTCCATTAAAGCTTACTATTAATCTTTCAAATGGAGCTACATGGTAATTTCGCTCATGTAGACTATATGTTGAATTTATAGTGTCGCCATTGGCCTTAATTAATTTGAAATCGTTGGATATGTCAAAGGATAAATAAGAAATGTTAGCATCTAAATCATCCTCTAAATATTTTTTAATAAGGTCTTGCTTCTCTGTTTCTTCAAATTCAAAATAGAAAAGTTGTTCTCCATCAATTTCTTTGAGAGCTTGAGCTAGTTCTTCACCTTCAATTCCTTTATTTCTAAGGTATAATTCAGATGGGATTTTTTGAGCTCTATATTTTATATCCTGTTTTTGTTTCGTTATTTCTTGGATAGTAAAAGCATCATTAGGTCCAGCCTCATTTAAATGAATGATACTATTTTTGAAAGGAATTTCTTGAAAATGTGAAAATCCATCATGAGGTATAACTTTATTGTTATAAGCATTTAAAGAATTACTATCAATCAATTCTGTATTTGAATCGCTTGTGCAGTTGAACATGAATAGTAATCCTATTGCAACGAAGGTGTATTGAATTTGTCTCATCATCAATTAATTTTAAATCTTATGAACCAATTTTCTCCCTTATCATTCTCAATCTCCAATAAATATGTCCCAGTTGCGAGAGTTGAAACATCAAGGGAAAAACGATTGTCTCCAAAAACTTCAACCAAGTCATCTAAGCCTGCTTCTTCTTCACCCGTGAAGTTTGTTACTGTATAATTTAAATCTCCAGCAACTGTATACTCTTCATGGAACTCAAAACGTAATATATCATCAGATGGAACAACAAAGTAACCACCTTCAATGGTGCGTTTGGGTTCAATATATTGATCTGCTATTCCGTAATCTGAGCAAAAGGAGGCAATAGTTTTAATGTATCTTGTGGAATTTGATTGATATATATTGATATCAAAATTACCGTCTACATCTGAAAGCCCGCTTTCAATACTTAGCCCTCCATTATGAAAAATGTCAAAGTTATTCTCTTCATCTCTTTCAATTCTCCATACAGCATTTGGGTCGACTTCTAGTTCAACATAATCATCTCCATCATCATTAATAATTGATTTTGCAGTAGGGATAAATAAACCACCTGTGATAAGTTGCATAGCCTCAGTTCCCTCTTGATTTCTGAATGCTAAGACTTCAATTCCAGGATCTCCGCCCAAGGCATAAGGACTGTAAACTACAGTTTCAAATTGAATCCAATTTTTATAACCTTCTACAGTTCTATTGACACTATTAGCGGTAGAAATTCCATCAGGTAATACTCCTGGTCCGCGTTGTATGGTATTTAAAGGAAGCTGATAGCTGTCCACTAGTTCTTCCCATTCAACGACATATCCAACAGCAACCTGCTCTTCAACAACATAACTATACCCAGGTTCTCCACCCATTGGCGGAACTGAATAAGCGGTTGTTAAGGTATACGTTCCAAGAGGTACACTTCCAAATACATATGTACTTCCAGAAACACCTCCAATAGGATTAGGACTTACTCCATCATTATTAACTAAGGAGACAGAAATGATTGTTGCACTTCCACCTTTAGTAACTGTTATACTACCTGTTGGATTGCCACACTCAGGGTAACCAACTTTTATAGCAATACTAGGTTTTTTGAAATTGCCCCAGTAATTTTCCATTCCAATTTCAGCACTGGCTGAAACCAGAACCATATCCAATGAAATATCAGAATCGTCCAGCGCTGCGATTACATCTCTATAAATTTCTGTTCCATCAATGAGTATCACAAAATCTTCATGATCTTTTAAAATGTCAATCTCTGCTCCGTTACTGATGCTACCAGTACTTGTTAATAGAGCATTATTTGCAATAACTTGATGTGCCCCATTTGAAGCTACTTTTAATCCAAATTCAAAATCACTAACGCCTGCTGCAACTTGCTGTGAAGATTTATTGAATCCTATATAGAATTCTTCGACTGTGTTAACTGTAAAACTAATTCCTCCGAAAGATTCAGCATCCAATAGTTCGGCATATAACCTACCTGTTCCATAACCCTGCACACCTGGAGTTCTTTTTAGCTCATTTGAACTAGAAAAATCAATGTTGGTTGAATTGGCTAAAACAATATCGGTGTTTACTATTCCGCTTCCGTCTAAAATTTTAGTTCCGGTATTATCATATACACCGATATAATATTTTCCGCTTGGAAGACCTGTAAATGTATATTGACTGCTATTTACATTTGGTGTAAAAAAATCTAAACTATCAATTAAGGTTGTATCCCCCAATGTAGCCCATGATTGTGCTAAACTGCCTAAAGGTTGGGTATTGATTAAGTATTTATAAGGTAAGTTTCCGCTAGGTGCATTAATTGTTAACGATCCTTTATTTATGGTGTCGTTAAAGGCTGTTTGAACCGCCTCCTTCACACTCCACTCAAAGTACACATAGTTGCTATTGGTAAGGCTTGATTTATATTCTCTTGAAGCAAATTGTGTTGCTCCATAAGTTTCTAATGCTATTTCAAATCCGTGGTTTGGGTTTTCTTGCCAGTATTCTACAAAACTTAAAATGTTAATGGTGTCAATTTTATGAACAGGATCGTAACCTATATAGGTTGTAGTTGGCACAGTAACCTGTATTGATGGATCAATTGCAGGACGTGTATTCCAGGTTACGTCTGATTCATGCCAATCTTCTGTTACAATTGAATAATTAACTGCGTTTGAAGAGTTGTTGTGTCTAAAGAACTTACTCCAAGCTGTTATTTTTAACTCGGCTGCGCTAAATTCTAATTGGTCATCAAAGTCTAATTCGTATTTAATTAAACTGGCTTTTTCATAATTGTTAGGTGCATCAGCTACACGCAAAGGAATAAGAGAGGATTGCGTGTGATAATTCGTGTTTGCCCTGTCTAAAGGAGTTGTATTTGTAGGTTTATCATACTCAATGGTTGTATTTTCCTGATATTGATAATTAGGAAGTAAGATACCACTTGTTGTTTCTCCTTCGCGACCAACTAAAATGTGTTTATAATATGCATAGCGCAAATCGGAGTTACCATAATAAGGAGAATCTAAAATTCGTAGGATGTAAATTCCTGGCTCTAAATTGTCTGCCGAAACAACACCTGTTACCGCATTGTATTGTAAGTTATTAATGACTTTTGCATTGGATAAGGTTGCTTTACCAACATGCGACATGTCTCTGTTGGTTTTATAGAAAAACATATTGGCTAAACCATACGTTCCTCCACCAGAAACTGCAATACTCATTGTTCCGTCTGTTGCTCCAGCCGTGCAATGATTTACCGTTGTTTCCATTTCAATAGGTAACATATAAGTAATGGATAAAACAGGACGTTTTGCTACATTGCTTGCTTCAGAAGAATAGTACATGAGTCCAAAATCTGTACTTCCAGATTCGCTACGTAGTCTTATTCTCCAACCATTATTGGCAGTTGGATTAGCAACCATTTTTTGCACATGGTCTGTCACAGTAAATTCATGCAAGCCTGTGCTTGAAGTTTGCGCATGTGGAATGCTTATTTGATCAGATGAAATAACACTGGGTTGGTTATTCCATGTAATTGTGTTTTCTGCCCAAGAAGTATTTCCTACACGTTCAACATAAAGGTCATGTGTGATCGCATTATTAACAGAAAGTGTCATAAACTTCAATTTTGCCTCTGTAATAATGGCGTTTGAAGGAATGGCGTTTAGATCATATTGAATGAATGTTCTAAATGCCATTGGAATTTGCTGGTTAATTTGATGGTAGACATTGAACTGGTTTTGCGAACCAAAGTTTGAAGTTTCTACCCCTCCATTGCCCACCATAGCATCACTCATGGTGCTGTCAGCCGTGTAGGTAACAGTAGTTTGAGCAAGTGTTTGCAAAGGCAGACAGGCTAAAACCAAAATACCTAAAGGCGCTATTTTCTTGAATAATTTCATTATCATGGGTTAAGAGTCTTTGAAATGGTTAAACCTAATGATCCATCATATTGTTCAACAATGATAGATGCACGGTAGGCGCTAGTATTATGTAAGTTTCCAAATGGAATAAGTACTCCCCAAGCGTCAATTAAACTCTCGGCTTGCAATTGCGAAAGTTCATACACTCTTTTGAAAATTACTGCTCCAGTACCTACATCAAAAAGCTCTACATGCACTTTGCTAAAAGCTACTGTATCGCTCACTGCAAAACCTAGGTTAAGTTGTTCGTAGGTTCCGTCACCATATAGAATTGAATCCATTGCGGTGAGTAGAGTCGCATCTGACATAAAAAGAGACAAGTCCGTAGAATCGGATTGTGCAATACTTGCATTACCTGCTCCGCAAGCAACAATAGTTAAGATGGTGAAAATGGCTTTTTTTAGCATTGTTATCGTTTTTTATTTCCCAGAATTTTCTTGGTTGAACTCTTCTGTTTTTTGATTAGAATTAAGCTCGATTTGGATGAAATTATGGGCTAATTTTTTACCTAATATCAAATGTAAATCTGTTTGATTGATTTTCATTCAGTGGAAGCCGCAAGGGGAGTTGCGGGTTTTACGTAATGAGCAGGTAATTGCTTGTTGTTTAGTGTTTTGAAGTTGTGTTTTGAGTGCTTTTTTTGCGTTTTTAACCTTGTTTTTAGTTAAAAAATGACAAATAAATTTCTTAGAAGTTCTAATCTTTATTTTGGAATGGTTTTAAACTCATTTTGGAATGAAACTAAAACCGAGTCAGGATAGGCTTGAATAAGGCTGATTTGATCTTTGGAATCGCCTATAGAAAGACGGTAATTTTTGTTGGCAATATTGAGCATGCATAATTGGTGGTCTGCATCTCTATTTCGAATAAAACCAAAATATTTTATAGTTGGCCATTCTAATTTTTTATCTACCCTTGGAAGGGATGTTGGGCGTTGCTGATTTCGTGAATTTGGATTAGACGAACTTGAAGTACTTGAAGTACTTGAATTGGAGGATGATTGATGCCACCGCTTTTCATTTCTTAAAAAAGGATCTTCTAGCGGAAGGTCAAGCATGAACGTGTCTTTATTGAACATGACAGGAGCAAATGATAAATTGGTGTTAATTTGTTCATTTTGCGATTCATGCTTAACCTGATAATTTTCCACAGTGCGATAGATGTTGTAAGCCCATAAGCCCGCAACGATTACTATCAAAACCCGTGTCCACCTTTTTTTATTCATTTACTCTACGATTACCCAATTTGCAGCACTATAAAACTCACTGTAATTACCTGCTTCATCATCTGCTTTAACACGCCAATAATAATTTCCTGTGCTCGGAAAAGTGTATACAAGTGAGTCTGATGTTATATTCTCGAATTCAACAAAGTCAATAAAAGACAGACTTGTTGAAATTTCAACTGTTGATAGGACAGTTGAATGTATAGTTCCAGGGTCAATCCCAGTTGTCCATTTAAGTGTTATAGATTCTTCAAGAGGATGTGTTATTTCATCTGCTGGACTTAATATTTCAGGACTGTTTGGAGCGGTGAGATCAATATTGATTTGTCGGTAAGAGTACGGAGATGATCCCGTTAAATTGACCGCCTTAACTCCCCAAAAATAAGTGCCCTCAACATCAAAATTGCTTGAGGCAATAATATGAGACAAAGAGTTGATGCCAAGTTGTTGATCCAAGATAGAGGCACTTGAAAAATCACTGCCAATTTTAAGAATAAAGTCATAAGCATCAGCAGCAAATAAATTTTGCCAATTCACGGCTATATCACCAGTACCGTTTCTGTAAATATCATCTGCAGGAGAAACTAAGGAAACGAATTGAGAGGATAAATCTAAAACACTATCAACATAAATGGAATATGGACCTGCAAATTCGGAAACGTGCGCGCCATTTTCTCCGCGAAGTTTAAATTGATAATCTCCAGGAGGAAGAATTTGATAAAATTCGTCTCCATTGATGTTAGAGTCTAAAACGAAGGCATCAATATCAGCAAAACTAGGTTTTACAATTTGCAAATTGTAAAATGATGCGCCTTCAATTTCTTGCCATTTAAAATGAACTTTGTTTGAATAAACTGTGTCGTTATTTGTAGGTAAAATGATACTAGGAGATTCTGCCGAAATATCTTTTTCAAATATGGCATTACAACTTGCAAGAAACCATGTGCAAGCCAAAATCAAACCGGTAGCAAGAAGCTTAATTGATTTTTTGTCGGTAGTGTTGGAATAAGAAGTTAGCATATAGTGCTGTTTTTTTTGTTGTTAAATTTTTCTCTTTATAAATTGAAATATTGGTAAGCCGTGCATAATCAAATTCGTTTTCCATGTAATAAGCCAGCGATAATAAACCATTAAATGTGCCTTTCACGGCTACTAAGTTGGAGTAGATGTTGAAGTCAACAGTTTCATAATTATGCGTGGCTTGAAGCTCATCAAGCATGACATCATTTTCGTTGGAAAAAGCTGTGATTGTTCTAAGTATTTCTTGTTGAACTTTGTCTGGTTCTAAATCTGATTTGCCAATGTTCTTGTTGAGTTGCATCACTTGAACCTGCAACATTTCTAAATCGGTTTGTGCATGTGTTGCATCTGCTTTTCGTAATTCCTGACTCTCAATTTCTGTTTGAACCGCCAAGGTTAAAGAAAAGGCCCGTTTATAACTCACAATAAACATTAGCACCACCAAAACAAGTAGCCCATAGTTTTTTTGTCGATATGTAAATCTGTCAAACATTAATAAACAATCATTTCTAATTCGAAAACACCTTCATTTTTTTCATAGTCATAACTCAAAATATCTACTGTTGATAACCATTCTTTTTGCTCAACATCTTCTATCCACTGGCTCAGTATATAGCTTGTTTTAGAACGGCCATTTACGAATACTAAATGCTCTTCAAAAGCAATTTTTTTTCGTTGCTTTATTTCCTCCTTAAGCGGTCTTACAACTATTTCATCAAAAGTGATTTCAGCCGGAACAGAATTGGCAATTTCCATCAAGTAAAAGGAGAGGAAGTTTTTATTTAAAAGTCCAGAAGATTGGAGTAGTTTTTCTTTTCGCTTTTTTTCATCCTCTAAATCTGCAATTAGCGTTAGTTGCTCGTCATACTCCATGAGGTAAACAGAGTTGTCTACAACTACCTGGTTTAAATGACCTAAATAGAGGTGGTTAGCAAATAGAAGTAACAGAAAAAAAAGCATCATTCCCATGCCAAACCGAACAAAAATGTTCTTTTGTTTTGCTTCTTCCTTGTTTTCTAAAAAGATGGTGTCATTTGTTGGGAAAACAAACTGCTCATTGGGGTTGAAAAAAGCTGCACCAACAGCCGCACAAACAATTAAGGCATTAGGCAAATTTTCTCCGCCAAGCAATATTGATTGCGGTAAATTGTCTTCCGTCTTTATTTTATTGAAATCAGTAAGATTATCTTGTTGAAAGTGAAGTTCTATATGACCAATTTTTAGCGTTTCCTTTTTCAGAACGCTATTTAGTATTGCAGCAAAAAATGGTCCAGATGACACAGAGATAACTTGGCATTTTTTTTCTGTAAACTGTTGAACGTGATTATCTACAACATCCTTTCGAATAACAGAAGAAAAAACTTGCTGTCCTTCGATATAATCAGAAAAATAAAAAGCATCTAAATTGCCATTGAGTAAAATACTGTGGTGATAGTTTTCTTGATGAACAGCTTTGCGATTTAAAATACCTTTTCCAGAAAAATGAAGCAAGAAAGGATGCCGATTTGATGTTGCTTTTATGAGTTCATCCAAATCTGAAATTCGCTCGCCTCTTGCCACAAAATCTATTTCACCTTTTGCCTGCTTTAAAGACATGTAATGATAAGTTGCACGATCTCCATCAAGCACAATGTGTACCACATTAATTTTTTTGATATGTCCTAAATCGAACTCCATTAATACGTAACAGTAGGTTTAATAAATATGTGCAGCTTTGATTTTTCTTTTTGCTGATTTCTGTCGCTAAAAAACCATTTTAATACAGGGATTCGAGATAAATAAGGCGTGCCAGATCCTGAGTTTTCATTACTTTCCTTATCTAACCCACCCATTAGAATCATTTCTCCATTTTTTACTCGAATTAAAGACACAAACGATTGTGTGGATTGATTTGGCGGCGCAGTAGGATCAACTTTTCCTTGAAAATCATTTTGAGTGACATTAATTTCAAGTGTTACATATTCATCTGCAGACACAAAAGGCCTTACGGTAATATCAAGATTGGCCGTAGTTTCTTTCCAAACTTTGTTTGATACCTGAACAGGTCCGCCAATTGAAGATTGAATGTTTACACGTTCTTCTTGATAATATGAGGTTTCGCCCACTGAAAATGTCGCCTCATGACCATTAAGGGTAGAAATTTTCGGAGTGGACGAAATATCGATAACGCTATTACTCTCTAAGTATTTAAGAGAGGCGTAAAAATTCGGTGTTACGGCGCCAATGTTTACAATGCCAAAACCATTAAATGCATTAATTAACCCGTTAATAGTTTCTGAGCCCAACGTCATATCAACGCCTGGGAAAACCTGCCCTTGTGTAGGAACTGATTCTTGACTAAGTCCTGCTTTCATTTCTTTAGTAACACCACTTGATCTTTCTGAAAAAACAATGATAATGTCGATTTGTACCATGGGTACAACTTGATCAACCGAACGAATAAATGCCTTGAGTTCTTCAATTTTGAGATAAGAACCCGACACAATCATTCCATTAAGTTCAATAAATTCTTTTATTTCAACATCTGCAACCAGTTCTGCGGGGATTAAGTCAATAACTGTTTCTATCGTTCTATTCTCTAACCGAACAAGCTCAGTTGCTCTCAAACCTTCTGTATTTCTATTTCCAATTAAGTAGTATGCATCCGTTTTTTTAAAAGTAAAGTCAGTTCCATTAAGCAAATGCGAGAGCAACTCCATGAAGGATACATTCTGAACTTTTAAACTTGTATTTCCTTCAGGCACATCATACATGAAGTAATGTTCGCCAAGTTGTGCTGATGCAGCTTCAATAATAGCTCCAATGGGTGTGTTTGTTGCTTCAATATTTAGTTTTTCAGGATTATTTGGATTTAGTTGCATGTTCAAATTTTGAGCATCACTTGTTCCTCTGCTTGAGTTATTTCTACCTGAGCTTGTATTTCTGCCAGCGTCTGGCTTTTTTTCTTCCTGAATATCTAAATAATAGAAGCCATTTGGGTCAGTAGTGAGTTTTAGTCCGTTTGATTTAGCCATCATATCCATGACTTGTTCAAAAGGACGATTTTCGATATAAACAGAAACGGTTCGCTCTTTAATTCCTGGAGCCAAAATGACATTGTTACCAGACTCTCGAGTAATGGCTTCAGCAACTCTTGCAAGTGTATCTCGTTTTAAATTCAGTGACAAAAACTCATTTTCATTTTTATAAGTAACATCTATTGCTTTTGGTTGATAAGATGGTTGTATTTCTTTCACTGCACCACGTTTATGAAATGCGATTATAGTTCCTGAAAAATCAACAATTAAATCGTACTCTTTAATGAGGAAGATAAAGACATCTTTTACAACGGCATCATAAAAATTGTTGACTACGGGACCATTCAAATTGTCGTCAACACTTACATTTAAGTTATGCTCAAAAGCAATGGCTGAAATAAATTCGGAAAGGGCGATTCCAGACACACTTACTTGAACCTTTTCGTTTAATCCAGGTTGCACTTTTGCCATGTCCAAAATGTTCCGTTCCATTTCGGCCAATGTTGGTTCCTGACCAAATCCTAAAAAGGATACAGCAAGTAACAGGATTATTAATTTAAATTTTATCATGCTTCAAATATTTGTTAGTAAGGCATAAACTTCCTCTAATGAGGTGATGCCATCCGCAAGTAAGCGGTATGCTTTTTCGCTAATTTTTTCTATGCTTCTATCTTTCAATAGTGCATCCACTTTTAACTGTTCTTCTTTAATTCTATCCGACAATTCATGGTCGATATTGATGACTTCATAAATTGCCTTTCGACCTTTATAGCCAGTGTAATGGCAATCTTCACATCCTACTGGGACGTGATGTTTAACCAGCCCTTTATCTCTAAAGTCTTTTGGTAATTCGCTTTGTGCTAAGTCAACTTCTTTTGTGCAGCTGGTGCATAATACACGAACTAATCGTTGCGCAACAGATGTGTTGATTGTGCCTGCTAATAAATACGAAGGAACTCCCATATCTATTAATCGTGAAATGGTTCCCCAAGCCGAGTTCGTGTGAATCGTTGAGAGAACTAAATGTCCCGTTAATGCAGCTCGAATAGCCATTTGAGCTGTTTCTGAATCTCGAATTTCTCCTAACATAATAATGTCAGGATCTTGACGTAAAAATGAGCGCAAGGCGCTTGAAAAAGTCAGTCCAATATTCTCTTTTAACTGAACTTGATTAATGCCTTTTAGCGTATATTCAATTGGATCTTCAACCGTTACAATATTTCGCTTTTCCTCATTTAATATTTTGAGTGTTGCGTAAAGTGTCGTTGTTTTTCCAGATCCTGTTGGACCGCTAATTAAAACAATACCGTTAGGTTGTTTAACACCTTCCAAATAATCTAACTTTTCTTTCGCTTCAAACCCTAATTTATTTAAATCAACCTGCGAAGCATCTCTTGCTAAAATTCGCAATACAATTTTTTCTCCATGCAGTGTGGGTAAGATTGAAACACGCACGTCAAATTCTGCAAAGCTTAATCTGCCATCTTGCGGCAATCGCTTTTCTGTAATATCTAAATTCGACTTAATTTTAACTTTGTTTACAATCTCAGGATATTCCTCTTTCGATAATTTGTACTTCTCTACTAAATGTCCGTCAATTCGAATGCGAACGCGTGCCACTTCTTCATATATCTCAATATGAATATCACTACTTCCAATGCTACGTGCCTCATGGATAATCTGTAGCAAAAAGTCATCTTTATCGCCTTGATGTGTTGCAATTTTATTGCTTGAGTTATTACCTGATCTGCGATAATATTTCCCTAGATTTTTTCTAAAATCAATATGATCTAATGCAATAAACTCAACAGATTTACCCATTAATATTTCCAAGTCATCCTGAATAAGTTCCGTATCCGTTTCTTGGCTAGTATAAAACTGAATTGTATCCTCATTGTTTGAAGCTGGAATAATGCCATAATTCCATGCCATATCGGCATTAATGAGTTGTTGTAACTCCAATGAAATTGCTATGTCTTTATTTTCAATCATTAGATTATTGAAGTGTAGAATATGTCAGTATTTGCAATAATTTCAAAAGATTTTAAACCAATTATGTATAAGGCTAAATAACCTGCTAAAGGTATTTTTGCGTTCTTTTTACCACCTGCAATTATCAAATGAGTAATTCCTGAAATGAGCATACCTGTGATGAAAAAAAGAATGTAATTTCTATCCATGAAAAGTGGGATAATAGCAATGAGAAACAAGACATCTCCCAAACCTAAGTCAGCCTTGAAAATATTGGTAAGTTTTCCTCTTTTAAAAGACACATATAAGAACAAACAACCCAATACAATTGTTAAAAAACCGAAATTGAAAACAAGTGTGAGTTTTGATAGATCAGCACTCCAAAATATAATGCCTGCAACAATCAATAATAATGGAAAAAGTGTCCAGCTAATAGCGCGGTATTTCCAGTCTTGCACAAAGGCAATAACCAGTAAGATAACAAGGGCGATATGAGAAATAAGTTCTAGCATTAGTCTTTCACTGTTTCAATAAGCTCTTTATCCTGATTTATTGTCCAAACATTAAAGACTCCGTCAGCATCAAAATCGGTTACAGATTCTGCTTGAGCAACAAAGCCAGAATTGGAAGCTTCAATTATTTGAATTCGATAGTTAGATTGGCCGTTTTCAGTTACTAGGCGGTTTTGTTCAAAGTTGATATCTGATAAACTAGTTGAGTATTTAGAATACATGAAAAAGTAATTTTTTTCCAAGGCATAAACTTGGTTTAAATTTGATTTCGCTTCTAAAGACTTGGCCTGTGCAACCACCCCGGCTTGACTTGGCATAACCAGCATGTATAGAATGGCAATAATACCGAGTACAAACACTAATTCTGCTAGTGAAAATGCGTTGAGGTAGCCTCTTTTACGACCATTTAAAATATCTTTTTCTATTTCTGTATTTTTTGTTTTCATTGCGCCATAATATTACTTAGGTTAAACATTGGCATGTACATTGCCACTAAGATTACTCCCACTATAGTTCCTATTATTAAGAGGATTAGTGGCTCCATTATTTTCCCAATAATTGTGGTTTGGTATTTTAATTCTTCATTGTATTGTTGAGCTAGTTTGCCTAACATGTTTTCAAGTTGATTGACTTGCTCGCCAACTTTAATTAGCGATAACATTCTTTTAGGGAAAATTGAAAAATTAGCCATGCCTTCGTGCATAGTTTTGCCTTTTCTAATGTCTTCTTTGATTTGCTCAATTGCAATTTGTAATGGATAAAATTTGACCATTTTTTGCGTCAATTCTAGAGACTTGACTAAAGGTGTTTTAGCCGCCAATAACAGATGCAAGGCTTGTGTAAATCGGGCAAGATAGATGACCGTAATTAAATTCTTTATCATTGGGATTTTCAGAAAGAAACTTGAGGTTGATCGGCGAAACCAATCCTGTTCTTTTTGCGAACGCACAAATAATACAATAGCTGCAACACTTACAGCAAAAATCAAGAAGAAGAAAGGAAAGTTTTCAGACAAATAAATAACCTTTAATGTGAGGCTGGGTAATTCGCTACCAAATTGTTTAAATACATCTGCAAACATTGGAACAACACTGGTCATCATGAAATAAACAAGCCCAATGGTGATGGCAAAAACGAATAGTGGATAGGATAAAACTGAGGTTATTTGTTTTTTTAATGCCGCTTGATCAGCATAATAATGCATAAGTTCAGCTAGTACTTCATTGAGGCGATTAGACTCTTCGCCAATTTCAATACTGAAATATTCATATTCAGAAAATTTACCGAGATCTTTTAACCCTTGTGATAAAGATTTTCCTTTAATGATTCCTTCGTATAGCTGCGTATACATTTCTTTGTCAACGTCTTTTTCTTGTTCTTCAATAATAATTTCAAGTGCAGATTTAAGATCTACACCCGCAAGTAAAAGAGTTCTCAAATCCATGTAAAAACGTTCTTTCTTTTTGTTGCCATAGCGGTTTCCAAAAAGTTGGATGTCTCGGTTGAAAAAGTTCTCCTTTTTTTTGTTTGCAGACTCGTTTTCGTTCGTCTTGCCTTTTTTAGTTTCGATATGTGTCTCTAACTTAAAACTCATGTAAAAGGCTATTGTTGATTGTTTCTATAGGTCCGTATTCACGAACGAGATAGCATGATAGGTTTTGTTCATCCATTTGAATGGAGACATTAAGTGCGCTAATTTTTTCTGTAGGGTTTCCGAATTGATTTTTAACAAATACAGGTTCAAATTGCGTTAAAGTTGTGGTTAAAGTATCTCTACTATTTTTTTCTGTTCTAATTAAAAAATTGCCTTCTTTTATATAGTTCAAATCAATCGAAGAGCCTATAATTGAAATTCCACCTGGGATACCAACTATTTCGTTTTCATTTTTTTCAAATTGCCGTTTTAGGTCCGATTTCATTAATAAAAACGCATTTAAATCATTTCGCACTTGCCCGTACGTATAAACCTGCTTATTGACACTTGTGAATAAGTAAAACACCATTGAAATGATAATGCTTGTAATGATCATTCCGGTTAAAATGTCAACCATTGTAAACGCCGCTATTTTATTAGGCCTATTCATGGTGATTGTTCGGGATTAAATGATTTTCAACGAGTAATTCTTTATTTCCAGTGCGTGCAGTATAGGTAACTAGGTAAAGTTTTTTATTCCCTTTGTAGAACGAAATGTTTTGTTCAATCTCATAGTTTTCGTAGTCGAAACTGTCATGGATAAATAGTTGATTCGATTTAAGTTCTTGCAGTTTTAATTCAATTTCTGCTTGAGCTTGATAGTAAGAAAGCGGTTTTTCTGAATGCATTAAATTGCCATAAATCATGGTGCCAATTCCAATCAAAACAGTAATTATTGTAATGGCAATTACTGATTCAAAAAGGGTGAATGCGGGTAATTTATTGTTGACGATATGTTGCGCTTTCAAGTTCATTCTAGCCAAGCAATTTGTTGTAACATTTCAGTCTCTGCCAATAAATTTGCGGTCACAAAATCTGCAGGAAGTTGGTCTAATATTTTGCCGTTTAAAAGATGATTTTCATAGGCAGAGGAACCTGTTTTAAGAAATAGTTTTTCAGAAAATAGACTACCATTAATTACGCCTTTTAGTTGCGTTTTTCCAGCGCAATAAACTAATCCATCAATTTCGGCTTCGCTTTCAATTGTCAGTTGCAAAGGTTTTCTAAAATTGGGACTCTTACTAAATAACAATACCGTTCCTAGTACTTGACCTCTTGTGCCAATCTCAATTCCTGATGATTTATCCGTAGGAAAATCTTCTTCAATTAAGCACAAAACACTTGGGTATTTAAATGTCACATCTTCTTCCAATACAATTTGCTCTGAAGCAAATAATTGCGCTGTACCAATGAATCCAGTTTCAATATAAATGACTTTGCTTTTTATTACCGCATTTTCAATAATGGCATTACGTCCTATAAAAATGGAATCTTTCGCCTCAATAATGACTTGGCCTTTAATAACCATATTTTGAATAGTGATATAATGATCCGATAAAAAATGAGTACCGTTTTCACTAAAAGAGACAATGATAGAATCTTGATTTTCGTCCCATTGATAAATGTCTCCATTTGTCTGCACTAATTCATCAATAAAACCTTTTTGCAATGTTGGTAATTGCTTTTTCGCAGGTTGTGTAGTGCCATAAATTAACTTCCCTCCAGTGTAGTTTTGGCCATTGATATAAGCGCGTTTTAAACCTGCTTTTGGTAGATAACATTTGCCTTCAATTCGGGCATCTCCGCATAACGAAATTGGCCGACCATTATCTGTTAAATAGAGGTTCGTTTGATTAGGAGAAATGGCAGAACCAAACATTGCAATTTTCGATTGAGTTCTATTTCTATGAACTGCTGTGGACTGCAGAATTGTAAATGCTCCCCAATTTTTTTTCACAATGGCAACAGAGTCAATTCCTTTGTCATAAAGGCGAATTGTTGAAGGTTTATTATTCTCTAATTCTTTAAAATATACCTGAGCGTAAGCCATTCCAGAATGTGAATTATCGATTAAAATTTCTTCCACATCCATTTGGCTGGCAAAATTTTGATTGAATCCAGATAGTAAAATGAATCCACCCAAAATCAAGGCAAATATTACACTTAAAAACAGAGCGTAATAAATGGCAGAAGCTTGTATTTTTTTTGGTTTAATCATTCTTTACTTCACGTTCTTTCGCCATTTTTCGTTCTTGTTGGCGTGTTCTTCTTGCAAGGCGTTTAGCCTCTTTTTCAGGATTTTCTTTTTTCTCAATCTGGAATATTCTTTTGTACCACGGAGCTTGTTCTTCTTCTTCAATGGACTGATCTTTTTTCTGTTTTTTATGCTTTTTTCGGCCCTTCTTGAATTTGCCTTTTTCTGTTGTTTTACCGTCTTTTGAGTAAGTGCTAAAGGAGCCGTTGAGAATTCCTTTTTTATAGATTAATTTGGATTTTAATTCTCCTGATTCATACCAGGTCATCCATTCTCCATCTTTTAAACCGTATTTAAATTCTCCACGTTCAGCTAATTGTCCATTTGTATGAAATTTTTGAAAATTACCATGCAGTAAATTCCCCGCAGATCCGCCCTGAGTAATGTGTAGTTTTTGAGATTTGAACCAGTGGTAATATAAAGTGTCTGTATAATTGATTTTCTTTTGGGTAGACGAGATGTAGAAATCCATCTTGTATTGCGCGGTTGTAAAATGCCGCAATTCTGCTAAATTTTGCGCAAAAGTATTTCCAAAGAGCATAAAAACACTCAGTAATAGCAACCTTTTTATTGGTTTATGGGCAAACATTCGCATATCTAATCAATTCGTGTTTGACAAAGTCAAGCAACGGTTAATACTAAATTTGCTTTGTTTACTTGGATTAAGAAAAGGAGGCTTTTAAGGACCTAAAGGAATTCTTTCAGAATTTTCAAAATGAGCTGAACGCATAAAAATCATAACAACGCCAATCATATTTTTACTATGAGTTTTCATCATCATGTTGCGTTTTCTAGATTCAACTGTTCGGACACTAATGCCCAAGTCAGAAGAAATCTCAGAACTGCTTTTTTGTTGACAAACTAAACGTAAAACCTCTTCTTCAGCTTCTGTAAATGAAATATTCATTAACTCTTCGGTTGAAAGAACTCGGCGTACTTTTAATTCCATCTTAATGTCTGGGAAATTTTCATTCACTGTCAGTTCATTCATGATACTTTCCAATTCAAAAGGAGAAATACCTTTGGTGAAGTAAGCTGAAATTCCAGATTCAATAGCTTTCATTACTGTAGCTTTCGAATAAATGTTCGAAATAATCATAACTGGGCTCGGTGAGAAAAAGCGCACACAATCTTCGCACATACCAAAACCTTGGGTTGTATTTTGGGGTGGACAGAATAGAATTAAGTTATAACCTAAGTTATCCTTTTTTTCATCTACCATTTGTGTGAATTCAGTAGAGTTGATACTTAACTGGACTTCAAAATCTTCAAAAGAATCTATCAGTCTCGTTAAACCAGCTCTAAAAAGTTCATCATCATCAATAAGAACAACTTTTTTTGACATGTCAATAAGATGGGGTTTACGCCACAATATTACGGCAAAATTTGACAAGATTCAACAGTATAAATACTTAATGCTGAAAAAATCAACCTTTTTAATCCAAGAAACAAAGAACTATAAAATGAGCTGAATCGACTTTTACCAAATTCAAAAATTCAACTTTAATGATTTGTAATTAAACTATTTATGATGCCTGGTGGCGTTGGTTGTTGGTAGCGTTTAGATTGACACATTTTAATTCTATTGCGTTTAAAATTACGCCAATTATACTCCTACAATCAGTCTTCTCAATCATGCGCCTACGGTGAGATTCAATAGTTCTAACACTTAGCCCTAAAATGTCAGATATTTCGGCATTTGTTTTTTCTAAGCAAACCAATTTTAAAATCTGAATTTCTCTATCTGTAAATGCAATTTTCTTACGATCGAGGCGCCGAACATCAGTAATAAGCGACTCTCTAATTACTGATCCTAAGCGGACCTCTTCAAAATCATAATTGATTGAAATGTCTTGAATCGCTTTTTCTAATTGCGAAGGACAATCATCTTTTGAAAAGAAGCCTGATATTCCTAATTGCATATATCTTATAACTTGTTCGCGTTCAATTGAATCGGTGAGAACAATGAAACGGGAATATTTAAAATAAGCTTGTGCTTTTTGAAATCCTCCGGTTTTTATAGAGGCTGGATCAACAATTACTAGATGTATTTTTTTGATGTCATAATCTTTGGGCACCTCTTTTAATGTTGAGATGTCTAACTCAACTTTGCAATCTGCAAAGGAGCCAATTAAACTTTTAAGTGAAACTCTGAATAGCTTTCTACTATCCAAAAGAACAATTCGAACCATGTTAAATTATTTTGGGTTAATTCATGTGCGTAAAATCCGCATGCAATTTTAAGTATTTTTACTAAAACATCTTTCAGTGTAAGCACTGAATTGATAGGTTAATTTTTGTTAATTACGTTTAATTTTTAACAAAGGTTGGGGTGAACGTGGAGTTTTCCAGTTTTATCTCTACTAAGAAACTTTAATAGTTATCTATAAAAGTGGGGTTTGGCCGTTTGCATTGTAGGGTTAGGAAAAGTGTTTTGGTAAACCTTAGTCTGCTGGTATATCGTTATTTTGTGTATTCGTTACATTAATTGGTGAGGATTCTCTGCGAGGCAAGTTGTAGATTTGTGATTGGCTGCGTTTTCAATTAATGAGTACGTTTAATGCATTGATGTTGGATACTATATTAAGAAATTGGATTTTGTAATTTGGAACTCTTTTGCAAAATTATTGTTTGTAGCTATGTTAGGAAACATATTATTCTAGGGAAGTTAGTCATTTATTTAATTTGTTATAATTCAGTAAATTTATTGTAAGTCTGCAAGGTTGGCGTGTTGATTTAAGGAGACGGGGTGTAGTAAATAAATGTATTCTTATGATTATTAAAACTGTTTTAACAAAATAAAAAGCAATTATTGTACTTTATACAATAAGGTTTTGTATCTTGTGCACTAATTCACTCATTATTATGAAAATAAACGCTGTTGTTTTTACATTATTCAGTTTTGGTATTTTGATCAATTCTTATGCGTTTAGTCAAGGAAGTGTTGTAGAGGTTGTGGAAAAACAAGGTCAATGGTCTTTACTGGTTAATGGTGAAGATTTTTATGTAAGAGGTGCTGGCGGAGTGGATGAAATGGATTTGATTAAATCTATTGGAGGAAATACAGTTCGAACTTGGGGGATAGAAAATGCTCAGGAAGTTTTAGATGAAGCGCATGAGAAAGGACTGAAAGTGATGCTTGGTTTTTGGATTCAGCATGAGCGCCACGGATTTGATTATAACAACGAGGTTAAAATTAAAAATCAATTAGAATCTTGTAGGAGAGCCGTGCAAAAGTATAAAGATCATCCAGCCCTTTTAATGTGGGGGTTAGGAAACGAATATGAACTTCAGTATTCTAATACAAAAGTTTGGAAAGCAGTTAATGATATTGCTAAAATGGTTCAAGAGGAGGATCCGAATCATCCAACGTGCACGGTTACTGCAGGTACAAATGATACAAAACTAAAGTATGTCATGGAAGTTTTAACGGATATTGATATTTACGGAATTAATACATACGGAGATATAGGGAATGTTAAGAATGTTTTAATTAAAGGAGATTTTAAAGGCCCATACATGATTACAGAATGGGGTCCAACAGGGCATTGGGAGTCGCCTAAAACAAAGTGGTCTTCATCTATCGAACAAAGTAGTACAGAGAAAGCAGCTTCTTATTTGAATCGTTATCAGGAAAGTATTGCATCTCAAGGTAAGCAATGTATAGGCTCTTTTGCCTTTTTATGGGGACAAAAGCAGGAGTATACTAGTACTTGGTATGGCCTGTTTACGGATGATGGAACTCCAACTGAGGCGATTGATGAATTGCAATATTGTTGGTCGGGACGCTACCCAACTAACAGGGCTCCAAAACTTGACTCAATACGTTTCGAAAATTCAACCAAGATTAAAAATTTGGTGCTGGCTCCAGGTAAAAAATATGAATTGGAAATTTTTGCAACTGATAGGGAAAGGGATAAGTTGTCTTATAAATGGGAACTTTACCAAGAAAGTACTGATTTAAAATCGGGAGGAGATGCTGAGAATAAACCGCCACTAATTTATGGCAAAATTAAGGGTTCTTCCAAAAATGAAATTATACTCAAGGCCCCACTAACTGAAGGTCGCTATAGACTTTTTGTTTTCGTAAATGATGAAGAAAAAGTGGCATATATGAATGTTCCATTTTATGTTGAAAATGATCCTGGCATAGCCGCTAAGAAAGTTCGATTTAAATCACAAACCTTAAAATCATTTAATGAATAAGATTATCTATATCTGTCTTTTCTTTTTATTGATTTTCAGTGAAAATCTTTTTTCTCAATCTTCAAGAGACTCTAGTTTATTCAAAGCTGATGAAAGTGGATTGCACCCTAAGCAAATGAAAAAAGCGCTTAATAATATTTCCGTTTCTGGTTATTATAGAACCATTGGTAATTACGCTGTTATGAAAGAACAGTATCCTGAATTTGGAGATGTTAATAATAGACTTTTTATAGGGGATGATAGTAATATTCCTCAGTTGAGCTTGAATATTTCGGGGCGCCCAACTAAAAACACCTCTTTTTCTACTGATTTATATCTCTGGACTCCTTTAACAGGGAGTGAAAAGGATTATGTGCAAGGACTTCTATTAGGTGTCAATTTAACGGGGGCACATTCTACAAAATATGGCACATTTACTGTGAAAACAGGAGGTATTCATTGGTATAGTTTAAGCCCTTTTACTTTTACAACTAATACGGGGTATAATCGCTTTAGCCTTTTTGAACGAAACCCGTGGGATCCAATTACAAAAACACCTTTACAACGGTATCAGGACTTTTACAATAATGGTGCATTAACGCAGGATGTTAGATGGGGAAATCAAGCTTTTCAAGGAATAATTATTGATGGTGTTAGGTTGCCAAAAAGGTTTTCCTTTGCTTTAATGCATGGTAAGTCTCAGTTTAATGGAGGAACATTGCCGCAACCCAATACAATGACAGCTGGTAGAATTAAAAAGGATTTTGCAGACAGCTTTGTTAGTTTAAACGGAATTACTAGTAGAACTTTTACGGATAGCTTGGCAGAATTTGCGATTGGTTTTAATCTTGTAACTACGGAGTTTAATTTTAAGTTTGACAAGCTGACAATTGCGGGAGAAGTTGGATCTGGAAACTACTTTAGCCCAACTGCTACGAATAAATGGGGAGAGGCAATTGATATCAAGTTCCAACTCTCTGAAAAGTTGACACATTTCCCAATTGAGATTAGGTATTTTCAAATTAGTCCAAACGTAATTAATAATAATGGCGTGTTTTGGAATTCTTCAATTGAGGAATACAATGCAAACCTTTCTGGAAACCAAATAGAAGGTGGACAAACGGTGCTAAATCCGTTTGCAAGTTCTTTGGTAAGCATAGGGCAATTAACCAATAATAGAAGAGGTTTAATTCTAAATACTGATCTTAAATTTGGTAAACATAAAATTACATTAGGTTATAGTGCTGCTGCTGAAATTTCTGCACTTTCTAATAGAGTTACATACGGACATCCTGCAAATAACTTAGCTATGTCTCGTTTTTGGAGGTGGGGTTTTCCATCTAATGTAGGTCCTTATGGAAATCTTAATAAGGTTTATCGCAGTGTTTATGAAACACTGACTATTACAGATTCTATAACTGCAAAAGGGTTTAATTCTGTTGAATTGAGTTATAAGTTTGAAACAAAAATTGTTGGACGAAAATTTTTAGTATTCTATTTAGGAGGTTTTCATAGTATTCAAGATAAATTTTCAGCACTTCCTAAGTATTCTCAAAAAGCATATTTGCAATCGTATAATAATCAACTTGAATTTTATTATTCAATAACACCAAAAATAGTACTCTCAAACTATTTCGGATACGATCGCATTTTTGCAAATGAGCAAACCGAATTAGATGTTGTGTCACTAAAGCCTAAAGATCAGGAAGGGATTAGCTATGGGATTGGCTTGGATATTCAGCTGGCTAAAAACACAGGTTTATATTTACGTCAGCGTTGGATGACTTACCAGGATTTTAATTTTTCATTAGATAAATACAGTGGAATGGAATCGACTGTCGAACTAAAAATATTTTTTTAATATGAAATACGTTTTATTGCTAATATTGAGTGTTCTTTATACTGGTGCGTTCGCGCAAAGTGGTAAAAAGGTTCAGTTTATTGGTGGGGCAAGGTCGCTTATTTCACATTCAAACTTTACTTCTGAGCAAGAAGATACGATAACAGCCCCTAAATCTACCGGTGGGTATGCACTGATGGATTTAGGAATTAAAATAAACCCTAACGCTAATACTGAAGTGCTAGGTATGTTTCGAATAAACAATGCATTTGGCGGATTTTGGGGTGGTGGAGTAACATTTGGGGTACGTCAAGTACATGTTAAAGGTGTTGCTGGTAATTTTCTTAGATACCAAATTGGAAATATAGATTATAAGTTGTCACCATATACTTTCTATAATCATAATCCAGATTTGTTGGTTTCTACAATTGCAACCACTAAAATTAAAGAGGACATTTTAAACTATGAGACATTTTATGGTAATAACACATGGAGACGGCAAGGAGCAGCTATAAATTTTGCTTTGGAGTTTCCTAAAGTTTTGGATGAAATTGAATTTAATGGATTTATAACGCGCATGAATCCAACTAATTTGGCAAACATATTGGAAAGATTGCAAGGTGGAGGAAATGTAGTTTTTAAGCAAAAAAAGCATTTTAATTTAGGCATCAATCATGTTAGTATTTTTGATCTTAAAGGAACAGCTGCAAATGAAGATGCCTATCGAAACAATGTTAGTTCACTGACTTATGATATTTGGTTAGACCAACCAAAATTCAGAGTAGGACTGGATGGAGAATCAGGTATTTCTTCCAGTTTTACAGTGACCGATACTGTAGATAGATTAAGTGATTACATTATTCATACGCGTGCTTATTTTAACTTTAAAAAGAAGGATCTAAGTTTTGAGGTGGGGTATATGGATAATGGACCGGATTTTAGAAGCTTTGGGGCACAATCTAAACGAGTGGATTTTAATGCACAAAATAACTTTTATGATAGATATACAAATGATCAAGTTGTTAGAGGAATTTCGGCATATGATCTTTATAATGATCCATTATTGTATTCCAATCAAATTGTTACCAATATCATGTCATATAACCCTGCTGTAAATAATGCCTTACCATACGGAATTGCAACGTTTAACAGAAGAGGAGTTTATGTAGGTGTTAACTACGCCGATTCAAGCAAGATTATTGAAACGGATGCTCGCTATTATTATCTACAAGAAATAAGAGGGCTGGGGACTGCTAATCTGCGAAACTTTGGTTACTTAAATGGAAATGTAAGATTTAACCTTTCTAATTGGACAAAATGGAAGAAAAAACAAACATTTCAAGTTGGTGTGGCTTATCAACAAACGAAAAGAAATAGCGAATATGATTTTGAAGACATAAACCTTAATTCGGTAACTATGAATGCGGGATTTGAATTAGAGGTTGTTAAAAAACTGTTTGTTTTAGGAAATATCTATATGTTGAACACTAAAGGGAATGAACTTGTTCCTGTAAGAGACACTGATGGAACAGTCATCAATTTCGATAATTATGAGATTGATGGTGATGAAATGAATATCTCAGGAGGATTGAAATTTAATTTTTCTGAGGATGTTTATCTCGCCGGAATTTTTGAATCCAATAAAAATACGTTTGTGGTAAATCAAAACTATCGCTACAATCAGTTTATGATTTATTATGTTATGAAATTTTAGAATATGAAAAAGTACGCAATATTTACACTCCTGATTTTTGTTGCTATCTCTTGCAGAAAAGAAGAGGTAGGGCAATTTGAAGGTCCCTCTCTATTAGAGATTAACACACCATTTGAAATTGTGACAGGTTTGGCGGTGAGTCAATCTACAGTTGATTTTTCAGCTGGTGAAATTGTAACATTTTCAGCAGAACTTTCAAAAACAAGTGCATGGAAATTGAGGATAATTGGAGAGTCTAGTGGAGCAGAAAAAATTGTTTTAGGCAATAGTAAAGTTATTGACGTGAGCAGTTATATGTGGGAGGGAAGCACTACAAATTTACCTATGTTTAAAAACGAAATGTGCGAAGTGCAATTGAGTTTTCCCGGAGAAGAGGATACATTATTTGAGGCAGTTGAAATTACAAGTGTAAAGACTAATACAGGGTTTGTTGTAGCTGATTTTGATTCGGGCTTTAATCCAGGGTGGACATCATTCATTCAATCTGGCTTAGACATGGATTTCCAAATTAAAACGGATGGAGCCGCTGAAGGAGATGCTTATTATAATATGGCAGGAACTGTTGATTGGGACTATTTAATAGGCTTGGTTAATTTCAATGCTGACGCATATGGAGCGACTCATTTTCCATTAAATAGTAATCCAAACAATGTTTATTTTAATGTGATGGTTTATGGGGAACCAGGGTTGCAAAACAGTATTGTTTTATTCCAGTTTGAAGAAGACGAAAATGGAGATGGGAGCTTTAGTGGAGCAGATGAAGACATGTATTCAGCAGAAATTTTAGTCAATTGGGAAGGATGGAAGTTATTATCTTTTAAATACAATGATATTGCTTCTTTGGTTGATGGAATACCTTCAGAAGCTGCAGGTAACAATGTGCATAACTCGGAGAAAATTTTAAAAATAAATATGTTGCATTTGGCAAACCCAGCAACCGGATATGCAAAATCAAAACTTGATTATATTATTTTCACTGAAAATGGTCCATTAATTCCATAGCATGCGAAGCATTTTAACTGCAATACTATTTATAAGTTGTGGAGTGGTTTCTTTCAGTCAGGAAGATACGACTTCAAAAATGTTGGACAATGTAGAGGTCGTTTCCAAGAAGTTCTCATTTAAAAAAATGGGGTTGTATGATCATGTACCAGAAGAGGAGTATAATGTTCGAGGATTTACGCAATTATCGATATTTGAAAATGATTTAACTGATGAGTTTTGGATGAGTAAAGATACACGTTGTGTGTCAAGTCGCTTAAAAGAAGAAAGTGAAGGTACTTGTTTAAATCTGACATGGAATAAAGATTTAGATGGTTGTGACTGGGTTGGTATTGGTTTTGGATGGGATGGCTGGTCAGGTAAAGATATGGGGTATGTTGCAGATACTTTGGCGATAGAACTGCAAGTAAGATCAACAGATAAACCTTTCACCAATATTCCTTGGGCATTTGGTATAGAAGACTATTCAGGTCAACAAGCATGGTTAGGTTATAACAAATCCTTTTTGCAATCAAAATCAATTTCAAGTGATTGGACAAAAGTTCAAATTCCATTAAGTCTTTTTCCGTTTGAAGAGAATGATGTGGATTTGACAAATGTTAAGCAATTGTTGATTCAAGTTTTTGCTGAAGGAGAAATAGAGATTAAAAAGTTGCATTTGGTACCTTATTCTAAAAAATTAAAGAAAGAAGTAACGGCTTTTGAAATTGGAAAATCTGCGGCGTTTAACAATTATAATGTTATACAAGGCGGTCATTCATTTGTTGTGGCATATAGTGCTGATTCATTATTTTTCTCTTTCCAAATTAAAGATGACACACCGCGAAAAAACGAACATGTTAATGGGAACCTTTGGAAAGGTGATGCTATTGAAATTGCTTTTTCAACCAATAAGCTTGCTAATAAAAAAAGAAAATTCTTGCTTTTAAGTGATCAACATATCGGTATTAATTGCGGAAGTGATCCCTATGTTTGGGATTGGAAAGAATCTAAAAAACACAGCGCTATTAAGAAGACATTCGGTACATGGAATGAAGGGTATACTGTAAGCGTTGCAGTTCCGTTTAGGGAACTTTATGGTATTGAACTATCTCGTGGCTTAAGATTGGATTTTGAAGTCGCTATAGACCTTAATAAAGACAATAGTAGAAAAGAACAACAAAGATGGAATAGTGTTCTTTCCGAAGGTTTTAATACCTCCCCGGCTAAATGGGGTGTATTGATTTTTGATTAAATATTCAATTCGCGCTACGCATATATTTCTAGTATTCAATTACAAACAATGGTAATCCATAGTTGGCAACACTCAATTTTATTGAAAGTTAAATTACACTTGGTTTTAATAGAAAAGAAAGACTGAGCGTATTTAATGCTGGTCCTGATCAGAGCTATTAGATGAGTCAATTTATAATCTAGTCTTGAATCATTAATCGAAAACGTTTTCTTAAAATGCCTTGCGCATCTTCAACGGCCAAAACATAGCACCCAGCTTGCAAATTAGTTACATTAATTACTTTGGTATTTAGCAATGCTCCTTCAGTTACTAAAGCTCCTGATAAATTGAATATAGAATAATTGGTGATTTCTGAGGCGGCTAATCCGTTTATTTCAACCCAATCAGTTGTTGGGTTCGGATATATGCTTAATTGAGTGTTATTTTCTATTTCCGGTACGTTTGCAACCGCTTTTTGAGATACACGAACATAGTCCACAAACATATTGGCTGGGAAGACTGTAGTCTCGTCTGGGTAACCTGGCCATAAGCCGCCTGTTGCCATGTTTAAAATTAAGAAAAAGGGTTCGTGAAACTCTTCAGTTGATCCAACTCCTCCCTCAATATTTGCGGTGAAATATAAAATATCATCCACAAACCATTTAATTTTTTGAGCATCCCATTCAATTGCATAAACATGAAACTCTTCCACGTCTACACCTTTGTCTTCTCCACTATATTGATGCCCCCAATTGTCGTAGTGATAAGTTCCATGTATGTAGAAAGAGTTATTGACATGTTCCATGATATCAATCTCACCGCATTTAGGCCAACTTACTTCAGTGATATTAGAGCCTAACATCCAAAATGCAGGCCATATTCCTTGTCCTTTTGGCAATTTTATCCTTCCTTCAACCTTTCCATATTTTACATCAAATAAGCCTTGTGTTTTTATTCTTGCTGAGGTATACTCGGCTCCTCCAAAATCTTCCTCAATGGCGGTAATCCGTAAATAACCTGTGTCTACATCCACATTGTTACTGTTTGACGTATAATATTGAGGTTCTGCATTTCCCCAACCTCCAGCGCCTAAATCATAGGTCCATTTGGTTAAATCAAGGTTTTCACCATCAAACTCATCAGACCAAATTATTTCGTATTGCGCCTGCAAAGTGAAAGCGCTAAGTATTGAGAGGATTGTTGCTATTTTCTTCATGTTGTAAAAAAAAAGGGAGAAATAATTATTTCTCCCTTGGTATAATAATTCGTATGTCTTACTTTTTGATGAACTTCAAAGTTTTTTGACGGTCTAAGTAATTGAACTGGATTAAGTAAACGCCTTTTTCAAGTGTAGATACATCAATTGAATTTTCATTTATGCCGTTTAATACTGCTTGGCCAGCAAGGTTCATTACTGTGTAAGAATCAACAATTGCGTTATCAGAGAATGATATTATTTCAATCGTTGGGTTAGGGTATACAGATAATTGAGTAGCCATTTCATACTCATCAGTGCTCACTGAAACAGATCCAATCACAACGCTTCCTAATGCATCTTCATCTACCGGGCTAGCATTTACGCCTCTAATTAAAAAACCGTATTGAACAATTAAACCCTCTGCTAATTCAGCCCCAGTTGCATCAACTGAAAACGTTCCGCTAGCAGGTATGTCAAAAACTTTTGAACCTCCAAATACGTCAGAATATCCAGCTTCTGGATCTAAAGCTTTGATAAAGAATTGAGCGCTATAATCATCAGATAAAGTATGAGAGATCACCGACCCTTCAAAGGTTAAATCAACCCCGTTATAAGCAGCTCCTGGCTCTACATAAGTTAAACCTTCTAAATCCTTGTTTCCAGATCCATCATCATTAATCCAAAAAGGATCATCAGGATTCTCTTCGTATGTGCTGAAATTAGGTTGTAATGTAATAGTATTTGCACCCGCGTCAAGTGTGGTCTGAACAGCAGGTACTTCCCATGCCGATCCAAATTCATATCCACCGTCTAAATTGAATACGTTCATGTATGCAACCCACGCGTCAGAAGCGCTTGCATCAACAATATTTTGTGCAAGCGAAACAGTGCTTGAAAGTACTATTGCTGCAACTAATGTGTAAACTTTTTTCATATAAATAGTTTTATTTTTTATAAATATAGTAAAAAATACAATAAGTACCTAGAGTCTTAGTGTGTTTTTGACGTAAAGACTGTATGTGTTGACTTACAGTGTTTTGAACGCCCAGTTAGAAACAATATGGTTCCATAATTACAACAAGTTGAGGTGGTAATTGTTTTAGACGCTTTATAATGAATTAGTACATTTTAAAGGTGTAATGATCTGTTTTAACCATTTCAATGAATCGATCCTGATCAAAAGAAAATAGTTGAGCAGGTCTATGTTTTACATTTTGTTGCTTTTCACTCAGTTTTTTGATCGGTATGGATTTAATTTTTTTTCTAAAGTTTGCTTTATCCATTGTAGTATCAAAAGCATATTCATATAATGACTGCATTTCGCTTAGCGTGAACTTTTCAGGAAGCATATCAAAACATACTGGCTCAATGGCAAGTTTTTGTTTCAATAAATCGTAAGTAGAACTTAGTATCTCGTCATGATCAAATGCTAATTCTGGAACTTTATGAATTGGAATCCAAGCGACTTCTTTTGCCCATGAAGAGGCTTCAGCATGAAAGTCATTAATTCTTAATAAAGCAAAATGTGCACAGGTGATTACACGTCCCTGAGGGTGACGATTGGGCTTTCCAAATGTTTGAGCCTGATGCAAATCAATATCATTTAATTGAGTCAATTCGAATAAAATCCGTTTAGAGGCATCTAATAAATCTTCATCTGGATAAACTAAATCTCCTGGAATAGCCCATTTATCTTTAAATGGTTCCATGGCTCGTTTAATCAGCAAAACACTTATTTCTCCATTTCTGAATCCAAAAATTATACAATCCGAAGAAAAGGAGTAGGTAAAGAAATTGTCAAACTCTATTTTGTACATTTTGCTATTAATTTAATTCAAAGGTCACATTAAGATCTTTAATTGCTATTTCGAATTTACCTGGTTCGGTAATCCAATTGCCTGAATTGTCAGCAAATTTAAGATCTTCTGCAAAAATACTGAATTCCACGCGTTTTGATTCATTTGGCGCTAACTCGATTTTCTCAAAACCTTTTAGTCTTACACCAGCTGGAACAAGCGAAGCAACTTTGTCTGATATGTACAGTTGCACAACTTCTTTTCCGTTCATTTTACCAGTATTCGTGACCATAACTGATATGGTTAGTTCGTCTACTGTGGTGATTTTTTGCTGACTGATTTGTAAGTCAGAATAGATGAAGTTCGTATAACTTAGTCCGTAACCAAAATTCCATTCAGGATCATATGCTTTAAAATGATTCGATTTTGATCGGTCAACACTTCTTGGGTGATCGTAGAATTCAATAACCCCATTGTGCTTAGGATAAGAGTAAGGTAATTTACCACTGAAATTTTCTTTACCATAGAGCAGTTGCACTAATGCGTCTCCACCATAATCACCAGGAAGGTATGTTTGAATAATTGCTGCCGCGTCACCCACTATTTCATGAATAATTCTTGGGCGAGCTTCTACCAGTACTAAAATAACAGGTTTCTCATATTCGTAGGCGATTTTAGCAAGTTCTATTTGTGCTTTTGGCAAATCTAATGATCGAATATCTCCAGGTTTTTCTGTAGAGGGTAATTCACCTAAACATAAAACAATAACATCTGAATTTTGAGCTTTTGTTTTAAAGTCGCTAATATTTGAAAGTTTACAGGCCTCATAATCCTCCTGCAAGTAAAGCTCAGCTCCTTGAGAATAACTACAGTTTTCCGCACCAATTTCATTTTTAAATGCCTCATAAATTGTATTACATCCAGCTGTGTTGTAGGTTGTATCCAACCCTTGCCAAGTATGCGTCCAAGCGCCATTTAAATAAACTAAGTTATTTGCTGTAGGTCCAGCAACTAAAACTTTACTTTCGGCGCTTAATGGAAGGGTATTATTTTTGTTTTTCAAAAGAGTGATAGATTCCAAGGCGCTACATAATGCTTTTTCTTTATGCTTGGAAGATCCAAAATCAGGATAATTTTTATTTTCATTCATGCCCTTTTCAAACAACCCAGCGGCCATTTTTACACGAATTATTCTGCGAACAGCATCATCTAATCGTTCCATGCTAATTAGTTCTTCTGTTATGGCTTGTTTCATTAAATCACAATAAGATTTATAATGTGGCGCTGAAGGTACCATACTCATATCTACACCTGCATTAAATCCCTTTACAACTGCATCTAGAGGATTTTCGGCTACACGGTGGACAGTTTCTAACATAATGAAATCCTCCCAATCAGAAACCGCAAAACCATTAAAACCCCATTCCTTTTTTAAAACCTCAGTTAAAAGGTGGTAGTTGAAATGTCCAGGAACACCATTAACATCACCACTATTTACCATTACGGTCATTGCTCCAGATTCAATTCCTGATTTAAATGGAGCTAAAAAGAGTTCTTGCATATATTTTTCTGGAATCCAAGCCGGGGTTCTATCTCTGCCCGATTGCGAAGTGCTATAGCCAACAAAATGTTTCAAACATGCAGCTGTATGGTAATTATCCATTTTGTCTTTTCCCTGGTAGCCACAAATGATTGCTTTTCCCATTTCTCCAGCTAAATATGGATCTTCTCCTAAGGTTTCAAAATATCGAGACCATAAGGGTTGGCGGGCAACATCCAATACTGGTGAAAAGTTCCAAGGAATACCCGAAGCCTTCGTTTCATAAGCTGTGATGTGTCCAAATTCTGAAGCCAGTCTAGGATTCCATGTCGCTGCCAAACCAATTTCTTGCGGAAAAAGAGTGCCACCTATCGTGTAGTTTACACCGTGAATGGCATCAATACCGTAAATAATTGGAATATTTGTTTTACCGGACTTATAGGGTTCATGTACATTCTCCATAATCATTTTCCATTGGTCCATAGATAAGGTATGCGAACCCACATTTAGAACAGATCCTACTTTATAGATTGAAATAGCTTCTTCCCATTTTTTAGAATCAATTTCAATGGGCTCAATTACTGCTCCATTGGCATTTCTTTTCAAAAAAACATCTAATGTGATTTGACAGGTTTGTCCCACCTTTTCTTCAACTGTCATTTCCGAAAGTAATGCCGTGATTTTTGATTCTGTTTCAGAATTTAATGTTGTAAATTTTGATTGACTGAATAAATTCAGTGAAAAAATCAACGTACTAAATACAAGTGAAATTTTTATGGACTTTAACATCTTCAATTTATTTTTTTACCTAAAATAAGTATTATTGTCCATTTGACAATAAGTGATTCTTAAATGTTTTTTCTTAGCCTTTTATATTGATCTTTTTTGGAGACTTATCTGGTGTTAAAGAAACCTTGATAAAATAGATTACTGGAATATGTCATTTTTTACAGGGAATAAAAACCACTTATTGTACTTTAGACAATAATTTGTATATTCGCTGATATTGTTGCATAATTAATGACTGAAGGATCAACTCTTTTAGGGCATGAAAATGAACAATAGATTTCAGAATGTTTTTTTGTAGAAGTCGATAGTATCTAGTTTCGGTTAGACATCTCAAAAAATAAGCTTAACAAATTAAAACAATACTTATGAATCAAAAAGGTTTTTTAATTCTCATTACGTGTGTCTCTGCACTTGGCGGTTTACTTTTCGGATATGATACTGGTGTAATTAACGGGGCACAATTTTATTTGACAAAATATTTCGAATTGGATCCAAGAATGCAAGGGTTTGTTGTAGGAAGTGCTTTAATTGGATGCTTTGCAGGTGCGATAATTGCAGGACCGTTAAGTATTAAAATTGGCAGAAAAAACTCTTTGATAATTTCAGCAATACTTTTTACACTTTCAGCTTGGGGATCTGGGTTACCGGGCTTTATGCCTGAAACAGTTCCATTATTAGTTTTCTTTCGTTTAATAGGAGGATTAGGAATTGGAATGGCTTCTATGAACGCACCAATGTATATTGCTGAAATAGCGCCTGCAGACAAAAGAGGGAAACTTGTGACTTATTACCAAATGGCTGTTGTTATCGGATTTTTCATAGTGTTTTTGGCCACTTATTTCATTGGAAGTAATTTGACTGAAGCTGAAAATATTGAAGTGGGTTGGCGTCGCATGTTTTGGTCGGAATTGGTGCCAAGTTTACTATTCTTAGGTTTGTTATTTATAGTACCAAAAAGTCCACGCTGGTTAGCGCTTAAGGGGCGAAATGATGAAGCAATTAAGGTTTTGGGAAGAATCCATGGTTCAGAAAATGCGCAAAAAGAAAGTGAGAATATCTTAAAAGAAACTGATGGGGCGAACAGAAAGTTAAAAATGAGTGATTTCACAAAACTAGCATTGGTTATTATTGCGATTGGTTCTGTTTTTTCAATGTTACAGCAATTTACAGGTATTAATGCAGTTCTGTATTATGGGTCAGATATTTTTGAGAAGGCACTTGGTTTTGGTAAGGATGATGTTTTGGTGCAGCAAGTACTATTGGCTTTTGTTAATCTCATTTTCACATTTGTAGCAATGTTTACAATAGATAAACTTGGACGAAAGCCATTACTTTATATTGGTTCTATCGGAATGCTTGTTGGATTTTTGTTATTAGGAATTACGTTGCAACAACAATCAATTGGTTTTTTATCATTACTTGGGGTGTTAATTTTTATTGCTTCATTCGCTATGTCAATGGGGCCAGTAGTATGGGTGCTGTTGTCTGAAATGTTTCCAAATAAAATACGTAGTGTTGCCATGTCTATTGCGGTAGCGGCGCAATGGGCGGCAAATTATTTTGTGACACAAACTTTTCCTATGGTCACCGAAAGTGAAACAAATAACAATGAATTTTGGAATGGCTCACTTCCTTATTTCATTTTCATAGGGTTTATTCTATTTATAATTTTCTTTACCTATAAGTTCATACCTGAAACAAAAGGTAAATCATTAGAGGAGTTAGAAAAGGTGTGGGAGAAGTAGTTTTGCGATAAGAATCAATATCGATAATCCGTTGCTCTAAAATAGTGAAGGGCTATTGAAGATGGTGTTTCTTTTATAGGTATAGCCCGCTCTTTAAAAAAGGGACGAGATGTGCTCTGATTAGAATTCTAAGAAGAGTTTTAAACGGACATGAGATGAACGGCCAAGTCTATTAGTTTATTCGAGTATCCAAATTCATTGTCATACCAAGAAATGAACTTATAAAAACTAGGATTCAACTCTATTCCTGATCCTGCATCAAAGATACTTGTGCGTGGATCACTTACGAAATCTTGTGATACAACGGCATCTTCAGTATAACCTAATACGCCTTGCATTTCTTGCTGAGCAGCTTCTTTAATTACAGTTTTTATGGTTTCAAAAGTGGTTTCACTATTTAGTTTTACTGTTAAATCAACAACAGAAACATTGGCTGTAGGTACACGGAATGCCATGCCGGTAAGTTTGCCTTCTAAGTCTGGAATTATTTTGCCAACAGCAATTGCAGCTCCAGTGGTTGAAGGAATAATATTGTTTATAGCTGATCTCCCTAAACGATAGTTTTTCTTAGAAGGTCCATCAACTGTCAGTTGAGTTGAGGTAGTGGCATGCACTGTTGTCATTAATGCTTCTTTAATTCCAAAATTATCATTTAAAACTTTGGCTAGTGGAGCCAAACAATTTGTGGTACATGAGGCATTAGAAACAATCGTGTCATGAGTCGTTAGAGTATTATGATTAACGCCCATTACAAACATAGGAATATTGGCACTTGGTGCAGAGACTACAACTTTTTTCGCACCTGCTTTTAGATGTGCAGATGCACTATCCATAGTTTTGAAAATCCCTGTGCATTCAGCAACAACATCAACATTAATGGCAGCCCATTTTAATTGAGAAGGATCTCTTTCTGCTGTAATTCTAATTGGTTTTTCGTTGACAATTAGGATTCCCTCACGAACCTCTACCGTCCCGTCAAATTTACCATGTACTGAATCGTATTTTAGTAAGTAAGCCAAATGCTCAATATCAAGCAAATCATTGATTCCTACAACTTCAACATTGGGTCTATCCATTGCAATCCTAAAAACAATTCTTCCAATTCTTCCAAATCCGTTAATTCCTATTTTTACTTGTGTCATAATTTTGTTTTTTGGGTGCTTTAAATTCTCATTAAGAGGCTTGTTGTTGTTGTAGATGAAATTGCACTAAATTTTGAAGAGGCTTCCGAATAATTTTGCCTAATTCAATTCCTTCTTCTTCACAAATTTCCTTGAGTTCTTCTTTTAGTAAGTAAGACATTGAACCAACAAAGTTTACTTGAGTTTCATCATATTTGTCGTAACACTTAACGTGAATATTAATAAATTTTCTAATTCCTTCTTTGATTACATTTTGGCAATATTGTAGTTTTTTATGTCGAATTAATATTGGCATGAAAGAAGCAATATAAACGTTAGCATTAGGTTGCATATATACATTTTCAACAATAACTTCTTTGTTTAACCCAAGGTCTTCCAGTTCTTCAGTCATTGGAGCTGGTAGACGCTTGTATAAAAAGTCGGATAGTATTCTTTTTCCAAAGTAACTGCCGCTTCCTTCATCTCCTAAAATATGCCCTACTGAAGGAATAGCTTCGGATAAATTTTTTCCGTCAAAATAACATGAATTAGAACCTGTTCCCAAGATACAAGCAATTTCAGGAAGGCCTGAATAACAGGCATAAGCGCACGCCTTTAAATCATGATCAACTTTTACTAACGCATTAGTAAAATAGCTTGATAGGCTCGATTTTACAATTGCATTTAGTTCGGGGATTGAACATCCCGCTCCGTAAAAATAGAGCTCTGTAACTTCATCTTTAATGATCGTTAAATCATAATTTCCATTCAACTCATGAAGTATATCCTCCTTGGTATGGAAATAGGGATTGAACCCCATTGTTACAAAAATTGTTTCGTTTCCATTGTCAACCAACATCCAATCTGCTTTGGTCGATCCGCTTTCAGCTACTAATAACATATTAATTATATTTTAATACTAAGTGTCATTATGACGTTTTGCTAAAGTACGTAATTCTTTTTTTATATTTGGACATGGGTTATAATAATCAGCACAATCTTAATAAAGGAATCTCAGTTGATTGCGTAATTTTCGGTTTCGATTTCAAAAAATTGAAGGTATTAGTTATTCAACGAGAGCCTAATGAATCAACAAAGGAAGCTAGATTTTCTTTACCTGGAGATTTAATTTTTGATGATGAAACTTTGGATCAGGCAGCCTCGCGAGTTTTAAAAGAATTAACTGGCTTAGAAAATATTTATTTAGAGCAATTGGGAGCCTTTAGCAGTTTAGATCGATTGTCTAAACCTGCAGATAAGGATTGGTTAATAATGATGCGTGAGC
>CAKZON010000052.1 GCA_937136425.1 uncultured Crocinitomix sp.
GATGATTGGTGGGAATATAAATTTGTAGTGTTTTTTGCATTGTTTTCTGTTGGCTTTTGGATATTTGGTTTTCTTCAATCGTTGGAGTATTAATAGCTGATATTATAATAAAGTCAATTACAAATGGAAAATAAAAAAAGTACTTCAATTGATTTATATCAAATAGATTTAAGAGGAGGTTTTGAGAAGCGCAGACGGAACTTACTTGCGGTGGACATAGTTATTATTTTATTAGCATTTGTTAATCCACAAATTGGAGAGATTAATTTGTTTGGAATGTCTTTTGATTTCACTTCTAAGCAGGTTTTTGTTTGGATGGGTTTGCTTTTTTGGCTGATTTATTCAATTATGAGAGCTCGGGCTTATTTTAATGCATTTATGAAAGAAGTTTACTTTTATTCAAATGAAAATACTTATTGGAAAGGTTTCGGTCAAAATTATTGGTTGGAAGTGGTGAATAAAGAGAGAAGGAATCTAGAATACAGCTTAAGAGTTAACAAATCTCAAAAACTTAATTGTACTTTACCGAATGACATTGAAGAAATTCTATTATATAATGTTCATAGGGGGAATATTCCTGGTAAAGTCAATATTGATTTTTATGTCAACGTAGTGACATCTGAAAATGCAGAGGTTGTATCACAAGATGTGGAGTTTAAAATATCTCATCATATGGAAAGGTATTTTCAGAAAAAAAATCTAAATTCTCGTTATTTTTTAGATAGAGAAAAGGAAGAATTCATATTTTGGGAATATAAAATTCTCACAATTTTTACAATTATAGCTTTAATTGTGTGGTTATTTGGTTTAATCCAATTACTTTAAAAACTCCCCCCTCAACCCATGTCCAAAACAACACCCGAAAAACAAAAAAAGAAAGCCGTAACACTGTTTAACAGCGGTAACTTCCAAAATGCATTTGAGATCCTTTTTGAATTAGATATAAATGATGCATTAGCCTATTTTGAAAGAAAGAAATGGTTTGAAAACTCCTTTTTCTGGAATGATTTTTTAACCGATTCCAATTGGTTTAATAAGCTTTTAAATGGAGCCAATGGAGAACGCTTTATTTACTTCTATTATGCTAAATCAAAAATAAAAGCGCCTTATTTTGAGCATAATTTAGCCAGTGTTTTGTCTAATGAATTGATTCGTGTTGTAAGGCGAACAAAAGCATTTTTAGATCCTGACAGAGTTCATGATTTAACAAAGCTCAATTTTTCTGAGAATGATAAACCGCATCAATTAGCTTGGGCCAAATTTTATCAAGATTTTGTAGGGATAGCAGCTAAAATTCAAAGAAATTTTGAGAAGCTTGGTGAGAGTGAAATTGAAACCGATTTAGCAGGTTGTGTAATTTGGTTAGAAGAGCAACGGTTTAATAAGGACGACCAAGAAACAAATCTTTTAGCCATAACTTATTCTTATTTTATTCAGCATTATTTTAATGATTTACTGGTGTCTAATTATGCATTTAATACCACTTTGTATTATGAAAAGTTTTATGAAATTTTAGGCGGTAAAAGAAGGAACCCCCTTTCAAACTATTTAAATGCTTTGCATCAATTCACCAATTTTAAAACAAGGTTTTTGGATTCTTATGCTTTTGATGATAATTGTATTCCATTAATAGCTAACAATCAAGTTCAATTAAGGTTCAAAAATCAGGGGATATTTGATGAATGGAAAAAAGATGAGGGACGTTATTGGGTCGTAAAACATGTTTACGAGGCACGTGCAGCAAAAATAGTTGTTGAGATGGAGGAGGAGGGTACTCTAAAAATTCCTAAAGGAAGATTACCAGAAGATGAAGAATTAAACCGTACCTTAACAATTATTGAGTATGGAGCAATGCTGTTGATTAATGAATTACAATTAAGTCAATTTGAATGTGGAAATAGAAATATTTCTTATCAACCTTTGCTGGAGCTTTTTAATGGTTATATCGGTAATTTAAAAGACCGTTATGAAAGGCATATGCTCCTTGCATCTGAAAAAGCAACGAGTTTTAAAAATGCTTTTGAGGTGGTGTTTAAGCAGGGGCAAGAGTTGGATATAATAATGATACCAGATTTTCTGCTATCAGTTGATGAATTTGTAGCACGGAGTCAACAAGCTATTCCTGGCATTAGCAAAACTGAAAGTGAAGACTTGGTGGATCTTTTTTCATATGAACCAAATTTGAAAAAAAGGTTTGATTTTTTGGCACCAACGTATAATGTTTGGCATCAACCATTTTTAAAATTGAAAAACCATATTTTCTGCCCAACATTTTTATTAGCGCGCAATTCATTGTATTATCCGTTTGCGCAAGTTTTGCTCAAAAACAATCATCAAACTAAATTGAATGCTGCAGCCAAAGAAATGGAAAATAAGTTGGCAAATATGTTTAAGCAACTAGGGTGGCAGGCAGAGCAGTTATCTGCAGTTGACCCAAGGAACAAGAAGGGAGATGTTGATGTTTTGATTGAGAGTGAGCAATTAATCGTGCTCATTCAATTAAAGCGTAGTTTTTTTCGCACCGAACTGGAAGAAGCTTATAATGAAATTGAAACTAGTACACGAAAAGCCGCCCGGCAATTAAATGAGGCCGAACCTTACTATGTGAAACAACTCGAAAGCCAAAAAAAGTCCAAATCAATTCATAAATGGATTGTTAGCACGTCGTTTGAAAACCTCTATAATCACTATAATGGAGCATTAAAATTGAATTATTTCGAAATTATTCAAAGTTTTCATGTTTCAAATTTTGATTCACTGGAGGATTGGATTAAATACATGGAAGGGGATCTGTTTTTTAAAGAGACCGCAATTAAATATCAAGAGTTTTTAAGTAACATAAGAGAGCAATGAGTCTAACTAGTATTCTAAAAGATAAAAATAGAACCAATCTTAAAAATTGGATGAAATTCCATTTTCCCAATAAAGGATTTGGAAAGGGCGACAAACCAAATATTATTGTGGCACCTAAGCGGAGTGGTTCTTCTTATTCAGGAGATGTAGGGACAGTTTTTGATTATTTGGTGCGTTTTAATCTTGAAAGACTAAATAAAGATTGCACCAATAAAAGAGATGGATGGGTAGCTCAACGAGGGTATAAAGCAATATTGGATGACCTTTCTGGTCAAGAAGAAATTACAATTGGTTATCATCAAGATAGGCAGATAAATGTAGGTGAATTCAAAATGTTTTTAAAGCAAGCTTTTCAAGCTGCCCAAGATAACTATTACAGGTTTTTAAAAAACGGCCTGTTTACAAGAGGTTTGGTTGAGTCAACTTGTTTCTTAAACAAACTTGATATTAGAGTTCGAGTAGGAATCATTGATGCAAAAATTGATCAGGTTGATGACACAATGATTGACGACCTTTTAATGTTGATTAGTATTGTGAATTGGAATTTGTTTAAAGCTAAAAACAGCTGCTTTTTAAACCCTACATTCGGAAAGGGCTCGAAATTAGTCGGAGGGGCTGATGCTGATTTGATTATAGATGATCTATTAATTGATATTAAAACAAATCAAAGTTTAAAATTAGAACGAAGCGATTTAAGTCAACTCATAGGCTATTATTTATTATCTCTGTACAATGCCAATAATGGGGGAAAGGACTTGGAGATTAAACGAATCGGAATTTATTTTGCTCGATTTAATTGTCTATGGATCATTTCTTTAAATGAATACTTCCTTGAGGAAGAGTTTCAAAAAAGGTTATCTGAATTTGAAATGCTAATCAAAGATACAGAATTGGAAATGGTGGATGACCAATCGAATAATGGCTTACCCCAAACAATTGTAGATTATGAAATTGATCCAGATGATTTTAAATGCCCTTATTGCGAAAGTAATGTGTTTATTAAAGCGGGGCGATCCAAATCTGGGAAATTTAGATATAAATGCAGTTCGTGTAAAAAATCATTTAGTTCAATAATTGAGACGAGTGCAACCAAGGAAGTACTAAAGAATATCAAATGGTAATTATGTATAGAATCTCATATAAACCCCTATTTTTGTTAATAGCCAAAATCATTCTAGATTCATAGACAATGGCATAATAAATACGGCTAGAAATACAGTATGAGTAAAAAACTAACACTAACTTGGTTAGAGGGCTTCTTAATGGAGGCTTGTGATATTTTAAGGGGAAACATGGATGCTTCTGAATTTAAGGAGTATATTTTTGGAATGCTCTTTTTAAAGCGATTGAGTGATAAGTTTGAGCAGGATAAAGCCATTCGCCTCAAAGAATTACAAGGCAAGGGTTTATCTGAAGACAAGATTAAAAAGGCATTGGAGCGGCATGATAATTACGAGTATTTTGTTCCTGAAAATGCACGTTGGAACTTTACCACAAAAAACGAAAAAGGGGTTGAGCTAAATATTGGTGTGCTACATTTAAAAAAGAATGTGGGAGATGCTTTAAATAAAGCGTTGGAGGCTTTAGAGGACGAAAACCCCGATAAATTATCGGGTGTATTGACCAATGTGAATTTTAACCGAACTATTGGTAAAAATAAAAATGCCCTTAGTGATGCAAAACTGGTTGAATTTATCGCTCATTTTAATACTGTTGTTTTAACAGATGATCGTTTTGAATTTCCAGATATTTTAGGTGCTGCGTATGAATATTTAATTAAATATTTTGCCGACAGTGCTGGAAAAAAGGGTGGCGAATTCTATACGCCAAATGAGGTGGTAAAATTAATGGTGAATATGCTCGAACCTAAAAAGGATGCACGTATTTATGATCCTACTTGTGGTTCAGGCGGTATGTTGATAGAAGCGAATAATTATGTGGCTGCGCGGTATGGTGATAGCTCGCATTTGAGTTTTGCAGGGCAAGAGAGTAACGGCACAACCTGGTCTTTATGTAAAATGAACATGTTGTTTCACGATATTTTTAATGCTAAAATTTTACAAGGCGATACCTTGGCCGATCCGCAGCATGTGGACCAGGGAGAGCTGGATCGTTTTGATATTGTGATGGCCAATCCGCCTTTTTCTGAAAATTACGGAGATATTAAAAATCACAGAGAGCGGTTTCATTTCTGGATGCCCACCAAAAAGAAAGCTGATTTTATGTTTGTGCAGCACATGGTAAGTGTTTTGCGTAATGATGGACGCATGGCGGTGGTTATGCCGCATGGGGTTTTGTTTAGAGGAAGCGAAGAAAAAAATATGCGTAAATGGTTGGTGGAGCGTGGCTTTTTAGAAGCGGTTGTTGGTTTGCCTGCTGGTTTGTTTTACGGTACGGGCATTCCGGCTTCTTTATTGGTCATCAATAAAAAGGGAGCAGTTTCGCGTAAAAAGGTGTTGTTTATTAATGCGGATAGAGAGTATAAAGAAGGTAAAAATCAAAATAAATTACGCCCAGAGGATATTGCCAAAATTTCCTATGTATACAAGCATAAAGAGGAGTTAAGGGGGTATTCTCAAAACATTTCAAAGGCCGATTTGGAGAAAGAAGGTTTCAACTTCAATATTCGCCGTTATGTAGACAATAGCCCTCCTGCAGAGGCGCAGGATGTACAGGCACATTTATACGGAGGTATTCCTGAGCAGGAGGTGGATGATTTAAATAAGTTTTGGGCAAATTATCCGAATTTGCGGCCTGATTTATTTACCGAATTGAAAACAAATTATTTGCAGTTTGATGAATCAATTACATCTAAAGAGGAGTTGAAAAATACGGTGTTGGCGCATGACAATATTTTGGCGAAACGCACCGCTTACGAGGCAGGGGTGAATAAATGGTGGAAGGACAATGTTGCCAAATTGCAAGCCTTGCCTAAAAAGAAAAATGTATTTGAATTATACAAGGCTTTTGCGCAGAGTATTGCTAATGATTTTAGTGCCTTGGGTATTTTGGATTTACATAAAAGTAGGGGAGCTTTTGCAGCGTATTGGACGGTGTTGGAAACGGATTTAAAATCAGTTGCAGCAAGTGGATGGAATGCGGAGTTAATTCCTGAGGATGAAATTTTGCAATCGCAATTTCCTGAAGTTTTACAGGCATTAGCCAATAATGAAAACCGGCGGGATGAACTGGAAGCTCTATTTGCTGAAGTAAATAATGTGGACGAAGAGGAATTGGACAATTACCGCAATGAACCTGAATCTTATGAGGTGTTTCCTAAAGTGGTATTGGCAGAGTTTAAAGCAAAAGAAAAAGTTTTGCGAACTGAATGGACGCAATTAAAAAAAGAAATTAAAGCGTTGACTATTCGTGTTAAAGCAAATGAAAAAGATAAAGCAAGTCTAAAACCTTTAAAAAAGGAGCTTAAAAATAAGGAAGGAAAAAAATTAAGTGTAGAGCTGGATCTAGAAGCGTGGAGTGATTTATTAAAAACGCATACGGACAGAATTGCTGAATTAAGTACGTGCAAAGCAGAAATTTTAGAGATTAAACGGAATAAAGAGCGTTTGGTAGAAGAAGCCCGTGAAAAAATTTCAGCTACTGAGGCTGAAAAGTTGATTTTGGCCCGTTGGAAACGAGTATTGCATACCACTGTTATGGATTATGTGAACCGTTATGAGCGTGATTTACTCAATGAATTGGAAAAACGGTTTACCAAGTATGAAACAACGCTGACGAGTATTTTAACGGAACGGGATAATGCTGCGGCTGAATTGGATGAATTTTTAATGGACTTGGGGTATGAGTAAAAACTTGTTAATTGAAAAGTTTAATTTGCCCTCTCAATGGAAGATTGAAAGGCTGGAGAATTTGTGCAGACAGATAGTTGATGGCACTCATCACACTCCGAAATATACTGACTTTGGAGTCCCATTCTTAAGGGTTACAGATGTTCAGGGAGCTACTATTGATTTGGATAGAATCAAGTATGTTTCTAAAGAGGAACACAAGGTTTTAGTCAAAAGATGTCACCCTAAAAGCGGAGATATTCTTTTGTCTAAAAATGGGACAATTGGAATCCCTAAAGTCGTAGATTGGGATTGGGATTTCTCAATATTTGTGAGCTTAGCCTTAATTAAACTAAAAAACGATATAGATGCATATTATTTATATCATTTTCTAAAATCAAATTTGACAAAATGGCAAGTTAAAAGGAGGGCAAAACAAGGAACTGTTACGAATCTACACCTTGAGGAAATCAGAGAGTTTGAAATTCCGATATTGCCCCTCCCACAACAAAAAAAAATAGCCAAAATCCTTTCCACTTGTGATACTGTTATTGAAAAAACAGAAGCAGCCATTGCCAAATACCAGGCCTTAAAACAAGGTTTAATGCACGATTTATTTACCCGTGGTATTCATCTCGAAACAGGTAAATTGCGCCCAACTTATCAAGATGCGCCTGAATTGTATAAAAAATCAGTTTTAGGTTGGATTCCGAAGGAGTGGGATGAGGGTCAATTCATTGATTTTGCAAACGAAAATATCCACTATAGTTTTACAGGAGGCCCTTTTGGATCTGACTTACAGTCTAAAGATTATAAAAAGGAAGGGGTTAGAATAATTCAACTTCAAAATATCGGAGATGGCCATTTCAATAATGGATACAAGATATTTACGAGTGAGGAAAAAGCAAATCAATTAAGGGCTTGTAATATTTATCCTGGTGAGATAATTTTATCTAAAATGGCAGATCCAATTGCAAGAGCTTGTATTATACCCAATAATGATGAACGATATTTAATGGCTTCAGATGGTATTAGACTTTCTATTGATAAAAGAAGGTTTAATGGAAGGTTTGTATTAGAGACAATTAATCAGAGTCGTTTTCGAAATATGGCGGAATTAAGATCTACAGGCACTACACGATCTCGAATTGGGCTAACTGAACTTAAGGAAATCCCTATAGTTTACCCTTCTTATAAAGAACAAAGTTTAATTGGAAATAAATTAGATGCCCTTGAAAACAATATCGATAATCAAAAAGAAATTTTAACCAAATACCAAAAACTAAAAGCCGGCTTAATGCAAGATTTGCTTACGGGCAAAGTATTAGTAAATACAGAAGAAAAACTTAAAATTTACGAGCACTGAGGCACTCGAAGTGCGAAATATTAACATCAACCCAAAATGTCAAAAATCCAAAACTTAAAATTTACAATTGAAGAAGCTTTTAGAGAATGCTTTTATGTAGTGCCAGATTACCAACGCGAATATGTTTGGACGGCAAAAGAAGTCAATCAATTATTAGAAGACCTCCATAACGAAGTAATAAATGCCAATGATAATGAGTATTTCATAGGTACTGTTTTAGTTTCGCCCAGAGATATTAATAATCATTATGATGTCATAGATGGGCAGCAGCGTTTAACCACTTTTTACCTTATTTTAAATGCTTTAAAAGCGCAGTTTTTAGGTGAACCACAGTATGCAGTGCTCAACGGTTTAATTTCAACCAGTTATACTGATAAAGGTGGGAATATTAAAAAAAGCTTAAAACTAAATCCGCAATATGATAATGCAGAAGATGTTATAAACGCCATTATAGAAGCTGAGGATAATTTAGACAATATAATTCCACTTTTAGGAGCCAAAGGAATCGTTCAATTTGGAGCACTCGAGAACATTATAAACGCCTACAAAACAATTTATGGCTATTTAAAAGAAAATTATAATAAAATTGAGGACTTACGGAAATACTGGGGGTATTTATCCAATAATGTGGTTTTTATTCAAATATCAACAGACGTAAATAGCGCCCTTAAAATTTTTGAAACCATAAATGAACGTGGAGTAGGCTTAAACCCAATGGATTTATTGAAAAACTTATTGTTTTCTCATGTTCCCAAAAAAAACTTTACCCGTTTAAAAGACGAGTGGAAAAAAATTACCAAACCACTTGAAAAAAATAAAGAAAAACCATTGCGCTTTTTACGGTATTTTTTAATGGCGAACTATGCCGTGCAAAATGACCGAAGTGACTCTATTGTAAGAGAAGATGAAATTTATAAATGGTTTTTAAAGCAAGACAATGTTGTTGCCAGTAATTTCAAAAATGAGCCTTTTGTTCTTATTCGTAAAATCATTCAAACCGTAGAAACTTTCTTGGAGTATACCGAAGGAAAAGGAAATGATGGGCAAGAGAATGTGTACATGAACAATATCCGAAGTTTAACAGGCGGAGCATTTAGTTTACACTATATTATTTTATTGGCGGCAAAACCCCTTCCAAAAGAACTGTTTGATCATCTTTTAAAACAGCTTGAAACATTTTTGTTTTACTATATAATTACCCATACTTCAACCAAAGTATTAGAACGTAACTTCTCTGTTTGGGCAGATGAACTAAGAGAAATAGCCCTAATTAATGATCCTATTCTGCAAAAAGATGAATTAAACAACTTCATCATAAACAGATTTGAAAAAAGTGTAAATGATAAAAGGTCAGAATTCACTGACGCTATTAGACGCTATCATTTTTACTCGTTGCAGCAATACAGAACACGTTATATTTTAGCCAAATTAAGCCAACATGTAGATATGGCTTATAAAGGAATTAAGACACCTGGGAATTTGAAAGAATATACTGTTTTGGAAATTGAACATATTTTACCGAACAATCCGGAAGCCGAGCTTTTTGATTATTTTATCCTTGAAAATCCGGGAAAAAATTATTGGGAGTATAAAGATAAATTGGGTAACCTAACCTTGCTTGAAAAACCAATTAATATAGTTGCAGGACGGGATTTTTTTAAGGATAAATTACCGCTATATGAATTGAGTAAGAATTACTTAACCAGTAGCATAGCAAAAATAAATGTGGTTGGGCTAAACACGTCTATTAATCGAATAAACCCCTTTCTTAAAACATATACTGATTGGAGAGCAGATAATATTGATGAAAGGCAAATACAGCTCTTGAGGCTATGTGATGAAGTTTGGCAAATAAAGACGATATAAAAATTATTGAAAATCATTGTTAGATAAGTTTTGACAAATGAAAGTGACTGATAAAAAACCTTTTAATTATTTTAGTAACTAATTGTTTTTTAGGATAACATGGTTTTGTCCGTTCGTCGGAGAACAAATGAATCGAAATTAAAAGTTAGTAAAACCGGGAAGTTCTGAGTTTGCGAAGAAATCACCCGGCTGCACTTACTTTTTATAAGAATGAGTGCAGTTTGAGAATGCGGACTTGACTTTTTCGTTCTTTTTTGTCAAGAAAAAAGGACAATACATAATATTGACCCCACTTGTATCGAATTCTTTCAAAGACAAAGGATAGAGCAAGATTGAAATAAAACTTATGGCAGAATACACCAACGTAGAAAAACCATTCTTAAACAAACTAAAAGAACTCAATTGGCATGTTATAGACCAAGGTGGTGGAGGTATACCAAAAGATCCCGCTAAAAGTTTACGCACATCCTTTAAAGAAGTCACTTTAAAGGAAACCTTTATTGCCGCCGTTAATAAAATTAACACTATCGACAATAAACCTTGGTTAACCTCCAAACAGTTAGAAGAAATTTATCAAGGAGTAATTGCCATTGAAAAAACCAACCTTTCATTATTAGAAGCCAATAAAGTTGTTTTTGAAAAACTCATTGGTAAAATTAAAACTACTGTTTCTCAAAATGATATAACAGGTGAGCAAAACCCCTTGGTCAAACTGATTGATTTTGAACATTGGGAAGACAATGAATTTACCGCAATTAATCAATTTAAGGTGGATACACTGGGTAGAGCACGTGAAAGTATAATACCAGACATTGTTCTATTTGTAAATGGTTTACCCTTTGTAGTGGTAGAATGCAAAGATGTTGATGTGGCAGATCCACTCTCTGAAAGTGTTAACCAAATTATGCGTTATGCTAATACGCGCGAAGATGATTTTGGAACAAGAGAAGGAGAGGAGCGACTTTTTCAATACAATCTGTTTTCAATTGCAACACATGGAGAAGAGGCACGTTTTGGATCCATTACTGGAGATTTTGAATATTATTTAAACTGGAAAGACATATTTCCAACAATTTATAAAACCTTTGACATTACCTCCTATGCGGCAGATGAAGAAGTGCGTTATGGGGCAAATGGATTACATAAAGAACCGCAAGTAAGGCAAGAAGTGGCCATTTTTGGTTTACTCAATAAAGAAATTTTATTGGACGTTTTGCAGCATTTCACTCTTTTTATGGAAATAACAGATGGGGTTGAAATAAAAATTGTTTGTCGCTACCAACAATACAGAGCTGTTGGTAAAATTATAGAGCGTCTTCGCACACGGTCATCTGCAAAAGAACGCTCTGGTGTAGTTTGGCATACACAGGGGTCAGGTAAATCCTTAACCATGGTTTTCTTTGTTCGCAAAATTCGATCACAAGCCGATTTAAAAGATTATAAGATTATTCTAATGGTTGATCGGAAAGATTTGGAAAAACAGCTTTCCGTTACGGCTGGTTTAACGGGTGAATTTCAATCAAAAAATATTATTAAGTCTCGTAAAGAATTGAAGCCCAAGTTAAGAGGTAATACCTCAGACTTGAGCATGGTTATGATTCATAAATTTGTGCAAGAAGAAATCAAACATTCCAAAGCACTGATGAAAGCCTTTGTAAAAGAGGGGGTAGTACCCGAATTTAAACCATTTGATGTTGTTAATACTTCCGAACGGGTAATTATTTTAATAGATGAAGCGCACAGGACACAAGGCGGGGATATGGGAGATAATTTTTTTACAGCTTTTCCTAAGGCAGTAAAAATTGCATTTACTGGCACACCTTTATTGACAGACAGACACAAACAAAAAACTCATGAGCGTTTTGGTGGAGACGGTAACTTTATTGATACTTACAAAATTAGAGAGGCTGTAGATGATCGCGCAACCTTAGACATTATTTATATTGGTAAGACCACGAAAGACGTCATTGAATCAAAATCTGCTTTTGACAGCGAGTTTGAAGATGTTTTCAAAGAGCGCACTAAAGAAGAAAAAGAAGAAATTCAAAAGCGCTATGGCACCATGCAAGCCTATTTGGAAAACATGGACCGCTTAAAAAAAATCTCAAAAGATATTGTTCAACATTATGTAGACGAAATTTTACCCAATGGATTCAAAGCCATGGTAGTAGCTAGTTCCATTTTGGCTGCTGCACGTTATGAGAATTTAATTAGTAGAGCATTAACAGCACGTTTGGAAGAAGAGAAAAATAAACCTGAACCAGATGAAAAACTGATGGAGCAAATTGCTTTTGCCAATGTATGCACTGTTGTTACGAAACAGGATAACAATGAACTCGGATATATTAGCGCAGCACGTAAAAAAGCAAAAGAATTAAAAGCCGTTGATAACTTTAAACGTGATTTTGATTATTCAAAAGATAAGGAAGGAGCCTACGAAAATCCCAATACGGGGATAGGCATTTTATGCGTTTGCGATAAGCTTTTAACTGGTTTTGACGCACCTGTAGCACAAGTAATGTATCTGGATAAGAACATTCGAGAACATGATTTATTGCAAGCAATTGCTCGGGTAAACCGAACGAAAACGGATAAAAAGCATGGTATTATTGTCGATTATTATGGGGTGTCAAATCATTTAAAAACGGCCTTAAACATTTGGGGAGCTGAAGATGAAGAGGACATTAAAGAACTTTTGGCTTATTTCAGAGATATTGACAAAGAAATTCCTGTTTTAGAAGCACGCTATAACCGAATGATTCAGTTATTTGAGGATAAAGGAATAAAGGCCTTTAAGCGTTTTGCAGAGCAAACAATAACAGATAAAAAGGCCGAATTTCAATTGGCGGAAGATTGTATTGAATTAGCCGCCGAAATTCCGTTTAGAGCTCAGTTTGACACCTATTTAAAAGCCTTTTTTGATAGTTTAGATCTACTCTTCAGTACCAATGCTGCAAAGGCTTATTACATTCCGGCGAAACGCTTTGGTTACTTACTGGTTCGTATCCGAAACCGTTATAAAGATCCTACTTTAGATTTAAAGTGGGCAAAACCTAAAGTTCGTAAGATGATTGATACGCATTTAAAAACCTTAGGTATTGATAGTAAAGTTCCGCCAGTTAGCTTATTATCTAAAGAGTTTCTGAAAGAAGTGAATAAAGACGATCAAACAGGAAAATCAAAAGCCTCTGAAATGGAACATGCCATTCGCCGACATATTAAGGTGAATATGGATAAAGATCCGGTACTCTACAAACGCTTTTTGCAACGTATGGAAGAAATTTTATTGCGTTATAAAGGCAATTGGGATCAAATTGTAGATGAATTAAATGGAGTAAGAGATGATTTAGCAAAAGGACGAAAAGGAGATGGAGAAGAAGACGGGGTAAATGAACAAGCCTTACCTTTTTATGATTTAATTGTGACCATAGCTTATCCAGAAGAAGAAATTAATGAAAAAGATAAGGAAGGACTAAAGACAATTACTAATCATTTGGTGGATTTATTGCAAGATGCAATTAATAAACCTGACTTTTGGAAAGGAAGAGATGCAGATATTCGTAAGCTAAAAGGTGAATTGGCAGATATCTTAGATTTTTCAGGAATTGATGCAGTAGCCAATAAATATGAACAGTTAAGTGCCGAGATAATGAGTTTGGCCAAACGAAGACATGAAGAACTGACCAAAGGAGAATGATTGTATCAGATATTGACATAAAAATTCAACGTAGTAAAAGAAAAACCCTCAGTATTTTTATTGAACGTGATGGGACAGTATCTGCACGTGTACCTGAAAACTTGACGGATGAAGAGGTTCAGGTTATTTTAAAAGCCAAAGAGTACCATATTCATAAAAACCTGGCTGAATGGACCCAACTCAATGAAAGATCTGTTCTACGCGAATATGTAAATGGGCAGTCCTTCTTGTATTTAGGACGCAATTATCGGTTGAAATTAGTAGATGATGAAATAGAAGGCCTACAATTTTCTCGAGGTAGATTCCTGTTGGGTAAAAATGAAGTCAAAAACGCGAAAGAGCATTTTATTTCCTTTTACAAGCAAAAGTTAAAAGAAAAACTCCCAAAAATTATACGCCAATACCAGGCTCAATTAAATGTACAACCAAACGACATTAAAATAATGGAACTTCAAAACCGCTGGGCGTCCTGTACGAAAAAAGGCAATGTCAATTTCCACTGGAAATGCGCCATGGCACCTATGGATGTTTTGCAGTACGTTGTCGTGCATGAATTAGCACATTTAATTCATCCAAATCACACAACCGCTTTTTGGAATGAAGTAGATAAAATTTTACCTCGTTACGAAGAACAAGTGAATTGGCTAAAACAAAATGGAGTAGGAATGGATTTGTAATAAAGAGATTTAACGAAAAATAACCCCAAAACTTATGACAAGCCTTCAAAACATTGTATTAATACTGACAGCTGCTATTAGTGTTATTAGCCTGGGAGTAGGCCTACTGAATTTTTTACTAAATGTTAAAAATAGAAGAAATTCAATACGAGAAAAAGTGTTTGAAAAACAATTAGAGTTTTTCCTTGAACTTAACGGTATAATGTCAGAAATAATGAGTCAATCTCATGCTTTATGGAATCCTAAAATTGAATCGACTGACGAAGATATAACAGCTTTTGATGAGAACATTGATTTATTAGATGATAAGGTATCTAAAAACAGCCTTATTATTCCAGACGAATTAGATAGTAACTTTACCGTATTAATAAACTTTGTGAACGAGTACCTTTCTGATTATTATAAGGGTGATTCAGACTTTACAGAAGAAAAACATGAAAAAATTACTTTAACAATAATCGATATCAATATTGATATCGAGGACTATTTAGCCATTGATAACTTGAGTAACGAGAATATGAAAATTTCGAAAGGAGAAAGAATAGAATCTAGATTGGCGTTAGAAAAAACAAAACATGCTAAATCATAACGAAAGTTTGTCAATGTAAATCTAAGCGTTAATGTGACAGAAATACGGGGTTAATCAGGTTCGTTCTTGAAGCTTTGTATGAATTTGGAGACAGGAATGGTTTCTTCAGTTTATCGAAATTATTCATTTAGATGCAATAATTATAAGAATGTAAATTATTAATTCTATTACAATCAAAAAAACATAAATAATGAAAGCGAGAGTTAATTTATTAGGAGGGAAATTATTTGAATACATTCCGCATTGTTTAGGATTATTGGATAACGGAGTGAGTAATGTCGAAATTCATGCTTTTGGAGGAAATTCAAATCAAGCTTTGATATTAGCACAAATATTAAGTAAACTCAACGAAAGAAAATCGAATTACACTTATAATGTGAATCAATACGATAATGTAACTAAACTTCCCAAGCTTAATTCAATAATGACAACCGTTGAACTAGATGGTCAAAATAATTTGATGAAGGGAGAAACAGACGTTAATGTAGAAAATTTAATACATGATGGATTTATAGATTTTTCCACGTATCAATTACTTTTTCAGAATGCATTAAACGTAAATGAATCAATTAAAATTTCAGTTGAAACATCCCCAAAAGGAGGTGAAATAATTGATCTATTAGAAATAAAACTGTTGAAAGAAAAAGAAGGGCAGTATGAGCTGGAAATGTTATTTGATAATTCAAGAACAAAAATTGATGATTATTCATCAAAGAGGTATGTAAAGAAAAGTCAAATTAAAGATCGATTATGTTTTGCCTTATATAGGGGAGGATATTTATTACCCCAAAATTGGGAAGAAATTGCAAGAAAATTGTCTAGTTATGATGATATAATTGTTGGTTTAGATTCATCTTTACTTAAGGATGCATTTATATCTTCAGGGTTATTATCAATTCTATCAGTAATTGAAAAAAGAGAATATGTTCAAACGCCTAATTGGATACTTTTTGTTATTCCTCAAATTGTAATGCAAAAATTAGAAAAATATGTACGTATGAAAGATTCCTATGGTCGTTTTACATATACCGGAAGAATTGGATTTAGAGCATTACAAGAAATAATGGAGCTCAGAAAAAATATTGGGCATCAAGGTGTTTCTGTAGTAAGCGCAGGCAGTGGTGATGCATTACTTGATGTTAATTCATTATTAAGAAGTATGAATAATAATCTGATGGCCTTACAGAAGGAAAGATATGTACCCAACCGGGGAATGACACCTTCAAATGCTTCTGATAGTATGCTTATTCGTTCACAGTTTAACACTTTTGTGGATAATACGAGTTTTAAAAAGGGGGTCTATTTTCTAACAGCTGATAAGGCAAGTGCAGCTATTTACGAAGCATCTGGAAATGATTCAGTATATGTAAGAAGACCTATTTTAAAAAATCAAAAAACAATTCAAGCGCCTCAACTAATTCCAAATGTAGATAAAACAATTCCCCTAGGAAATTTATTGTATGAATTGGCTGTGGAGTATGGGGAATTGTATGTTCATTTAAGTAATGATAAGGTTGTTAAGTTGGAGTGTGATTCAAAAGGAAAGTCTTTGTCCTCATGGAGTCGTAAACGACTCCGAATGTCGAATCGTGATGTTACGGAATTACTGAGTATATATAATGGGAAATTTGATTTAACAAAGGTTTTAGAATTTTATGAAAAAGTAAAAGAATCCTTTGAAAAAGCGGATTAAACGTTTTGTTAAAGAAAATCATTAATTCTGAAGATAGAGAACTACCTTATTCCGTAGGGTAAAGTTTATTAGGATCAATATTGAATTACGGAGGCGTGTTGTTCGTTTAGGCCTTTAAATCTAATTCCTGAATTGTTTCTGGCCTAGGGGATAATAATCGCTCGTATTTATTCAAAAATCAGAAACCTCGAAAGATATCGAGGTTTCGTCATGTCGCGGGAGCTTTGAGCTCTTACTGTTTCTTGAAGTAAAGTTGGAATTATTTTTTATTGGATTGTCTCAATGCTAAGAGAAACCCGAATCCGAATAAAATAGTTATCAAACCTGCAAAATATGGAATTAAATCAGTCATCTTTCGAGTTATTAATTAGTTTAAGATATATGCCAAAGGCGAGTATTGAAGGAACCCAAAGCCCTACAAAATTGCCTTCTATTTTTTCACCTTGGAAGTATAGAATTTCAGAAAATACTAACGACAATATTGCTGCCAAGAATAATAGTTTGTCTGCAGTTGTGAATTTTTTGAACATAGCTAGTTTTAATTTTAAGAGCTGATTGCGCTCTGTTATATTAAAACAGTTTAATCGTGATAATGTTCAGATAATCTGTGAATTAGTTTTCTGCAATTACTATTCGTTTCGACACAATTTGATGATTAAAGTTTCGGATATCTCTCTTATTTCAATCGGATAATTCAAATCGAATTTATCTATTAACATAAACTTTGAATATTGAACAATTGAATGGCGTTAAACGTTCTAAGATAAAGACAATGTTATACTTCATTTTATTTATGTTATTATCAGAACCACAACAACTACTAGCTGATTTTTCAAACCCTAGCGAATTAAATAATTGGACGGTGGTAAATGATGGGGTAATGGGAGGAAAGTCAAATGGTCAATTTGAATTAACGCAAGAAGGAAATGCTTTGTTTAGCGGAGACGTATCTCTTCAGAATTATGGCGGTTTTACATCTGTTCGAAGTAGTTTTAAGTCAAAACCAATTAAAGGATTAAAAAAAGTATTTATTAAGTTAAAAGGAGATAAGAAAAACTATCAATTTAGGATAAAAAGTGAGGTAGAGGATAAGCATTCCTACAAGTATGAATTCAGCACAACTGGTGAATGGGAAGTTATAGAGATTGATTTAATCAATATGACACCAACTTACAGAGGTTATCGACCTAACTTACCTAATTATCAACCCGAATATCTAAGTCAAATTGGTTTTTTAATCGCAAATAAAAAGGAGGAATCATTTCAATTAGAAATAAGTCAAATCTGGTTGCAATAGTTCAACTTTGCTACGCTAATAAATTACTGACTAATTCTCTTTCGATCTTATTTAATTTAGATGATAATATCTTCTTTTTAATAATTTGCCTTGTTGGTGAAGTTTGGTAATTCATTAGGGCGAGCAAAAGGAAAACTTTCTAATTTATTTAATTTGTAGTAATTGTTCAAACCGCTAATGCCAACAGATTGCAATTTTTCTAAATCTATCATACCATTTTTTAATAAGGCATTTTCTGGTAAAAATACATGTTCAATTTCACCAATAATCAGGCTTGTATTGTTTCTTTTTATTGGAATTTCTTCGATAAATTTTAGTCCAATTTTTAATGGACTTTCTTTAACAAATGGAGCAGAAAAACCGTTACGATACTCAGGTGTAAGATCGCATTGTTCAAATTCAGACACTTCAGGGGCAAATTTAGCCGAAGTATAATGAGCATTTTTGACAATTGAGGAGCAAATATGATTGATGGTATAATATCCTGTTTTCTGAATATTATTAGCAGTGTTCCTTAGCACTTCACCTTTAGGTCTTAGAATAAAACCAATAAGAGCAGGGGAACTTCCAATGTGCACAACAGAGCTGAAAATAGCTAAGTTTTCACCAGTCTCATTAGAGCGTGTGCCGATCAAGTTTCCTGGTTTTATACCAGTTATGCTATTAATTATGTTAAGGCGTTCTATGCGCGATTTATTTGCAATAATATCTTTAGTAAGATGCATTTGTAGATTTTTAGAAGTTATTTATTGAGCCGTACAAAATTTCACCGTTTTGAAATTTTGTTTCCAGTTATTGTGCGCTGCATTTGACTTTTAAATCTATTAATTTCAGTACTTCTTTTCGCAATATGCTTTTGACTTGTACCGCTGTTAACTCTTTTACGCCAGCGATTAAAACTGTTGCGTTTAAGTAAAGACCTCATCAAAATTATTACTTCCTTTTCGGTTAAATTAAATTGATATTTAATTGCACTAAATGGCGTTCGATCTTCCCATGCCATCTCAATAACTCTATCCACTTCTTGTGGTGTTAAATCATTTCTCATAAGTTTCTAAAACGAATTGAGGGTCAAAGTTTAGTGGTGTTTTTTAAGAGATCTATCTCTGTCATAACTTTTGCTGCCTCAGCATGTTTTAAGTCACTCGCTTTTCGATCAACCGTTGAGAGTGCGTGTGCTTCTTTCATTAGCTTTTCGTATTGCTTATAAAGCTTATCAATAGGTGATTTTTTTTTGAATATAGAGAACATAGTTTTGAATTTATTTTATGCTAGACATACCTCCATCTAGGTGAATAATTTGACCCGTCATCCAAGAGGATTTTTCAGAAAGAAGAAAGGAAGCCAGGTCCGCAATGTTTTTTGGAGTACCAATTTTCTTTAGCGGATGACGTTCAGCATTTGCCATTTTCTTTTCATCTGAATTAAGCATGTTTTGCGCTAAAGGGGTGTTTGTTAGTGATGGTGCAATAGCGTTTACCCTTATCCTTGGAGCGAATTCAGACGCGAGTGATCTCGTTAAACCTTCAATAGCTCCCTTAGAGACTGCAACTTGTGTATGATATTTAAACCCCAATTGCACTGCCACAGTTGAGAAGAGAATAATAGATGGATTTGTAGCTTTTTTTAATCGATTGATACATGCCTGAATAACCTTTATTGCTCCATTGACTTGCAACTCAAAATCAGCTGTGAAATTTGCAGGGCTAATGCGCTTGAAAGGCATTAAATTTATACTCCCTGGGCAATAAATTAGGCCATCTATGTGATCAGGCAAAAATGTAAAGTCAATATTTTCGGAGGTGACATCAAGTTTGTAGTAATGTTCAAGTTCATTCAGCTTTTCTGGGCTTGAATTTAAGTAGGTGGCGTAAACATTGTTGCTATCAGTTGAAAGTTGATGCACTAATGCTTTTCCAATTCCGGAAGATCCTCCAATAACGACGTAATTTTTCATAATTAAAACTGTTTAAAGTCTATTGTTAAAACAGCTTTAATTGATTATTGTTCTGCGTTTTTATGAAAAAGAGTTTAATTTTTACAACAGAGAGAATGACATTTTGGAGCAATTTTTCATTCTACCTTTTCCCAATTCCCGTTTTGCGCAGTTTAAATAGGTAATTGTATAAAGCATGTAGTTGAAATGGTCCAATTCTACCGTAGTCGCGAAAGTGCTTCTCCTTATTATCAGAATAAATTATAGAGATCGATTTAAACAAGATGACACCAATTTATAGAGATTGTCGGTCTAACTAGTTTGATTATCAACCCGAAACCTAAATGATTTCAAGGTTTTTTTAGGGAAATTATCCTCCCAAACACGCGTTTCATAAAAGTGAACATTAACTTCTCCTTTTTTCATGAAGCGAATGCAATACTTTGTTTCAATTGGGCTGCCTGCTTGTTGGTTTGTAGGACTAATGTTCTCTAAACGTTCAACTTTAGCTATATCCTCATTATTCATTTCCCATTGGATTGAAAACCCTGAACCACCGTTATTTTCTAAAACAACCTCAAATGTTTGGCCAACATGTCTTATTATTTCATCAGTTTTCATTTTAATCAAAGTGGATTAGTTTAAAAGGTCCCAATAATGAGTATGACAAAGGAAAAGTATTTTTAACCAACACCTCCATTATTGAGACCTTAATTTATTATTTGTTGCTACGCTTCAAGTACATAACATGCAATACCTTCAGAATTATATCCGTCAGCTTCTGCGCTCTTTTTTTCTGCTTCAGAAGTGGTATAGAGATGATCTACTCCATTATATAATCTGTAAAATGGAACACTGTCGTTAATTTGTGTTTCAAAAACGTAACAGGCAATGCCTTCAGAATTGTAACCACCTGCTTCTGCACTCTTTTTTTCTGCGGCCGAAGTGGTGTATAAGTGATCAATTCCGTTATAGAGTCTATAAAATGGAAAGCTATTACTGATTTGATTTTCATAAACGTATGAAGAGATTCCTTCAGATTTATAGCCACCTGCTTCAGCGCTTACTTTTTCTGTTTCTGAAGTGGTATAAAAGTGATCCGTTCCATTATAAAGTCGGAAAAGCGGTTGCGAAGGTGCATCTTTTGTATCTGACACCCCATACTTGGCCCAAACATCAATGTTACATTGATTATAAGCAATGTAAAAGTATCCTTGATCTCCCCAACGTTTTCCCCATGAATTTTTGCAAATCCAGTATCCATCTCCATTGTTGTCATTATAGCCTACAATACAAATGCAATGGTTAGCGTCATGTTTGCCAGTCGTGTGTTTATAAATTCCAGATTTATAGCCATAAAAATCTTCATAAACCATAAAGCAAGCTGCAATTGGCCCTGTATTATTCAAATATGCCTTGGCAGCAGCAATAGTAGTAGTAGAATTAATTTGCCCATATTTATAGGCATGCTGCGCTCTATTAGGGATAGTTATACAAATCGGAGCTCCATTGGAAAAGGCCTCAGAATAAGGAAATAAAACATCTGCAACGACGCCTCTGCTTTTATTGGCTTTAAAATAGCTATCAGTCCACCAACCTAAGCAATTCGTGCCATGTGATGAGCAGAAAAATGAATCTGCCACAGATAAGCTTTGCAAATAATGTACTTTTTCAATTGCCAGCATGCTTTCGAAGGTAGCCGTGCAACCAAATCCAACACAAGAACCACATTGTCCTTGGTCTTTAACTCGGGTAACGAAATTTCCGTTATTGTTTCGCCAATCTATTGAACTAGGTAATGCGGTAGTATCAATAGTTTCTTGTGTAGAAGAAGTATTTTCATTTAAATTGTCCGGAATAATTGCTCCCAACATTTTAATACGTTCTTCTGAACTCATTTTGGTCATGTGGTTTTCTTCTGCCACCCATGTGTGACCTTTTTCTTTGATTGCTTCGTTTAAAGCATTAATGTCATTATTCATAATTTTAAGTTTTGTGATATTTTTCCTTACTCTATTTGTATCAGGCTTTTGGGGTTCCGCCTATAGCATCAAAAAAACAGTGACAGTAGCTACTCAATCGAAATGTTTTGGGTTTTTGATCTTAATTAAAATTAAAGTTATGGCATTATCAAGTGCCTAACAACTAAATGTCATGAATGCCGTTTTTTTGTTGTAAATGATCAGCGTATTGTACTCGAAATGGATTGTTGAATAAGTTTAGTTGATTGCCTTTTAGGTTTTTAAGGTTGTCTATTCCGTTTTTATCCAATTTCCATTTTTGCGCAGCTTAAATAGGTAATTGTAGAGAGCATGTAGTTGGAATGGTCCAATTCTACCATAGTCGCGAAAGTGTTTTTCTTTATTATCAGAATAGGTTATTGAAAGGTAGGAAGTAGGAAGATCTGTTGCAATGTCAGCATATTTTTCAGGTAATTCTTCTAGGCTCAAATAACTAATGAAGGAATTTAAATGCTCAATTGTGAATTCATCTAGCTGAGTTTTAAAATTTCCTGAAAGCGCATTAAATTTTGTTGCTTCATAATAAGTCAAACCATTTTCATTAATCGTTATTTTAAATATAGGGCACCTACCGAAGCAGGCGGTTGTTCGAAATGTGATTTCTTTAAATGATTTGTTTTCGAAAGATGAATTATAAGGAATGAAATTTCCGAACTTGTATATTATTTCAATCTCTGAAGTGTCATTAACGTCTACGTATTCATTATAATTAGGATGATGCCTAACAATTAGAGAAGGCTGGTTGTCGTATTCAGCAATGCTATCTAGTTTTATGAGGTCGTAACTCATGTAAGCAAATCTTCCAAAGTCTAGATAATGAAATTCAAAGTCTCTGCCGTCTCTGTTCATTACGGCGCCTAAAAATTTACCATACAATAATAAATCTTTGCTTCCATCTTGGTCCAAGTCTATTTTAAGGAATTGTTCTTTTATAACTTCAGGCGAGTTCGGTTTATCCGAATTCGTAAAAATGTCTTTAAACGTATAATTTTGATTGATTTCACTTTGCAAAAAAGAAAGTGCCTCTTCTTTACTTTCAATATTATCTATTAAAGACTGTTGCGCCGTTACTTGCATATTGAAGATAAAGGAAAGAAAGAGGAATAAAGGTTTGGGACAATTCATCATGCAACTTTAAAGTAATAATTAAAACATTGCTTTTAGTTACGGATGAATTGAGAGCTTAAACGTGTAATCTATTAAAGACTAAACAACCAACAACGAAATAAGCAATCCTAACCCCAATAAACCAAAAGCCAGCAGCTGCTTACGGTCTAAGCTAATCTTTTCTTGGGCTTGGTTGAGTTGTTTTTTTGCTTCATTAAAATGAAAAACATTTCTTACAGCATTGTTAATGTCTTCTAAAAAACTGTCTTCATTTTTATCAATATAATCAACTGCTCCGGCATGAATGAGTTGTATGGCTAGTTTTATATTGTGTTGACCAGAAAAAACAATTAGCGGAAGTTTGTCATTTATTGCTTTAACACGATTCATAATGTCTAATCCATTTTCGTATTGTGTATTATCAATAAAATAATCAAGTATAATAAGGTCGGGTTTAAGCTCTATTTGGGATAATAAGCTGTTTCCGTCATTAAAGCATATCACTTTGCAATTGAATTCGTTTTCGAGTTCAAACTTGAGCAATTCTGCAACAATCAAACTATCTTCTAACAGGAATATTTTTTTCATTTTTTCTATTTTTTAGTAGATGAATAGCAGACTGGTGCATGAGTTGATTTTTTTCTACAATGTGATTCAATGAGTTTTGATACCTTTTCATGCGCAGCTTATGTTGTTGTATTCTAATCACTAATACAGTGTAAAATAATAACATCATTGCTGCAATTAAGGTTAATAGAATGAAGGCAAATTCAAATTGTAAATAAATTAAAATACTTGAAGAGGATATGAGTAACAAAGTGGTGAGAAAAAAGAAGTAGGAAACTCCTTTAACCGAGAATCCAATTTTCATTAAGATGTGGTGAAGATGAGATCGGTCTGCTTTGAACGGAGGGTTTCCGTTAATCATTCTAGCTGACATGACACGAACAGTGTCCATCATTGGCAGCAATAATAAACTGATCAAAAAAAGTTGTAGCTGTTTAGGTGCGATAGTTTCCACAATGGATGTGCCTAAAGCATTTACTGCAATTACGGCAAAAATACTAATGAAAAATCCTAGAAAAAGAGAACCTGTGTCTCCCATAAAAATTTTGGCAGGGTTCCAGTTAAATTTTAGAAAACCTATTAAGCCTGCTACCAATGTGCTAGTGATAAGCGCCCCGGTAAAGTTAAAGCTCATTAAAAAAATAAGAGTAATAATTGTTAGAACCACCAACGCATAACTACCTGCTAAACCATCTACACCATCAATCAAATTGAAAGAGTTTGTGAAGCCGAGTACAAATAAAAACGTCAGAATTTCATTTAAGAATAAAGGATTATTCTCGATTAAGTTTAATGGTCCAATAACTGCTAAGGAAACAATTATTGCAACGGTTTGCAAGGTGAATTTTACCCTAGCAGATATGTCATTACAATCATCATAGAAACCAACTGCCATTAAGAAAAGTGCAGAAATAATAACGACTAAATAGGGCACCGAGTGTATTATAAAAGGAATCAATAAAAGGGCTAAAATTCCGAATACAATTCCGCCAGACGAAGGAGTGGGAGCTAGGTGCTTTTTTCGCTCATCTGGTAAGTCTAGCCATGATTTCTTTTTAGAAAATTGTATGAACCGCTTTAAAAACTGAATGGAAATGAAAAGCGCAACTAAAAACGATATGAGTAATAGGATCCAATTATTTTCCATGCTCTAAAGTGTTTGATTCGTAAAAAAATTTAGTGTTTTCTAAGTGTGCATAACCTGTCTTTAACAGCTTAGGGTAAGACATTCGCGTATTTTTGCGCTGTAACGTAGGTTTTTTATAGGCGTAATCAAAAGCTTCAATAATTGCACTGTAGCGGTTGCTAATTCGCTTCCAGGTGTATTGATATTTTGCAACTTTATAAAGCGCATTTCCAACGGCTTTTAACTGATCAAACTCTACCACCTCAAGCAGGTTGATTAATGACTTTGCATCATTAAAGAACAATGCTTTGTTACTTGTTGTTGCTCTATTGTAGGATACATCAAAAGCCATTACTGGTAAATTTAAATGCATGGCTTCTACCAATGATGGGTTTGTTCCTCCTGCACTGTGACCGTGCACGTATACCAAGCAGTTTGAGCGTAGTTTGTCCAATTCTGTTTGGTCATAAACCGGGTCGAGTAGGTGTAAGTTTTTAAATACAGAATAAAGTTCTTTTAGTCGAATTCCGTAAGCGCTATTGTTCCAATTACCTACAACAACTAAGTTTTTTGCAGGCAGTTGCGCAAAGGCTCCAAGAATTAATTCAATATTGTTTTCAGGTTCTATTCTGGCAACTTTAAACGCATAAGGACGACTCAGAAAAGGATACTTTTTATAGTCTGCTTTATTTAGTTTTTGGTGCGAAACATGATCTGCTCCATAAGCAATTAAATAACTAGCAGTTTTGTAATGAATAGCCGTGTAACGCTTTATCGCTTCGTTGTCTGTAATGTCCGCATCTGAATATTTAACGGCAACCTTTTCAGAATACTTTAGGAAACGTTGTGTCCATTTGCTCCATTTATTGCGGCGCCATTCTAAACCGTCTATATTAACAATGATTTTGGCTTTAGTAAATAGTTTGATGAACGGAATAACAATGCCTGCCGAAACGCCTAAGACAATAATATAATCTGCATAGCTAAGTGCATGAATCATTGAAAAAGTGTCGTATGGAATGCTGGAAGCGCCATTTGCACCTAAAGGAATATAATGGATTTTTGCATTATTCCATTCTTTTATGCGTTCTTCCTTTTTGTACATTTTAGTACTGGCATATACATGGATATCATAATTATCACTAAGGTTTCGAACTAAGTTATGAGCCAATGTTTCAAATCCTCCATATCTTGCAGGTACTCCTGCCGTGCCAACTATGGCTATTCTCTTTTTTTTATTCATCATTTTCATCTATAGTTTATGATATGCTAAAAAGCTGCCAAATTGATTAAGTAGCACTAATACAGGTGTTTATGTCGTTTTATGTCGTTTCTTGTTGCTTCGTTTTGAGAAAATGTTCCCGTTTTGGGAAATTTATTTTGCTGTTACAGCATTGAGCCAGCGGTCATTAAAATGCTCAATGGTAAAGTTTTCATTAAATGTGTCTTGCGCATTAGCGCCCATTTTTTTAATCAACATGCGGTTCCGTATTAGTTTTCGAATGACTTGAGCAAATGCAATGGGAGAGTTAGGTGGAATGATAAAGCCAGATTCATTGTGTTTAATTGCTTCCTTTGCTCCACCAGTATCTGTTGCTATTATCGCTTTGCCAACAGACATTGCTTCTAAAACTGTCGTAGGAAAAGGATCTTTCATTAAAGAGGGAATTAAGCAAACATCTGCCTGTGCGAGAGGCTCGCTAATGTCTGCCGTAAAACCTTTTAAATGCACATGCTTTTTTAAACCATATGAATCAATTTTATTTTCTAAATCTAGTTTGAGTTGTTCTTTGCCAGCTAGTGTTCCACCAACTAGGTTAAATGTTATTCCTTCTAATTCTATTTTCGGAATTATTTTCAAGGCTTCCATGAGGTACCATTGTCCTTTTTCGGGTTTTATTCTTCCAAAAAGGTAAAATGATATTGCACTGTTTTTAGGTGCAATCTTTAATTCAATAGCAGGAATGCCGTTGTGTACAACAATACTTTTTGCTTTTCTTTTTTTAGCAAGAAGATGTAAATTATTTTGCACGGCTTGTGAAACACTGATAACAGTATGGCTATACTTAAAAGCTAATTTTGCAGTGATTTTGGCTGCTACTTTCGGATGCTCTAAAATTTCATGAACATGCGTAATAATTGGAACTTTAAATGAACGCAATGCAGGAAGAATAAAGGAACATGCCAATGTATTTACATATATTTTTTCAAATTGATGAACTTTCATTTCACTAGAAAAGTAGCGCCGAAATTTTAAATATTTTTTAGTCGTGTTAAGTACACCTTTAGGTGTAAATATGGCGCGACTAATGATGGGCATATCCTCTAATATTGTGACTACTGCATTGGGAATTTCTTTTTTAATAAAACCTGTTAAAGGACCATTTTTAGGTAAATAAATAACCGGTTGATAGGTTGCCATTGCTTTAGTTGCAAGCACCATTATTCGGTCAGCCCCGTATAGTTCATTACTGGGGTGAAATACAGCAATTTTTTTCATGATTTTAAATTTTAGGATTAACTAACAGCTGCGTATGCTTCATTAATGGTTGTAGCTTTTTTAGCCCAATGAAAATTGGCTTTGGCGTAATGTGTAGCTGCTATTGAAAACTGATTGTACTTTTTCTTATTCGTGTATAAGGTATGCAAGGCTTGGCTAAACTGAAATATTGAATTATTATAGTTGCCATAAGGTATTTTAATGGCACAAGAATCGTCACAAAGCTCTCCAGGGCCATAATTATCAAAACAAACAACGGGCAAACCATAGCTTAAGGCTTCAGGAATAACCATTCCTGCACCTTCATGCGATCCAAAACAAAAAAGAGAAGAACTGGCATAAATCTGAGCCATTTTCTTTTTTTCAACCCAGTGAATGATTTCCACGGCGTTACTGATGTTTTTTTCTTGAATTAACCGCTTCATTCGTGCCAATTCTTCTCCTTTACCAACCAATGTTAATTGCACATTTTTTTGCGCGTCTTTATTTAATGTATGATAGAAATTTGCAAATGCTGCAATGGTCACATCAAACCCTTTCATGTACACAAATCGACCTACTGCTAAAACGTTAAACTTGTTTGTATTTAACGTTGGTGAAATTTCACGTTTAGAGGTATTGGCCACTGCTGGCATCACTATAATTTTGCTTTTGTTTGCTCCCACGGCGTTATTGACACCTGAGTTGATTACAAAAATTCGTTTGGCTGTCCATTTAGAGATATAATAAAAAGGATCAAAATTTCGCATGGTAAACTTCACAGCGTTGTAGAGCCTGTCTTTAAACCAATTTTTTCTTCCGTAAATAGGATTTAAATAATTGGATGGAACAGGCGGATGATGTCCAATTGGTCCCCAAAAAACAGGTTTGCCAAGTGTCCATAAAAATTGTGGATGACTGTCGCTATGAAAATTAACAGCGTGTGATAGGTCAAATTTTATTCCTTTACTTTTAACAAATAACGGTAGAAACAACTGCCATAAATAGAAGTAGAGTACATAACCTCTTTCACCGATTCTTTTTTTCCAAAACATCATCCACCAAGGCAAGTCATAATAGTAAAATGCCATGTTTTTGTGAAGTGGATCATTGTTTTCAGCCAAATAGCGTTCAATTTCAGCTCTATTATTTTTACGAGTAACAATACTCAGTTTATTGTCTTTGGCCAGCTCACGAGAAATGTTCCAACCTGTTCCGTCTTCAGATCCTTTATAAGGATTTACGGCATATGCGGTAATCAATACATTTTTCATAATTAGGCTACTTCGTTTATTGTAGAAAATATTTCTGCAATTGTTTCTGACTGTATGTCATTTTTGATTTGATGATAGGTTCCCTTTCTATTATTTTCTAATTCAAGAAATAGAGAGGCGTACTTACTATTGAGAGATATAATGTCCTTTTCTGTTAGTTCTTGTTTTCGTTTAAGAATTACGGCTGGTTCGTTGTAGAGGTAGAAATTGAAGTCAGGTTTGTAAATGAACCTGAAAAAACGTTTTATAAATTCCCGTTTTAAACGAATGTTAGATCTTTTGGCATCATTAATAAAATCAAAATAATAACGATCATAAATGACGACTTTGCCTCTTAAAACATATTTAAAATAGACATATACTTGGCCAATTAAATAGTCCGTTAAATAATAGGCAAAACGGAGGTAAGAACTTAATGTACTTTTGTTTTGTCCCTGTCTTGGCAACGTTTCTGAGGCTTTTTGTTCTGCTTTTTGTGCACTTCCGTGTTTGATTGCACTTAAGATTGGAAGCAAACCTGGGCGGTGTCTAAGCAATACAATTTCTTTTCTGTATTTTTCTTCTAGTTGCTTTTTTACAGCGTTAATAATGGTTGTTTTTCCAGCCCCGTCAACTCCAGAAAAGGTAACTATGAACCCCTTGTTTTGCTTAAGATCAACCAACATATCTAGCAAATAAACCAACCTTTTCTGGAGAGAGACGAAGCCCCTATGAGTGTGTTTTTTATGGATATAATTTCGAATTTTTTTCTTTTTATGTGCAGAATAACTGAAAGCATCTGACAAGTTTTCGAAGCGAATTTTGTATTTCCGTTCTAATGTGTTTAAATAAATATTTTTCTGATCATTTTCTGCCAATTTTCTACTAAATATTTGCTGATATTTTAGTGGGACGCTGGCGTTATTCAATGTATAGAAATGCTGTGCATATTCTATGTCGTGGAAGAGAGTAGGGCGCCGCACACCATTGTGAAGCTGGGCATTTAACAATACGGCTTTAATGTCTAAATAACGAACGCCTTTTCGAATAAAATCATAAATAAAGTCAATGCTTAAAAATGCGCCGTGGCCAAAATGTATTTGACTAGTGGACATGAACGACTTTTTAACTTTTACGTGGCGTTTTACTAAAATATGTTCTGATATAAATTGTTCCGCAATGATCAATGTATCGTCTTGAATAGCCAAATCTAAATCAGCAGAAATGGGTAAGCTTTGAAAGTTGGGTAGGTTAAACTTTAAAGCCGCATATGCTTTATCTTTCAAAAACAGCTCAAGATCTCTTAAAAAAGTGGTTCTTAAATTCTCTGCTGTAGGTGCTAATTGCAGTTCTAGTAAGGCTTTTTTCCATGCATTTAATAATATTGATTGATCTGCAGAAGAACTGGGCTGTTGACTAATTAGCATCAAGTTTTTACTAATAACATGCAGTAAGTAGAGCTGATGATGAGCGTCAACATTAATACTAAATCGCTCAACAAAATCAATCATATAAGGTTGTTTGAAAAAGTCAATTAACTCATGCTGCACGCCTTTAAGTCCACTTCGATTCACCAAAAGTTCTGATTGATATATAAAGTGAAAAATATCATATAAAAGAGGAGCTCCAGCAATGGACATTTCCCAGTCATAAACGTAAAACTTGTTCTCTTTTTGGTAAATATTCCATGGAGTAAAATCTCCATGCGCTAAGGACGTTGATGTATATTTGTTTCGCTCAAAAGTGTTTTTAAGTTGATTGAGGTAGTGCAAAATTTTACTATGTTCTGAAGTTGTTTGATTGTTTAGGAAGTTTAGTTGATCTAATACCTCTGTATAAAAAGCGGTGCCTTCAATTTTTTCATATTTCATTGATTTAATGGCGAGTTCTTTTTGACATAAAAAAAGTTGTTCGTTGATATGACTAATTCTTTTCAATTTTTGACTCGTAAAGGTGCGTTGTGCTAAAATGCCTTTTTCTGAAGCTTTTTCTAAGGTTGGTAATTGTATGAGATTTAATCGGTAAGCTTTAGCTCTATTGATATTGGCTTGTTCTTTACCAACCAAAACAGCAGTGTGCTTTGAAACAGGAAATTTAATGTAGTGAGTTACTTCACCGTATTTTTGCAATTGAATAACGGGCTTTCTCCAAAAACCTGGTGTACCCATGAAAATTGCATAGTTTGAGTAGTCAAAGTCTTTTACAATGGTTTGCAAATGTGCAGTCTCTTTCAAGAGGATATGGAATTTTTGACTACATAACCAAGAGAGTCTTAGTTGAAGCAATGTTTTTAATCCAAATTTGATCAATTTTGAGCGTAGAGTGGGAGTTTGTAAAAAGTCTAGAAATTTAAAACTGCGATTTTTTGTCTCATAAATATATCTCATAACACCAGCCGGAGATTGAATAAAATTCAAGCATTCTGTTTTAAAACTTACAACATTAACTTTTTTACTGAAATCTATAATGCAATCAAAATCATTGAGTTCAAATTCTTTATAGCGAATTAATTCTCCTCCAAAATTGAATAAAATGTTTTTTTCAAATTGTGTTGTTGAATTTTCCTCTTCTAAATCCCAATCAACTTTTCCGTTGGGATCAAATACATGAATAGCAGTATTTTGGCCAACATAAAGTTGAGTGATTAGTTCTAGGTCAGAATATTTAATTGATCGGGCTAAAAAACGCTTCATAATGGTTTATTTAAGTGTGATTATTACCTTGAAAAAGTTGTGCCAATTCATGTAACGCGCTGATTGTTAGGTGTGGATGTGTTTTTTGAGTTGGCCCTTTCTCCACATTTGGGGCGTTTTTCCCAACTTGGGACAAATCAATTATTTACAGTAACCGCTTTTTGATTGAATTTACGCAGCCAGGCTTTTTCCAAAGTGGTAAGATGCTCTCTTTTTTCAAATAGAAATAAGAAGATTAAAAATTGCCAAAAAAGAATGCCATAGTTGGCATCACCAAAAATTCCAAATTCCGTAAATGAATTAATCATGATAGGAATAATCAAGGCGATAAAGAAAGTGGAATAGTCGCTGGTTTTTTCTTTGATATAGTTTTTGATCGTAAAAAACACTTGAAAAAGCGCAATGAACAATCCTACAAATCCTAAGTTCATTAAAACTTGCATAAATGTATTGTGCGTCATTTTACCAGGATAGGTGTTGAGACCTTGAAAATACTCGGTGTAATTAATTCGCATAAATCCATAACCGAAAAAGGGCTCTTTAACAATTCCTTCATTCAATAAAGCCTTCCAAAAAGGGAGTCGCCCTGTCATGCTCATTACTTCTTCAACACCGCCACCATCTTTAAAAATAATGACCTTAACGGCTATTGGAGCAACTATAGCCATTAGCGCAAACATGGCAATTTTTAGCTTTTTACTACCTGATTTTAGAATGAGAACTCCAATTATCAGCAAAAAACCAATTAAAGATGAACGGCTTGATGTTAGTAAAAGAATTGTTAATGCTGAAAAAATTGAAATGAGCGGAAATAATTTTTTTAATCCCTTCTTTTCGATTAAATAAAGATAGCTAAGTGCGCCGAGTATACTTGCTAGCATACCTAGTTCATTAGGATTCATGATCCAACCACCAAGTCTTGTTTCTTCTCCACCGCGCATTTCTCTATAAAAGAAATCAGGCAAAACAAAAGAACCAATAATAAAGATAACTATGATTGGAAAGATGGCTTTAACAAAGAGGTTTACCAAGTTAATTTTCTTGTGTGGATAGAATATGTTAATGGTGTAAACTACAATGTAAAAAAGGTATACAAATACAAAGCTTTCAAATGTCATAAACCATTGCAAGGCAGAATACATAGGGTCTGTTGACCAAGTGAAAGATGCAAAACCTAAAAGGAGATAACCTACGTATAGTAATAAATTAAAGGTGTTTTTTAACCTTAAAATATTGACACATCCATAATTTTTAAGTTGCTGCAATATTAAAAACACCAGCATTGTCATTCCAACTCGTGAAATAACCTTAAAAATTTGGGTAATTATTTTGACGTCAGTTATTGAAAAATAACCCGCAATTTTAATGAACAGAATAACACTTAAAATGGTGTTTATATTTCGAATAAGATATGGTTCCTTATTGCTTATCATATGCTGCTACTAGTTTTTTAGCAATTAAATTCCAATCAAATTCTTTGCGAATCATTGTTTGTGCGGCGTGCTTATAGTTTTTATATGCTCCTGTTGTTTTTGATAATTCTAATTCTTGAATTGCATCAAATAAGTATTCAGGGCTATTTTGCTCTAAAACCCAACCTGAAGCGTAGTTTTTAACATATTTACCCATGTTGGTTTCTTTGCTGACAATGGAAGGAACACCAACACTTGCAGCTTCTAAAACCACCCCTGGAATTCCTTCGTTACGAGAAGTAAGGCAAAGTGCATCCCAATTTGAAATTACAGTCAATTTATCGTCTCCATAAATGGCTCCTTTAAATGTGACATGCTGATTTAAACCCAACTTTTCAACCATTTGCTTTAAGCTTGCTATTTCTCCTCCAGATCCAACAATTTCCAATTTAATGTCATTGTGTTGTGCGGCTTTTCTAATTCCATTTAATAAAATATCTAACCCCTTCGTTTCAATATCTATCCGACCAATGAATCCTAGTAGAATTGATTTTTTTTCTTTTTTCAACGCTGGAATTTCTTTGTTTAATTCTTGGCCATTAGGTATTAAACTAAATGAATTGGTAAAGTGTTTTTTTGCTCCAACAAATTCAGACGCACCCAATAATTGTACACCTTGTGCTTTATTTACAAGTGGGCGTTCAAATAAGGCGGTGTAAATTAACTTTGTCCATTTGGATCTTTTTAAAGCCTTAATGTTATAACCGCCGTGCGGAGTAAAAAAATAGGGGATTTTTCTTTTTTTTAGTAACCTAGAAAGGGTGTAAAATTGTGGAATAAATGCCCCATGTATATGAAAGATTGTTTTTTGCGGATTGAGTTTGTTTATAGCCTCTTCTAATGCTTTGTCCAACCGAAATTTTAAACGTTGGTCCATAAAAAGGTTGGTACGATAATTTCGATTAGGATAGTTATGTTTATTACTGAACGAAATTCCCCAAAACTCAGCATTAAAGCCGTTACACACTTGGTGACTAACAAGACTATTAACAACCTTATTGACGCCATTTGGACGTTCTGGATTTGCTTTTCCTAATGCAATGTGAATGATTTTTTTATTCATGATAAGGCGCGTTTTAAAGTGAAAAAATAAACAGATAATGTGATGAGCTGAAGAATAGCAAAACCGATAATTACACCCTTAATTGCAAAGGCTTCAAGTAATGGATGTGCTAGTAAAAATGCGAACAAAACGGTGAGTAAATAAGCAATGAAAATGCTATAATTAAGTTTTAACGTTTTTAGCATTAATTGTGCTAAGGTTCCTAAAAAAATAAGAATGTACAACCCAATAAAGAGGTCGAGTAAATTGGTATGTTGAGCATATGCTGCACCATATAATAATTCTAATATTTGAGCACCGAAGAGTTTTAAAAGTAGTAGCAATAAACCATATACAATTCCGGTTACTAAGGCTACCTTTTTAAAATAGGTAAACATGTGCTTTTTACTGTGGTTATTCAATAAAATTGAAGCTTTTACTGGTACCACATTTTCAAGTGTTAAGAAAAGGACATGAAGTACCCCCATTATATTTTGCAAAACACGAATGATTCCTACGGCTGCAAGTCCAATAATTCCGCCGGCTGTAATCAAAATGAAATTGCCAGAAAACCATTGCAAAACTGTGGTTAAAATTAAATGCTTAGCATAAACCCAGTTAGCAGTAATAGGCAAGTTTTTCATTTGAAAGCTTGATTTTACGGGTGCTTTTATGAAAGTGAAAACGACTTGACTTATTAAACCTGTGCAAGCAAGTGTTAATAGCAATGAATTTAAATTAAACTCGCTAAATATTATTAATAAAACGAGTGCTGGAACTTGCAGGAGGTAGGCAAAAAAATCAATGGCAACTACTTTATGTGTTGCTAATTTGGCATAGAAATACTTTCGGTTCATTTCTTGTTTTAAAAAAAGCACAATAACAAGTGGGAATAACCAATAACCGTATCCAAATGAAGCGTCTGCAATGGTGTTGTAAATGAAAAATGAAGGATAAAGCAATAATAAAAAACCAAGTAGTACAAGTTTTCCCAGGCGGTTGTTTTCTTCTAAATAAATTGCCTTATTCTCAGCTTGATTGGAAAGAACTTGAGCCGGTAGACCAATATAAGCAGTGCATAAGCCTTGCAAAAAAAGAAAGACCATCCAATAAAGAGCAAATCGACCATAGTTTTCAACTCCTAAAAAACGTGTAATTAGAATTCCAATTGCAAAGTTGGTTCCACTCACCATCATTTGATCCGTAAGGGCTAAAATTTTACTTTTTTCTTGTCGAATTCTTGCAATCATTTCGAATAGGTTGAGATGTAATGTTTTATTTTTTGAATAAAACCTTTTGGTGCAGTTGAATAGTGCAATTGCGAGCCATTAAAATTGCCCGAGTAATTGGTTGACTTATGCGCCCCGTTCAGAATTATTTGCATATTATCAAATCCAAATTCTTCTTGAATTACGTCTACATTAGGAATGTACTGCGCCTTGGAAACATTAGTGCGAATAGTGTAAAGACATAAATCAGCATATTGCAACATGCAAAGAGCATCAATAGAAATAACTGCACCTGGTGTGTCTAAAATGACATAGTCAAACAAAGATTTAATTTTAGCCATAGTTTCTGCCATTTGCTTGTGGGCCAAAATTAAGGTTGGGTTTTCCGTTTTGTTTGAAATCCCAATTTTGGTAACGCCATTTAACAAAGGACTAATAGCAGATAATTGATTGTTCTTTACCAAATCTTCTAACAAATAATCATATACACTGTTAAAACTTGGGTTAAAAAAATTAATGTCAATTAAAGCAACAGAAAAGCCCATTTGAGTATAAGTTTCTGCCAGGTTTTTTGCAATAAATGTTTTGCCTTCTGCTCTTGTGGAGGAAGTAACTACAATAGTTTGTTTGTCTCCTGAATGTTGCAAACTTAAAGCTGTGGCTAAAGTGACAAATTCATGTGTTTTTATTTGTCCTTTTTTAGCTTTAGTCAATACTCCAATTACAGGAGTAGAGGTTAGTTTTTCAATGTCTGATTTGTTTAAAATTTTTCCGCGAATCATTTTCCCACCGAATACAATAAGAATTCCAGCTAAAAGTCCTAGAAAACCGCATACAAACGTAATTAAGACTTTATTCGGAGAAACAGGATCTGCAGAAGCTGTTGCAGGTTGTATAACTCTATGAAATGACATTAGGGCTGACGAAGCTATTTGGGCTTCTAATTTTTTTTGTGCCAAAAAAGTATATACCGACTCGTTAATTTGAAATTCTCGCTCCAAAACACGCATCTCTTTTTCGCGGGTAGGAATATCATCAAATTGCGAACGCATTGCATTTAAACTAGACTCAATTTCTGCGCGTTTTGTCTGAATGTTTATTTTGTTTTGATGTATAGCTTCTTTAATGTAAGCTTCTATATCGTTGATTTTTTCCTGAACATTAATTACTCTCGCATCATTCAGCGTATACTTCATTAATAAATCTCTTTTTTGATCTGTATAAAGCTTTAATTTTTTAACTAACTCTGTCAATACCAAATCTCCAAATCCAAAATTGATGGCAGTTTCTTCGTAGTATTTACCTTCAGTCATATAGGTATCCAATTCTATAATTGATTCCTCTTCCATTTCAAGGTTAATCAATTGCAATTGCAGCTTAGACATTTCTCTGAGTCCTGTTTCTGTTTCTTGTAATGTGTTGACTACTTTATTGTCAATTTTGTATTGCTCTAAACTGTTTTCAGAATTGGATAAGACAGATCTTAAATCAACCATTCGTTCATCAATAAATGAAAGTGTTTTTGTAGCAGCAATTGATTTTGTATAGATATAATCCTCTACATAAACCTCACAAAGTTTATTGGCAAAATCAGCAGAAAATTGTGCGTTTTCTGATTTTACAACAACCCTTAAAACAGGAATTTCTTTGTCTATAGCCTTAACATCTAAAAGTCCGTTTAAATAATTGATCCAAGCATCTCTCGATTTAATTTCGAACTGATAGCGTCCATCTGTGTCAATGTTTTTCTCGTTAAGCAGCAGTAAGTTTCTGTGAATTGTAATAGTTTCATTTAATAAATTGAATGCTTCTCCAAAATTAGATGCTGCTATTTGCTGTTCTTCTTGATTTTGAATAATAAAACGATTTTCACTGACGATTAATAAGAATTTTTCATTGTAGAGTTCAGAGTTTTCTGAATCGTATTCAAATAGGAATGGATTATCATGAAATAAAACCGTTTCTTTGATCATTCCTAGCCGTGTAACCATTACATCCAATTGCATGGCATCAATAGTTTTTCCAATAAGTAATGGAGACTTTAGAATTTCAGCTTCTGTTTCAATTTTATTTTCTGATGAAAAAACATCAAAATCGTCGTATAAATTATTGCCAGACATGCCATACTTTCTATCATCCAATTTGATTTTTGCCATACTTTGAAACATAGGCACACTATACTGTATTGCTTTTTGAGCAATAAAAAGGCTGATTATTAATGTTACTGCAATTATGGGCAAGCCTTTTAAAAGCGGTATAATAATTCGTTTTATTCTTTGCATTTCTTTCATAGCAACTTATTTAGAAAGGACAGAGATTAGAACTCCGATAGAAGTTAATAAGGACGCAAATGGAATAAGTACTGGAGCTTTCATATCCAGTTTTTTACCTTTTTTTGACGGAACGTAAATAATGTCACGCGACTGTAAGTAAATGTTTTTGTTGTGGAAGTCGTTTAAGGAAGTCAAATCCACTTCATAAGAAACTTCATTTCTAATGATTTGAATTTTTTTTGCGTCTGCATAAAAATTTAAGCCTTGTGCTTTACCAATGTAAGCCACAAGTGTATTTAGTTCTTTTTCGAGTAAATAGTTTCCTGGCGCATTTATTTCGCCTAAAATGGTGACTTCTCGATTTAAAACGCGCAATTCAACGATTGGCGTTTTAACATACTCGGCTAGTTTTTCAGCAATTAAAGTTTCTGCCTCATTTAATGTTAAACCAGCAATTTTTAGTGGACCACTATAAGGAATGGCGGCCGTAGAATCGGGCTCTATTAAAATCCATTTTCCAAATGACTCGTTAGTATTGTAAATGCTGTAAACAGATCCAATGCTTAAATCATCATGGTTCCAAATACTCAATGAAAGTTTGTCATCTGGAGCTAAAACATGTTCATAATTTTGGCTAAGCATTTCAAAAGAAGTGCTGTCTTTGTCGTTTATATTGTTTGGTTGAAAAATATTGATGCTCTTACAAGAGGTGATCAATAGAAGCAAACATAGGGTAGTGTAGTGCATAAAATTTGTGCTATGGGTTAATGTTTAAAAAAAGAAAGAGAATAGTTTTCTTTTCATTTTGCCTTGAACTTTTGCGCGTACTTTTGAAATTTGCGCACAATCTTGTATTATCTCATTGAGCTTTTTTTCGTTGTCATCAATATCTTTTAGCAGATAATCTGTTGCGCCAAAGCGTAAGGATGAAATGGCAACCTTCA
>CAKZON010000053.1 GCA_937136425.1 uncultured Crocinitomix sp.
GAGTCATTGCAGAAAAACAACCGCGCCTAATTAAACCTTACTTGATTGATTTAATCGGTTATTTAAAATCTGATCCAGTAGACGCCGTTAAACGAAATACAATGCGCATTTTTCAGTTTATCGAAATTCCTGAAGAAATTGAGGGAGATCTATTTGATATCGCTATGAATTATCTTAAAAGTATAGATACAGCTATTGCAATCAAAGCTTTTTCAATGACCTCCTTACGCAAAATCTGTGCAAAGTATCCTGAGCTAACGCAAGAAGTTATTTTCCAAATTGAAATTTTGGTTAAGGAACAAGTTTCTGCTGGCTTGACAAGCAGAGGCCAGCATGAACTTGTAAAGTTGAATAAAATTCTAGAAACAACTACGCCGTCCTAGCAATTCGTAAACTCGTATTTACTTGTCTTTTTAAATTGTTGCCAACCTCTTGCCTTCCATTGTAACGTAAAGACATTGACTCTGCATAAGCACCACAAGAGCGAATAGTTAAAATATCTCCTCTTTTAAGTTCAGGTAAAATTACTCCAGTACCAAAACTATCGCTAGACTCACATATTGGCCCAACAATATCATAGGCTAATTCACTAAACATCTCTTCAATATGGTTCAATTTTTCAATTTTGTGCTTTGCACCATATAATGCAGGTCGCATTAATTCAGTCATTCCCGCGTCAAGTACAGCAAAGTTTTTATCATTTGATTTTTTCACATAAAGCACTTTTGTTCGCAAACTGCCACATTGCGCTACAATAGATCGACCAAGTTCAAAGTGAATTGGCACATTCAACTTGCGCAATCCCCATCTGAATGTATCAAAGTAGTCTTCAAACGCAGGAATTATCCCTTCATCTGGGTTTTCATAATTTACGCCTAAGCCTCCTCCAACATTCAAGTATTCTAATTTTCCAATTGTATTTTCAAATTGTGGAACAATTTCGTTAATCCGTTCACATAACTGTTCAAAAACATTCATTTCTGTTATTTGTGAACCAATATGAAAATGTAACCCCACAATATTAATATGATTCAAGGTTGGCATCAACGTGACTAATTCAGCAAATTCTAATACGGTTAATCCAAATTTATTTTCTGATAATCCTGTAGAAATTTTCTCATGTGTTAGTGGATTAACATTAGGGTTTAGGCGCAATGCAACACGCGGAATATAGTTCATTGCCTCAGCCATTTCATTTATAACTAAAATCTCCTCCAAACTCTCACAGTGAATCATACCAATTCTATTTGTCAATGCAATTGCAATCTCATCATCTGTTTTTCCAACTCCTGCAAAAGCAATTGATTTTGGGCTAAAACCAGCTTTAATTGATGCTTCAATCTCCCATCCGCTCACACAATCAGAACCCAAGCCTTTTGCTGCAATTTTTTCTAATATCTTCTTATTGTTATTTGCCTTTACCGCATAATGAATGTGGAAGTTGTCTGATTTCGTGCTATTTAGCACAGCGTTCAACGTATCTTCTAAAACGTTCAGGTCATAAAAATAAAAAGGTGTATTTTCCATTATTATCAATTTTTTTTATCAAATTTAAGATATAAGTCAATATGATTGTTATTTTAATTATATTTGTATTATATTTTTAACGTTTTGTTTTATTTTTAACATGGATAGACTCAGTAAAGTTATCGAACGGTTGATTAATCAATCTCCATTTATTCAAGAAGCCATTTCTGAAGGTTTAATTAATATCAGTTCATTGGCACGAAAGCTAAACCCTGAAATTTCAAAAGTAACAGGTAAAGAAGTTTCAGACAGTGCCATTATTATGGCTATAAAGAGAATGCCGCCTGGAACAAATCAAAAAATAGAGCGCCGCATTAAAAACTTTATGGCAGACTTAGGTGACTTAATTGTAAGAAGCAATTTAGTTAAAAGCACCTTTAATAATTATGTGGGTATATCGCAAGATCAAGCCAAATTCTTAACTCAAATTAAAGATATAAGTGACAATTTCTATACCGTATCAAGAGGTGTAGCAGAAACTACCATCATTACAAACGAACAATTTAAGGGGCAAATAACAAGTATCTTTAATCAATCACAACTTATTTCTGAGTCGTCTGACCTTTCTTCAATCACCATGAAATTACCTCCAGTTAACTCTGAAATTTCAGGTGTATATTATTATCTACTTAAGAAATTAGCTTGGGAAGGAATTAATCTAGCAGAGGTTATTTCAACTACGAATGAGTTTACTATAGTAGTCGATACGAAAACAGTTAGTAAGGCATTTACTGTCTTAATGGACTTGAAAACCGAAACTCTTAATTAGATTATTCAATTTTCGACTCATTTTAACATACTTTAAATTCGCAAGAACTTGATAATTCTTTATATTTGGGGGCTATCTACATGAGCGAGAACGAAAAGATTGATATCAGCATAGTTGTCCCGTTATATAACGAGGATGAATCACTTCCAGAATTACATGATTGGATTGTTAAAGTAATGACCGAAAATGCATTCACTTACGAAATTTTATTTGTGAATGATGGTAGTACGGATCAATCTTGGGAATGTATCGAAAAACTACAAGAACAAAACACCTCTGTAAGAGGTATTAAATTCCAACGTAATTACGGTAAATCGGCTGCATTGCATGTTGGTTTTCAAGCTACCAAAGGTGAGGTTGTTATAACCATGGACGCAGACCTACAGGACAGTCCTGATGAAATTCCTGAGTTATATCGTATGATTATTGAGGATAAATTTGACTTAGTTTCAGGTTGGAAGAAAAAAAGATATGATCCTTTGTCAAAAACGATTCCTACAAAAATATACAATGGTGTAAACCGAATGATGAGTGGCATTAAGTTGCACGACATGAACTGCGGATTGAAGGCTTACAGAAAAGAGGTTGTTAAATCAATTGAAATTTTTGGAGAAATGCACCGCTATATTCCTGTTATTGCGAAAGCAGCAGGTTTCGGAAATATTGGAGAAAAAGTTGTTATACACCAAGAACGAAAGTATGGCGTAACAAAGTTTGGTTTGAACAGATTCGTTAATGGTTTTTTGGACATGTTTACAATCACGTTCATTACTCGGTTTGGTAAAAAACCCATGCATTTTTTCGGTTTAATTGGTTCACTATTCTTTTTCTTAGGCGTTTGCTTAACAATTTGGCTAGGAATATTTAAACTTTTTATTGACACGGATTCGCGTTTAATTGCTGATAGAGCCGAGTTCTATCTAGCGCTCACATTTATTATTTTAGGGACTCAATTATTCTTGGCAGGTTTTATTGCTGAATTGATTGGAAGAAATTCGACTACGCGAAATAATTATTTGATTGAAAAAGAAATCTAATCTTGAGCAGTTCAGCCAATACCTCTGAGAAAATAATTATCATCTCTCCCGCTTTCCCTTACCGCGGAGGAATTGCTGCCACTACTGATCGTCTTGCGAAAGAATACACCGACAGAGGTGAAGAAGTTGAAGTTTGGACGTATAAAATGCTTTATCCAAAAGTTATTTTCCCAGGAAAAAGCCAATATTTAGACTTAGCAAAACATAAGGCGCCAGCCGGTATCACAATACACCGCAAAATATCCTCCGTTAACCCTTTTAACTGGATAAAAGTAGGCCGACAATTAAAAAAGGCGAATGCAAAAAAAGTAATCATAAGATATTGGTTGCCTTTTTTGGGCCCATGCTTAGGCTCAATTGTTCGCTTTGCAAAAAACGGGAAAACAAAATTCGTAGGTTTAATTGACAATGTTTCTCCACATGAATCTAGATTCGGAGACAAGAGCCTTTCTAAATATTTCTATAAAAAACTAGATGGTTTTTTAGTCATGTCAAAGAAAGGAATTAAGGAACTGCAAGATAAATTTCAGATTAAAAATAAGATTACCTATTCACCACATCCACTTTTCGATATTTATGGTGAACCTATGGACAAAACAGAAGCGTGCAAACAACTTAACCTTGATCCTAACCTCAACTATATTTTATCATTCGGACTTGTACGAAAATACAAAGGAGTAGACCTTCTAATTAAAGCATTTAAAGATTTTTCTGCATCACATCCTAATCACCGTTTATTAGTTGTTGGAGAGTGTTATGACGATTGGTCAAACTACCAAACGATAATAGATGAACTTAATTTGAATGATAAAATCATTCGATTTGATCTATTCATTCCTGACAATGAAGTTAAACACTACTTTTCTGCAGCCGATTTTCTAGCATTAACTTACCGCACAGCAACGCAAAGCGGGGTTACGCAAATTGCGTATTCAATGGAATTACCAATTCTTGTAACTAATGTGGGAGATTTAGCAACCATGGTTAAAGATAACATTGTTGGTAGGGTTGTTCCGCCAGGAAATAATGACGCTATTATTGAAGCCATGACTCAAATGTCCGCACCTAAACAGCTGGAAGAATATAAAAAAGGAATCACTGAAGAGAAAAAACGATTTGAATGGTCTGTTTTATGTGATAATCTAGATCAATTCTAACCCTATTACAGTGAATTCTTTAACTTTAAGACGATTAAAAAAAATACATGATTGTACGTAGTAAAGCTCCTTTTAGATTGGGTTTGGCCGGAGGCGGCACAGACGTTAGTCCTTATTCTGACGAGTATGGAGGAGCAATTCTAAATGCAACTGTAAACTTATATGCGCACACCACATTGGTTCCTCGATCTGACGGAAAAATTATCCTTAGAGCAACCGATTTAGACAAGGAATTTACGCTAGACGCAACAAATGAATTAGAAATTAATGGCGAGCTAGATCTGCAAAAAGGCGTTTACAATCGAATAGTAAAAACTTTCACAAACAAACCACTTTCATTTGAACTCACAACCAAAATGGATGTGCCTTCAGGTTCTGGATTAGGAACCTCTTCCACTTTAGTGGTTTCAATTTTAGGAGCATTTATTGAATGGCTGCAACTTGATTTAACAGAATATGAAATTGCGCGCCTAGCCTTTTCAATAGAAAGAGAAGATTTAAATATGGCAGGTGGTAAACAAGATCAATATGCTGCAGTATTTGGAGGAATTAATTTTTTAAAGTTTGGCGCAAATAACGAAGTTATTGTTCACCCCTTAGATATTAGCAAGGCTTTGGTAAATGAATTAGAGGTTAACCTCTTGCTTTTTTACACCAAAACAAGCAGAGAATCTTCTAAAATCATTTTGATTCAAGCCGAAAATGTTCAGAAAAAACAATCAAAACCAATCAATGCAATGCACTTGTTAAAAGAACAAGCATTTGCAATGAAAGATGCTCTAATAAATGGTGATTTAAAAGCCATTGGGCAAATATTAAATACAAGTTGGCGTCATAAAAAAATGATGGCAGATGGTATTTCAAACCCTGTTATTGATACCATATATAATACAGCCATGGAAGCTGGAGCGGTAGGAGGAAAAATATCAGGTGCAGGTGGTGGCGGATTTATGATTTTTTATGTTAATGATGCTGACCGTACAAATGTTATAAAACAATTGCACACCTTTAATGGTGAAATTAAACACTTTGAATTTTGTTTTGCAGGATTAACGACTTGGACCATTCATGAATAAGGAACCTCAAATAAAGGAAGTCATTGTATTAGCAGGTGGTCTTGGCACTCGTTTAAGAGATGTAATTGGTGAATTTCCTAAACCTCTTGCTCCTATCAATAATGCACCTTTCTTAAAATATCTTTTAGATTACCTCAATAATAATGGGATAGAAAAAGTAATACTGGCAGTTGGCTATAAATGGGAACTTATTCATGAGCAATTTGGAGACAGCTACAAAAACATTTCGCTCATTTATTCTGTAGAAGAAACGCAGCTAGGTACAGGTGGAGCAATTAAATTAGCCTTGCAAAAAATAACAGAAAATAGTTGCTTCGTTTTAAATGGAGACACCCTATTTAACGTTCCGCTAAAAGAAATTGCAAAGCTACATTTAAAGCAAAACGCCGAGTGCACTATAGCACTTAAACAAGCTGAAGATGGTAGTCGTTATGGAAGTATCGCGCTAAGCAAATCAGGAGCAATTCAAGCCTTCCATGAAAAACAAGTCGGAACAAAAGCAATAATTAATGGGGGTGTTTATTGCTTAGCAAAAAATGCTTTAAATAATTTTAACGCAAATACTCCTTTTTCTTTTGAATCCGAATACTTGACCGCTATTGCTGGCAACGAAAAATTATATGGTAATGTTTTTGACGCCTATTTTAAAGACATTGGAATCCCAACTGATTACTACCAATTTGAAAACGATCTAAAAACAGGACGAATAAAACAAGACAACATGCCCAACAAAAAAATTAAAATAGATTCTACTTGGACCTTATTTTTAGACCGCGACGGTGTAATCAACGAGCGGCTAATTGACGACTATGTGAAGCAATTGAATGAGCTACGTATAATTGATAAAGTACCGCTAGCCGTGCAACGATTTTCCGAATTGTTTGGCAGAATTGTGGTAGTCACAAATCAGCAGGGTATTGGTCGTGGAATGATGACAACTGATGACCTTTCATTAATTCATGGCTTTATTGAAGAAGTTATTAAAACTGCCGGTGGAAGAATTGATAAATTTTATTTTGCACCACAATTAAGAAGTGAAAACAGCAATTACAGAAAACCAGGTACTGGAATGGGACTCCAAGCAAAACTTGATTATCCTGAAATTGACTTTAATAAATCGATAATGGTAGGAGATTCTGAGAGCGATATTGAGTTTGGTATGAAATTGGGAATGAAAACAGTGATGTTAAAAAATACTAGTAACGTATCGACGAAAGCTGATTATATTTTTGAAAATTTGTATCAGGTTTCACAAGAACTAATTCATTAAGATGAACGGAACACTAAAATATTTCATTCTACTATTCGCTTTTGCATCAATTGGTGCCTTTTCACAAGTGAATCAAAAGGACGCTCAAGGACGTAAACAAGGGGTTTGGAAGAAGCCCTATGAAACCAGCACGGCTTTTGTTTATGTAGGACAGTTTAAAGATGATAAACCTGTAGGACAGTTTGTATACTACTATGAATCTGGAAAAACAAAAATCATTATGGATTTTTGGAAGGACGGAAAAACTAGTTATGCAAAAATGTATCACGAGTCTGGATATTTAATGGCGCGTGGTAAATACATCAACAAAGAAAAAGACAGTACTTGGGTGCAATATGATGATAGAGGAATCATAAGCTACCAAGAAGATTATAAGAAAGGAAAGTTAGATGGCCAACGTGTTGTTTTTTATGAGCCAACTAATGGTCAATATAAAGTTATGGAATATTCATACTGGAAAGGTGGAATACAACATGGCGAATACAAAAAATATCATCCAAATTCTAGCATAGCCGAGGAAGGTAACTACGTAGACGGTAACAAACATGGTGATATAAAACATTATCATCCAACCGGTAAAATTGCAATGATTGAGCGTTATAAATATGCCGTGAAACACGGTTATCAAATTGTTTATGACGAAACAGGTAAGCAAACTGCTTTTAAATTGTATTGGGAAGGTGTTCAATTAAAAGGCGAACCACTGAAAAAAAAGATGGCAGAATTGAAAGCTCAAAAATCGAATTAATTTCGTTGAATGACAATTTTAGCGGTATAACTTAGTATTTTTTAAAGATTAATAGAAAAAGTGCTATATTTGAACCAAAGGATTACCATATGCCATTTTTAATTGAAGGAGACAAAAGATGCCCAAGAATTGCAGCCGATTTCGACAACGGACGCATTGATATTTCGGGAATCTCTCTTCCAGAGAACCCTTACAATTATTATCAGCCACTTTTAGAAGAACTTAGCAACTATGTT
>CAKZON010000054.1 GCA_937136425.1 uncultured Crocinitomix sp.
GTGCATTATCAATCATTGGAAAACTTGAACCGCGCCATTCAGATAATGAACCAAAATATGATGAGGCTATACCTGCAGCTTTGATTTCATTAATATCAAGTTCCTGACTAAATACCATAGGTAGCGTTAAGTCCCCCATATCTCTTGAATCAAAAAATGGCGCTGGTAATAAACTTAAGTCATTATTTATCTTAGTTTTTTTAGTTGATAGTAAAATGAAACTTTTGGAGCTAATTTCAGCCCAAATACTGCTGTCGCTTGGATTGCTGCATGACATTGAAGCATTTCCGACTAACTCAAACTTAATCTGGTTATAATCGGTAAATAAGCGAGGGTCTAAATTAAAATCAACAAAAGAATATAATCCACTTATTAATAAGTCTTTGTCTTTAGAAAATGTTGTTGATGAGTATTTAGAACATGTAAAAGACTTTAATGCTGTGCTGCAAGAAGGCGCACAAATTAATTTGCGTAAAACTAAATGCCCATTATCACTTAGACCTGTGGTTAAACTAAATCTTGGGGATGCTTTTATTTTTACGGCATTTCATAATGAGCGCCATTTAGAGCAAATTAAGCGTGTAATTCGTTCTTCAAGATTTCCTAAATAATTTCAATTTATTGCGGTATTAAGATTGCTCAAACTTGAGCTATTATTTACCTTTTTCCGAATCGTTTCAAAAAACGTTCCTCATGTGCACTTTGCATTTCTGCAAGGTTTTCAGGAATTTGCTTTTTCCAACGCTTATGTGACCATAACCAAGCAGACGGCTTATCCTGAATATCTTCCTCAAGAAAGCTGATATAATCACTTGTAATTTCCCCATATGGGGCTGAAGATGGGTTTATAGACACCTCTTTAAGCTCAATTTCGTAATGCCCTCTTTTTACCAAATGAATAACAGCATAAACCACCGCAGCACCTGTTTGATTTGCTAAAATTTCTGCTCCAAAATAAAATGCTGTTTTTTGGTTTAAAAAATCGACCCAATAACAATTCTCATCTTTTCCTGGAGATTGATCTCCTAAAATTAAAGTTGCCGTTGGCTCTGCAGTTTGTTCTGATAATACTTTTTTATAATTATTGGCATTAACGACTTTCATTCCGAAACGCTCACGTCTTTCATTAATTTTTTTATCCCAAAACTTATTGGACATTGGCATTCCAATGCCAATAGCTTGATGTTTAAAAACCAAATTTTGTGCAGTAATTAGCATTTCCCAATTATGATAATGAGATGACAATAACAAAACATCTCTCCCCTCTTCATAAAGTCGATCCATCATTTCTGGATTGCGTACGATCATTCTTTTACGAAGAGACTCTTCCGAGATTGTCAAGTTCTTAATTGATTCAGCCAATAAAAAAGTAAGATAACGGTAGAATTCTTTTGCAACTTTAGTTCGTTCTTTTTTATCTTTTTCAGGAAAAGACTTTGCCAAATTGGCCAGAACTACTTTTTTTCGGTACGGGAAAACGTAGAAAATAAAAAAGTAAAAAAAGTGCGAAAACAGATATATGAGACCAAATGGCATATAGGACATTGGGCGCACAATACAATAATATAGAATTCTGTTAATCAAATTTAACTACTTATGCTTGTTACGAAGTTATCAATTATCACTTACAAAAATTAACTTGGTTCTCAAATATTCATCAAAAATCATTCCGAGAGAAAAAAAATGAGCACTAACTCATACACAACCTCTTATCTTGACAATAACGTTAATTCAATTGATTCTTCTTTTAATACTTTATTTATATTTCTCCTTCATTATACCAATCAGTTCAGCAGTAACGTCATGTGTTGGTGAGCCGTAATATAGGTTTTGACCTGCTTGGTAAGAAAACACATAATCGTAATCATTTTCTTCAGCAAATATTTTAGACACTTCAGAAACTCGCTCAACCATTTTAAGCAATAATTCTTCTTGAGACTTTGCTAGTTCATTTTGAACTTGTTGTTGAAACCTTGAAATTTCTTGCTCTTTTATTTGTGCTTCATTTTGATATTGCCTTAACTCCGCGGGTAAAAGTCTTGATAGATCTCCCCAACTCTCTTGCCACCTTTGAATCTCTCTCTCTTTACTTCGCATTTTTGATTCTGCTTTCTTCTGAGCCTCTGCTCCTAGCTCTTTCAAATCTGACATTACTTCTAACCCTCCTATAGAATCAGCTTGAAAATAGCAAATCCTCATTGTTTTATCATCTGCCGCAAAACTGTTATTCTCATTGCTTAAATCATTTGAATGCTTAAACATAGAGAAATCTTTCATATTGAAGAATTGATCTATCCCCATGCTTAACTCAGCTCTCACTAAAAGAAGAATTAAGACAATATTAATTCCGACAAGAATTTTCATATAATTATTTCCTTTAGTTTCCATAATGTATGGTTTTAGATTAAGAACAAACAATATCAACAAATGACATAATTTTTTTTACGCGGAGTTTAACGAATTAAAGTAACTAATAGTATAACGAACTACTTATTTGAATGACCTATTCTGAGCATTCAAAAAATAATTTTAATTATATAAGTTAAAATAGCTAACAGTTACAAACGGTTAATTGGGTATCAACCATAAAAACTGCGGCAGTTAATGAATTGGGCTTTGTTTAATTATTTGTAAAGTTCAAATCACCTTGCTTCATTTTTTTATAAAAATGAGCAAGCATACCTAGTAGTTGCGAAATGGCCTGAAAACCTTCTTCTGAAGCCGTGCTAATTTCAGTACCTCTTAGTTTCAATATCATTTTTCCATAAAGGGCATTAAAACCAACCTCAATCAAATTTAAGTCGCCGCCATTACTTTTATGTTGGAAGTCTTTTAAAATGGGCAAAGCAACCTCAAACGCTTCTAAATAGCGTTTTTCTCGACTAATGTTAATCAAAGTATTGTGCAAAAGCAGCAATTCCATTAAAATTTCATTGATATCAGAAACATGTCCTTTCTCTTGCACCCGCTCTTGCCTCATTTTTTTTATGAGCCCTGCATACCAATCAGCATATTGCTGTGCCATGGCTTCGTCTGCAACAAGTGGTTGAATGACAGTGGTTGTAATCTTATCTAAATCGTGATTATTTGCACGAATTAAATCTTCTACCTGAAACATATAAACAATATGCTCCGCGATATTATTCTCTTTGGTTCTCTGTGCTATGAGCATTTATTCTTCTTATTCTCCTGCGTCCTCAGCTCCTTCAGTACCCTCACCTTCAGTCAAAGAAACTTGATTCATTCTGTACTCTTCATTAATCAGGTTTACTAATTGCGCTGTTACATCAAAGTTAGGCGAACCATAGTATACATTTTGACCTTTTTGGTAAGAAAGTACAAAGTCATATCCATTTTCTTCTGCAAAGGTTTTAGATGCATCTGAAACTCTTGTAATTAACTTAAGCATTAAATTTTCTTGCTCCATTGCTAGTTCCATTTGAACTTGTTGTTGGAACATTCCAATTTCTTGCTCTTTTTTCATTGCCTCTTCTTGGTAACGTCTTAATTCAGAAGGTAAAAGTTTTGAAGGATCTCCCCAACTCTCTTGCCATCTTTGAATTTCATTTTCTTTACCACGCATTTTTGACTCAGCATTTTTTTGAGCATCTTCTCCTAATGCTTCCAACTCAGCCATCATTTCAAGGTTATTCAATGAATCTGCTTGAAAATAACAAATCCTCATTGTGCCATCATCTGGTATAACTGGATCAACAGTACTTGTTGAATCATTTACATCTGCAGTTTCGTCAGAACCTGCACCACTTGGCATCTTTACAAATAAAATAATAACCGCAATGATTAGTGCAACATTAATACCTAATGATATTTTAGCTAATGAATTTCCTTTATTTTCCATAATTATTTACTATTAATCCGCGAAAGTAAGAACAATATCTCAAATAAAGATTGTCTTTGACATGGAATTTGGTATTAAGCTTAATTGTTAAGTTTTTTTAACAGATGCAAAATGGACTAAAAGGAGTAGAAAATGATTCTTTTTTTATGAGGCTAAGATTACTTCATCTAAAGAATAACTAACAAAGTCAAACGGAACTTTTACCATAAAAGCATAGTCCTGCCCTACTTCAAACATATCCTCATCATCTTCATTATACATCCATTTAATACGAACGTTGTTTTGACTTGCATGCAAATCATTCAGTTTGTATAATAAAAACAATAATCTTTTAGAAGATGAAATATTGAAATACTCCAAATCAATAGACACTTGAGTTTCAGAATTTGGACGAACAAGATAATCGTCAAACCATTCTAATACTGCACTGTAAAACTCTTCAGCATCATCTGGAATTGATTTTCCTTTAATGCTGAAAATGCCTTGTTGAGGATTAAAATTAATTCCTGGGGTTTTAGGCGTTTCGGTTATGTACAATGGTTCCATGTGTTATCGTGGTTTTCGGTGACAATATGACAATTTTAAATTAATCTCTTGCTGCTTTTTCTACTAATCCAGAAATAAACTAGACCAGTACATTAAAAGCGCAGACTATTTCTTCTATTTAATCTTCATTTTTTACTCTTATTTGTTTACGCAAATATCAGATTGGTGATATTCAAGCAATTTAATAGCTGGATAACGCAAGATATCTTTCACCAATAAACCAAATTGTGTAGCAACTTTTTGGATGGGTTCCAGATAAACTTGAGCCAATGTTCCACTCAATTTTAATTCACGTTTTGTACCTTCTTTATAAAGCGGCATTAAATGACGCTTGAAAAATTCAGTAAAATAATTTGATATTAACATTTGAACAGTTTCATGATTGCGATAAGCTGCCGCTAACTGTACTGTATTTGCAATTTTTTGTAATCCTGCTGAACTATATCCTAATTTAGGATCAGAATAATAAGTGCTTGTAAAATTTTCTCTATTCGATTGAAAAAGAGCTGCGATTTCAGTTTGCAAGGCTTCAGGCAGTTCCCCATTCAACCAAGCCGACACAACTCTTTTACCTAATTCATATCCTCCACCCAAGTCATCAATTAAATAACCGTACCCTCCATTTCTATCAGTAACACTCTCTCCATTATAATAACCAGCAACTCCGCCTGTTCCTAAAATGGCAAACACTCCGCTTTCTTTATTATAAAGTGCTCGTGCTGATCCTAAAATATCATCAAATACAGTTACTTCAACTTCAAAATATTCTTGAAAGGTATTAATGAGTTCGGTTTTCTTAATTTCAGTTCCTAAACCACTTCCATAAAAGAAAACCTTGTCCTCTTTGTGGATAGTAATGGTTTTTAATTCTTGTAAAAATGCTTTACTTTCTCGATTAGGATTATAACCTGAAAGATTGAATTCTTGAACCTCATTTCCAACATCATTATTCTTTTCTCCAAGACACTCCTGCACCAATAAGGTGGTTTTTGTGCTTCCGGATTCGAATAATAATAATTTAGCCATGATAGCAATGTTTACGACAAAGTTTTGTAAAAGTTTCTATTCTCGGATTTTCAAAACTTTATGAATCAATATCTAAGAAGATATCAATTCATGAACTTGCATGGTTTAACCATCAAGCATCCCTTATTAACACCCCTCTAAATATATACAAAAAAGAAAGCGACCTCCCCTATTGGAAGGCCGCTTCAACTAATTATATTCTTATTTTGAACTATCCCTTTTTCAAGAAATTAAGAGCTGATCCTGCTTTGAACCAATCAATTTGAGAATCATTATAAGTATGATTCAACATAATTGTATCAGTAGAGCCATCTGCATGAACAACCTCTAGAGTTAATTGCTTATCTGGAGCAAAGGCTGCTAAATCAGTAAAGTTGAAAGTATCATCCTCCTGAATTTTATCATAGTCAGCTTCGTTTGCAAAAGTTAAACCTAACATCCCTTGTTTTTTCAAGTTAGTTTCATGAATACGAGCAAAAGATTTAACAATAACTGCCATAACCCCTAAGTGACGTGGCTCCATTGCAGCATGCTCACGTGAAGAACCTTCCCCATAATTGTGATCACCAACAACAACTGATGCAACACCAGCAGCTTTATATGCTCTTGCAGTATCTGGAACCGCTCCAAATTCACCCGAAAGTTGATTTTTAACACGGTTAGCTTCTCCGCCAAATGCGTTAATTGCACCAATTAAACAGTTATTTGAAATATTATCTAAATGTCCTCTATACTTTAACCATGGCCCAGCCATTGAAATATGATCTGTAGTACATTTACCGTGTGCTTTAACTAATAGTTTAGCTCCAATAATATTTTTACCATCCCAAGGAGAAAAAGGTGTTAATAATTGTAGTCTTTCAGAAGTTGGACTAACAATTACTTCTACTCCCGAACCATCCTCGGCAGGTGCTTGGTATCCATTATCTTCAACGTCAAATCCTTTTGCTGGCAATTCAACACCCGTTGGGTCAGCCAACATAACTTCTTCACCGTCCTTATTAGTTAAACTATCCGTCATTGGATTAAAATCTAACTTACCTGAAAGTGCTACTGCAGCAACCATTTCTGGAGATGTTACAAAGGCCATAGTATTTGGATTACCATCAGCACGTTTTCTAAAGTTTCTGTTGAATGAATGAACAATTGAATTCACTTCTTGCTTATCTGCTCCAGCTCTATCCCACTGACCAATACAAGGTCCACATGCGTTTGTAAATATAGTTGTACCGTTTAATGAATTGAAAATATCAATCAATCCATCTCTATCAGCAGTGTATCTTACTTGCTCTGATCCAGGATTAATTCCTAGTTTAGCTTTTGCTTCAACACCTTTATCTGTAGCATCTTTAACAATAGAAGCAGCTCTTGTCAAATCCTCATAAGATGAGTTAGTACAAGAACCGATCAATGCCCATTCAATATCTGTTGGCCATCCATTTTCTGCAGCTGCAGTTTTCATTTCAGCAACTGGTGTTGCTAAATCTGGCGTAAACGGTCCATTTAAATGCGGTGTTAATTCATCTAAGTTAATTTCAATTAATTCATCAAAATATTGCTCTGGATTTGCATATACTTCAGGATCTCCTGTTAAGTGCTCAGCAACTTTATCAGCAGCTTCTACAACATCCGCTCTTCCTGTAGCCGTTAAATAACGTCTCATTGAATCATCATAACCAAAAGTTGAAGTTGTTGCCCCAATTTCAGCTCCCATATTACAAATCGTTCCTTTTCCTGTACAAGAGATTGAAGTTGCTCCTTCACCAAAATACTCGACAATTGCACCAGTTCCACCTTTAGCAGTAACAATACCTGCCACTTTTAAGATAATATCTTTAGGCGCTGTCCAACCGCTTAATTTTCCGGTTAGTTTTACCCCAATTAATTTTGGAAATTTCAGTTCCCAAGGCATACCAGCCATAACATCAACAGCATCTGCTCCTCCAACACCAATTGCAACCATTCCTAATCCTCCAGCATTCACTGTATGCGAATCAGTTCCAATCATCATTCCTCCTGGGAATGCATAATTTTCTAAAACAACCTGATGAATAATTCCTGCACCCGGTTTCCAAAACCCAATTCCGTATTTATCGCAAACTGAACTTAAAAAATCAAAAACTTCACCATTTGTATGGTTTGATCTTTCCATATCTGCAGCTGCTCCGTCCCTTGCTTGAATCAAGTGATCTGCATGTGCAGTAGATGGTACAGCAACTTTAGATTTACCTGCTTGCATAAATTGCAAAAGGGCCATTTGTGCAGTTGCATCCTGCATAGCCACACGATCAGGATCAAAATCTACATAAGACTTTCCTCGAGTATGAGGAGCTGTTAATGGATTATCCCATAAGTGGGTATATAGAATTTTTTCCGCTAAGGTCATTGGTTTACCTAAAACTTCTCTCGCCTTTGCGATACGTTCTGGATAAATTTCATATACCTTTTTGATCATGTCAATGTCGAATGCCATATTGTAAATATATTTTTAAAGTAACGTTGACAATATAAGCAATAAACCAACAAGCTCTTTAAAAGTTAATAAATAAACCCGACAAGATTTTCCGACATACAGTAATCGTAATTCGCGATTGTTAATGAAATTGTTGTCACCCAATTATCACACTCCTTTTATAAAAAAATAAGCTTATAAAACAAAAAGCCCAAGTCAATGACTTAGGCTTTTGATTATAAATTAAGGTTTAAGCTTAGCTCACTAATTTCTTTTGAGAGGGTTTAAACTTAGTTAGAATAATTCCTTCAACAGCTGCTTCATATTCTTCCATTGTTGGAGTTCTACCTAAAATTGTAGACAACACTACAACAGGAGTAGACGATAACAAAGACTCTCCTTTTTTCTCCTTAGAATCTTTTACAACTCTTCCTTGAAACAAACGAGTAGAAGTTGCAATTACTGTATCTCCAGGCTCAGCTTTTTCTTGATTTCCCATGCACAAATTACATCCTGGGCGCTCTAAGTAAAGCATATTTTCATACTTTGTTCGAGCTGCTCCTTTAGGGGCATTGTCATCAAACACAAACCCTGAATATTTCTCTAACACTTCCCAATCTCCCTCGGCCTTTAACTCATCAACAATATTATAAGTAGGAGGCGCTACCACTAACGGAGCATTAAATACAACCTTACCTTGTTGCTTTTCAATATTCTTTAGCATTTGAGCTAAAATTTTCATATCGCCTTTATGAACCATACAAGATCCAACAAAACCTAAATCAACTTTTCTTGTACCACCATAAAAAGATAATGGACGAATAGTATCATGCGTATAACGCTTAGAAACATCATCATTATTCACATCCGGATCAGCAATCATAGGCTCAGCAATCTCATCCAAGTCAATTACCACTTCTGCATGATATTTAGCATTAGCGTCTGGTCTTAATGTAGGTTTTGCTCCAGACTTAACTTCCTCAATTCTGGTATTTGCCTTATCAACTAAACCTTTTAAGACTTGCTTTTCATTATCCATTCCCTTTTCAATCATGATTTGGATACGATCTCTTGCAATTTCTAATGATTCAATTAAAGTCTCGTCTTCTGAAATACAAATAGATGCTTTCGCTTTCATTTCAGCTGTCCAATCAGTAAATGTAAATGCCTGATCTGCAGTTAAAGTTCCAATATGAACTTCAATTATTCTTCCCTGGAATACATTTTCACCACCAAACTGTTTCAACATTTGTTGCTGTGTCGCATGCACCACATCACGAAAATCCATGAAACTTCTCATATCACCTTTAAAGGTAACCTTTACAGATTGTGGAATTGGCATTGTAGCTTCTCCTGTAGCCAATGCTAATGCAACCGTACCTGAATCTGCTCCAAAAGCAACTCCTTTAGACATACGTGTGTGAGAATCACCTCCAATAATGATATCCCAATCACTTACGGTAATATCATTCAGTACTTTATGAATTACATCAGTCATAGCATGGTAATTCCCTTTAGGGTCGCGACCAGTGATTAATCCAAAGTCATTCATAAACTTCATTAACCTTGGAATGTTTGCTTTTGACTTATCATCCCAAACAGAAGCTGTATGGCAACCTGATTGGTATCCTCCATCAACAATTGGAGATATAACTGTAGCAGCCATCATCTCTAACTCTTGTGAGGTCATTAATCCGGTTGTATCTTGAGATCCTACAATATTCACTTCTACACGAGCATCAGAACCTGCGTGCAACACTTTACCTGGTGTATTGCCTACTGCGTTTTTGTTGAATATTTTTTCAACAGCAGTTAAGCCTTGCCCTTCAATAGAGATTTCTTTTGAAGTTGCATAAACTTGAGGCACCTCTATTCCTAGCACCTTGGCTGCAAATGTTTGTAATTTTTTTCCAAAGACAACAGCATAAGATCCACCTGCTTTAATAAACTCCATTTTTTGAGGAGTTAATGCAGTTGAAATATCTTTTAATTCTTTATCTCCGTTGTAAAGTTTCTTTGTTTTTGTATTTATTGTTAATACCGTCCCTGTATCAACAGAATAAGTTTGCTCTAATACTGGTTCACCATCTTCATCAACCACCGTATTTCCATCAACATCTTTTTTCTTTTCCCAGTTTTTAAGGTCAATTCCGATTCCTCCAGTTACTCCAACTGTTGTTAAGAAAATTGGAGAAATACCATTTGTCCCTGCAATAACAGGCGCTATATTAATAAATGGAACGTATGGACTAGAAGAAACACCTGTCCATAAAGCCACGTTATTTACTCCTGACATTCTAGAAGAACCAACTCCCATTGTTCCTTTTTCGGCAATCAACATTACGCGTTTGTCAGGGTGTTGCTCTTTTAACGCAATTAGCTCATTTTGCATGTCTTTATTGTGTTCAAAAAGACACTGTCCGTGTAATTCACGATCTGATCTTGAGTGAGCATCACTTCCTGGAGAAAGTAAATCTGTCGAAATATCCCCGACTCCAGCTATAAATGTAACTACTTCAATCTTCTCTTCTACCTCTGGTAACTTTGTAAAAAACTCTGCTTGCGCATAACTTTCAATAATCTCTTTAGCGATTGTATTACCTGCTTTATATGCATTTTCTAAACGTTCTGTATCAGCCTCATAAAGGAATACTTGCGTTTTCAAAACTTCTGCTGCTTTCGCAGCAATTTCTGCGTCATCTCCTAATGCTAAATCTAATAACACATCAACAGAGGGTCCACCCTTCATATGTGATAATTGCTCAAAAGCAAAATCCAATGTAATTTCTTCAACTACTGATTCTCCTAAAATAATTTCCTTTAGAAATTTTGATTTTACACCAGCAGCGCTCGTCGTACCAGGAAGAACGTTATAAATAAAGAAATTAAGAGAATCTTCTCGATCAGGATTATTAACATCCTTAATCTGTCCTATGATTTCTCCAATCAATTCAGCACCATCTATTGGTTTTGGGTGAAGCCCATTCCCTTTTCGGTCTTCAATTTCTTTAATGTAATCTTTATATGTGTTCATAACAGAAGTCTTTTCAGTATCAGTTTCAATTTTATAAAATTGTTTGTCTGTTAATTACTTTTGAAAATGATTTCCGCAATAATTAACATCCCTAAAGAGCTTTTCAATATAGACTCAATTCAATCTATATCTAACGTCTAATTAGGTTTATTTCACTTTATAAAATGCTCGAATTAGGCTGCAAATTTAATGATTTTAGCTTTTCTAAAAAGCAATCATTAAATATTTCTTTTACACCAATTATTATATAGAATGATTCCAAATAGTGTTTTTTTTATAGAAAATTCAGGCAAATAAATAGCTAAGAAAATGGCTTAATGATTTACTTATTCGATTCAATCATTACAATAAATTATAAATGATTAGGTCAGTTACTTAAAGTAAACGTCCTTTATCAACTGCTAAAGATTATTAATTTCCCATGACAATCTGCAAACTTCCCTGCCCTACAATGTCTGTACTATTATCTGTTTTAGCGACGTATTTATAAAAATAAACACCGTCAGTACACGGATCACCGTTTTTATCAGTTCCATCCCAGCCATCATTAATGTCATCCATTTCATGCACTACAATTCCCCAGCGGTTAACAATTACACATGTAAACTCTGCGATTGACGCGGCTTTAAATTCAAAGGTGAATTCATCATTTATGCCATCTCCATTGGGTGAGAAAATGTTGACATCATCAAAAGAAATTGGTTCATAAACTGTAACCACTTTGCAAGTCGTGTCTGCACAGCCGTTTTTATTTAATGCAACTAAACAAACATCAACATAATAAGTTTGGCCTTGCGGCGTGAAAATAGTATCAAAAACTTCAAACACATCATGACTCACTTGCCAAGCTGCATTTGGATTATCTAAATTCCACAAAAATGTCGTATCTGCTCCTGGATCATTTGGATTTGCAAAGTTGATAGATTCGTTTACAAACTCTACTTCTATTGTTGCTGTTCCTTGACAATCTGTATTTAATTGATCTGAAACTACCGTGAACGCAGCAACTGGATTTAAAGAATCTAAGAATAGTGTTTCTTGCAAGATACATCCGTTTGCATCTGTTGCAGTAAGTTCATAGTTTCCAGGATTAAGTCCTCCCCAAGTGCTGTTTATAGATTCATCTCCATTATCTAAGTTTGTCCAAACGTAAGAGTAATCTGGTGTTCCTCCACTTGCTGACCCGAAAACAACTCCGTTTCCACTTTGATACTCATGCAAGCGACAAAAAGCGTGCTCAAAACCAAATTCAGGGAAAGTCATTTGTGTAGGCTCTGTAATGGTAAAATCAAACACTTTTGAACATCCATTTTCATCATTAATTGTTACTGTATAATCACCAGCGCCCATTGCCCAAGTTGAATCTTCTCCTACTCCACTATTTCCACCCGGGTTTGGATTCCAGATATAACTAATCATATCGTCACTACCTGTATAGTTAATTACCTCTGTTACCACTGCAATTCCAGTTTCATCTCCAAAACATAAAGGATCAATCAAATCAATTTCAATGTCTAATTCGCCCGGATCAGTTAAGTATACAGAATCAATTCCTGAACATTCAGAATCATCATCAACATTAATATAATACCAACCCTCGCCTAGAGTATTAGCTGTATTACTATTATCTTCATTAATTACCGTTCCGGCTTCATCTGTGATCACAAATATTAATTCTCCTAACTCACCTGTTACATTAACTGTTACCGATCCATCAGTAAAGCCGTGACAAGTAGGATCATTAAATATGATATCCATTGATAAACCGTCTGTCATTACAATATCTAGTGTGTAAGTATCTGTACAACCACTTTCTGTTGTTACGGTAAGTGTAATGGTATAAGTTCCACCTGCAGCGTACGTATGTTCAGGGTTTTCGTCAGTCGAAGTTCCACCGTCTCCAAATTCCCAAAACCAAGTATCAATTATTTCGGGATCTCCAACAGTAGAAAGATCATTAAACAAAACGGGGTTTACAATACAAGCTCCGGTTGCTCCATCTTCAGAAGAAACGCCACCAACAATAAATTCAAAATCAGCAATAGGGTTTGGAATATCATCACAATCAGTATCCGAAACTACTTCAACATCTGGATTAACTAATGCCCATAAAACACCTATATCACTTAAATCCCTGAAAGAATCGGAAGATGGACCGAGCGCAATCCACATGGTTGTATTTGTGGCTGTAAATGTCCAAGTTTCCAATATGAAATTAAGATCTGTAGTTACGTCTCTACCAATTTGCGTTGGACTATCACCTAAAGCTTCGATTGCTGCAACTGACTCACCAACCCACATAGAAGAATGCACATCATCAACAGATGTTCCTGCAAAATGATTACTTCCTCCCGTATAAGTTTCAAAACTGTATGTTTCTCCTATTGTTAACCCCGTTATTTCAATTCCAAAAGACTCTCCTTTTAATGTACTTGGCCCCCAATGATCTAAACAATGCGTATAGCAAATTCTATCTACTCCTGGCGGCAGTCCTGTTAAATCTGAAGGTAATGGTCCCCAACCTGCCCAAACAGGAGCAAGTGGTAAAGATTCAAAATCTGGTGATTCATCTATTAACGTCCATCCTGCAGGAACCGTACTTAATCCTACAGGACCAACCAATGGAACACTTGGTATAACTTGAGCAATACCTTGCATTGATATAAATAGCGTGAAATAGAAAAAAGTAAGAACCTTGTTCAGCATAATAAAATAAAGAATAATTGAGTTAATGTTATCGTTCGGTTTCCCTATTATATAAACGATAAATTCATTTCTTAAGTTGCTTGGGCTTATTCAATTAAGTAATGGTTAGTCCCATAAAACGAAAACAGACCATTTTTATTGGTCTGTTTTCATTATTTTTTAATATTCATTCTCTATTGAAAGGGGTTAATCCCCCAAGACAATCTGCAAACTACCTTGCCCTACAATGTCTGTGCTATTGTCTGCTTTTGCGACATATTTATAGAAGTAAACTCCCGCCGTGCAAGGATCACCGTTTTTATCAGTTCCATCCCAGCCATCATTAATGTCATCCATTTCATGCACTACAATTCCCCAGCGGTTAACAATTACACATGTAAACTCTGCGATTGACGCGGCTTTAAATTCAAAGGTGAATTCATCATTTATGCCATCTCCATTGGGTGAGAAAATGTTGACATCATCAAAAGAAATTGGTTCATAAACTGTAACCACTTTGCAAGTCGTGTCTGCACAGCCGTTTTTATTTAATGCAACTAAACAAACATCAACATAATAAGTTTGGCCTTGCGGCGTGAAAATAGTATCAAAAACTTCAAACACATCATGACTCACTTGCCAAGCTGCATTTGGATTATCTAAATTCCACAAAAATGTCGTATCTGCTCCTGGATCATTTGGATTTGCAAAGTTGATAGATTCGTTTACAAACTCTACTTCTATTGTTGCTGTTCCTTGACAATCTGTATTTAATTGATCTGAAACTACCGTGAACGCAGCAACTGGATTTAAAGAATCTAAGAATAGTGTTTCTTGCAAGATACATCCGTTTGCATCTGTTGCAGTAAGTTCATAGTTTCCAGGATTAAGTCCTCCCCAAGTGCTGTTTATAGATTCATCTCCATTATCTAAGTTTGTCCAAACGTAAGAGTAATCTGGTGTTCCTCCACTTGCTGACCCGAAAACAACTCCGTTTCCACTTTGATACTCATGCAAGCGACAAAAAGCGTGCTCAAAACCAAATTCAGGGAAAGTCATTTGTGTAGGCTCTGTAATGGTAAAATCAAACACTTTTGAACATCCATTTTCATCATTAATTGTTACTGTATAATCACCAGCGCCCATTGCCCAAGTTGAATCTTCTCCTACTCCACTATTTCCACCCGGGTTTGGATTCCAGATATAACTAATCATATCGTCACTACCTGTATAGTTAATTACCTCTGTTACCACAGCGATTCCGGTTTCATCTCCAAAACATAAAGGATCAATTAAATCAATTTCAATGTCTAATTCGCCAGGTTCTGATAAGTATACAGAATCAATTCCAGCACATTCAGAATCGTCACTAACATTAATATAATACCAACCCTCACCTAAAGTATTAGCGGTATTACTATTATCTTCATTTAGTAAGTTATCATCTGTATCAGTAATTTCAAAAATCAAATCGCCTAAACCGCCTGTTACATTTACCGTAATTGAACCGTCAGTGAAACCATGGCAAGTTGGATTATTAAAAACTAAATCCATAATTAATGCCTCGGTCATAATAATATCTAACTCATAGGTGGCTGAACAACCTCCAGCAGTTGTGACAGTTAAAGTAACAGTGTAAGTTCCACTTGCTCCATAATTATGCTCAGGGGTTTCTTCATCAGAACTAGTTCCATCTCCAAAATTCCAATCCCACTCTGTAATTGTTCCAGGATCTCCAACTGTAGATAAATCATTAAACTGAACAGTGCTTACAACACAACCTCCAGTTGCACCATCTTCAGAAGAAACTCCATTAATAACAAATTCAAAATCGCAAACAGGTAATGGCGAAACTGTCACATCAACACTTGCTGTATTCTCGCAACCAAACTCATCTGTTCCAGTCACAGTATAGGTTTCTGTTCCAATAGCTAGCGGTTCAAAAGCCTCACCATCTTCCACGTCCATATCCCATTCATAAGTATCCGCTCCGCCCCCGGTAAAGATTACTGTCTCTCCTAAACAAATCTCTTCTGGTTCTGCTGTAGCTGTAACATCTGGTAAATCATGCACTGTGATGTCCACTGAGAAAACACAATCCAATTCATTATCACTAGTTGCAGTGTAAGTTGTTGTTCCTAGCGGTGGCTCAAAAGCCTCACCATCTACTACACCGCCATCCCAAGTAATTACGCCGTCATTAATCGAAGAGGCTGTTAAAGTAACTGTTTCTCCAATACAAATATCAGTTGCAGAGACAGTTGTTACCAAATCATCACAATCAGGATCCACATCATCCTCACTAAATGAGATATTCCAAAAATTTCCATTAACCCCTGGGGATCCTTCATATTTAAAAGCTACGGCCATTTCTGCGGCATCAGCAGTAAAGGTCAATTCTTGTGCTGACCAACTATTGTCCGTTCCACCAGAAAAAGGGTATAAATGATCTACTCCCCCAATGGTAATTTGTAAAGTACCGTCATATAATGTTGGTGTTCCTCCCGCACTTGATCGCATTTCAGCCATATAAAAATTCAATGTATACTCTACACCAATTGTCATATCACTAATTGTTGTACCAACAGATTCTGTATAAAAACCGGTAACCCAACGTGTGTGACCATTTGGTGGATCGTCTGGTGAATCCTCCCATGGGTATGCAGCCCATCCAGCCCAATAATCTTTATTGGAAATATCTGTAGAACCAACAATTATTGTCCAACCTGTGGGTGCAGCAGCATCATCCTCAGGAGAACTGTTAGTTGGCAAAATTGTTTGCGCATTTACGCTAATTGTACTTAAAAAGAATAAGCAAAACAATAAATACGCTTGCTTAAAAGTTGGGGAACTAATTAATCGATTATGATTCATATTATCTTTAATATATGGCATTTTAGTCGTGGGTTAGAATAAGATCAACCTTCAATAGGAAGTTATAATCATTGCAGATTAACACTTTAACACCCATTTTCAAAATGAAATTATTCGCTAATAAAATTACTGACCAAGCTATCCGTTTTGGTTCGAATTATTTGGCTCAATTATTAAACGAAAAAAAAGACTTAAAAGTTGTCCCGAGTTATAAACCTTAGTTCAATAAATTAAAGAATAACATGTTTCTTAATCTTCGTCTAGCAAATTATCATTGTCAGCATGGAACCAATTGATTGAAATAGAAGAGCATTTATCCTCTTGTTGTTCATATATTTTAAAAGCAACGGTTATCAAAAAATCATCTGAATCGTATGATAGTAATGTAACCCCCTCGGCTGACACTGCTTCTTCATCAGGAGAACCTAACCTCTCCTTTATTTCATTTGCTGACATTCCAAACCAAATAACATCACAAGGATCAATTGAAAATTCTTGCACGGCCACTTCTAAATCTTCATCAAAATTCTTTCCTAAACTAATGACTTCCATGAAGATGGTATTGATTTTACCTGTTTTTGCATTTACCCAAACTGAAATTGGCACGCGGTTAACACGATCAAAGGAATAAATGAAGGATGAAGAATCGCTTGTAAACGTTCCTCCAGTAAATTTGCCTAGTTTACTTTCCAGCTGGTGCTCTTCGGTTCCGTAATCAATTCCTAAAAACCGATTAAAATCAGCTATTTTTTTATTTGGACATTCAACCTCTGTTTCTTCCTCTTCTCCTCCACATGCACTAATACATACTGATAATATCACGGGAATGATATAAATAAAAAGGTGTTTCATATTGTAACGGTTAGTTTTACAAATATACGTTTTTGGTACTTGGTATTTAGCAAACAGTTTTATTGGCATAACTATAGATTGTTCACTTCTTTATTGCATGATACGAGCGAAGCACACTATTTATTGCAAAGCAAATTTGCTTATATCAGTCAGGTTTACGATAGAATCAAGGATTGCTACATTTAAAAACATATTCAATTTACGGTACACTTATTGCATTATCTTATTTAGAAACGCATGTAACTCACCTCTACATGGATAAAACTATAAACTATGCTACTCGCAAATTTGAATACAAAAATTAAGAAGCAAAAGACGAAAGGACTTAGCGCAATTGATCAAAACTTATTAAAGTTAGGACCAAAATTAAAATATGCTCTAATTACTAAAAAGGGTTCGTAGCAAATACGGACACTTCAGGAATGAATCCTCTACGGTCCATCTTTAACGTTGCTATTAATACATCTGCAATTTCTTGCGGTCGTAATTTATTTTCTTCTAAAGGACGTTCTTCACGATTCTCGGCGCTAAAAGCTGTAGGTACTTCTGAAGGATTAATTTGAATAACACGTACATTATGTGGTCTTAATTCTGCTTGCCAGCATTGGCTTAATGCTCTTAATGCAAATTTTGATGCGGCATAAATACTCCCCATTTTAAAACCTTTCATTGAAGCTGTTGAGGCAATATTTACTATATCTCCGTAGTTTTGTTTCTTGAATATTTTTGCTGCATGAGAAGCCATCATAGATGCTCCAAATACATTAATTTCAAAAACGTGTTTCATTTTCTCACGGTCCATTTCATCAATTGCTGCCCAATCTCCAATTCCTGCATTATTCACCAAACCATCTAGCGTCCCAAATTTGGTCATTACAAAATCAAATAGTGCTTCAATATCTTTATCACTTGCAACATCTGCATGAAAAACTGTTGCGTTAATTTCATTTCCAACACGATTCAATTTTTCCAAATTTCGCCCAGTAATAATTACTTTGGATCCATTTTCAATTAAAGAAACTGCCATTGCTTTTCCTAATCCTGAGCTTCCTCCTGTTACTATATATACTTTATCTTTTAATTCCATTTCTTAATTTTTAATGTTTGTCACTTTTGAACAAAATTATTCAATTTAGCTCCCTTATCAAACTCTGTGAACTTGAATTTAAGATTGAATTCATTATCGTTAATGATATTGTATTGTTTAAGGATAGTTTTTAATCCTTTACGCCCTCCAAAATCACCTAAGTAAAATAGAAAAAGTTTATTGAGAACAATTTTATCGTTTTCAACTGACACCTCTTGACTAAGATAACCTAATGTTGCATCCTCAAGTTCTGCTTCCACATTTTTTGAGGTTAAAGGATAGATAATTGGACAACTTATAGCACCACAATTTAAAACAAAATGAATACGAAAATCCAATTGTTTAACTCGCAATTCTTTCTCCCAATTTTTAGAAAAAGGCTTATTTAAATACCCGAAACTAAGCTTCCATTTTGAACGTCTTAATATAGTATGTTCAATATCATCAAAGCTCAATTTTAATCCCAGTAAATCAATTTGTTTACGCTTAAAAAAATTACTATTGCTCATTCGTAAATCCGTCTTATTTTCTGCAGCAATAATTTGGAAATAGCTATTATACACATTCACCCAAAACACTGTTTTGTCAGCATCAGATTCGAGTTCAGTAATTGCGTCTTGAAGCGAAAAAGTTTTGAACAGGTTTAAGATTCGAACAGTTTCACTACTTTGTCTTTTTTTGACGGCTTGCAAAAGGGCATTGGAGCAGTCTAGTAGCATATCTTCTTTTGGTCGAAGCCACCGTTAATTACTTACAAATAAAAGGAGTCTTTATTCTAAAAAGACATTTGCAATCTGATAAACAATGAATTACCTTATTTAATCCTATTGCTTTTAAGATAAATTAGAAAGTATAAATAGGACGATTAACATCTAATCTTTGTCTCGATAAAAAACCACCATCTAAGCCCCTATTTTTGCTAAAAAAATGCTATCTTTGCACCACTAAATTCAGATAGCTATGTCAGAGCAAAAAGAAGTTTTGAATTCATTAGATCAAAAATATAGAGAAGAAGTTTTAGCAGATTTTCGATTGGCCCGCGTTTCAAGAGAAACGTCTTTAATGGGACGTAGAGAGGTTTTAGGAGGGAAAGCTAAATTTGGAATTTTTGGAGACGGAAAGGAAATTGCTCAAATAGCAATGGCCAAACAATTTAAAAACGGAGACTTTAGATCAGGTTATTATCGTGACCAGACCTTTATGATGGCTATTGGTGCCTTAACCGTTCAGGAATATTTTGCGGCTTTATATGCACATACTGATATTGAGAAAGAACCAGCATCAGGTGGACGCCAAATGGGTGGACATTTTGCAACAAGAAGCTTAAATGCAGATGGAAGCTGGAAAAATTTAATGGAGCAAAAAAATAGCTCTGCAGATATTTCTCCAACCGCAGGCCAAATGCCAAGGTTAGTCGGATTAGCACTTGCATCAAAAGTTTACCGTAACGACAAAGCGTTGCATGGTATGACTAATTTCACGAATAAAGGAAATGAGGTTGCTTTTGGTACGATTGGAGATGCAAGTACATCTGAAGGTCCATTTTGGGAGTCTATAAACGCTGCCGGTGTTTTACAGATTCCGTTTGCAATGTCTATTTGGGATGATGGTTATGGTATCTCTGTTCCCAGAGAATATCAAACAACTAAAGGAAGTATTTCTACAGCATTATCTGGTATGCAACGTACAAAAGATAATCCTGGATACGAAATTTTTAAAACCAAAGGGTGGGATTATCCAGACCTTTGTGAAACATACCAAAAAGCGATTAAGCTTTGTCGTGAAGAACACGTGCCTGTAATGATTCACGTAGAAGAAGTGAATCAACCACAAGGACATTCAACATCAGGTTCGCATGAGCGATACAAGTCTGAAGAGCGATTAAAGTGGGAAACTGAAATGGATTGCATTGAAAAATTCAAGGCGTTTATTTTAGAAGCTGAAATTGCAACCTTAGAAGAGTTGGAATCAATTGAGAAGGAGGCTAAAAAACAAGTTAGAGAAGAAAAAGGGAAAGCTTGGAAAGAATTTAACGGACTAATTGACAATGACCTTAATACGGTTGTGCAATTACTAAATCAATTAGCAGGCGAAAGCAGTAATAAAGTATTTATTCAAAAAATTGCAGACGACTTAAAAGGGACTATGGGACCTATTAAACGTGATATTTTTTCTGCTGCGCGTAAAGCTTTGCGTTATACAAGAGGAACAAGTTCTCCTGCCAAAACAGCAATTATCAACTGGTTGAATAATGGTGTTGCAGATAATTTTGATCAATATTCTTCTCATTTATATTCACAATCAAATGAATCTGCTTTAAATGTGGCAGCAGTTGATCCAATTTATTCTACTGATGAGAAAATAGATGGACGTTTAGTATTGAGAGAGAATTTTGATGCTTTGTTTGAAATGCATCCAGAAATTATAACTTTTGGTGAAGATGTTGGAAAAATTGGAGGAGTAAACCAAAGTATGGAGGGCATGCAAGACAAGTTTGGTCAATTGCGTGTTTCAGATACAGGAATTAGAGAATGTACAATCATAGGTCAAGGTATTGGAATGTCTATGCGTGGTTTAAGACCCATTGCTGAGATTCAATATTTAGATTACTTACTTTATGCTATTCAAATCATGTCTGATGATTTGGCAACTGTGCAGTATAGAACTAAAGGAGGACAAAAAGCGCCTTTAATTATTAGAACTAGAGGTCACCGCCTTGAGGGTATTTGGCATTCAGGTTCTCCAATGGGAATGATTTTAAATGCCGTGCGTGGAATGTATGTTTGTGTACCAAGAAACATGACAAAAGCAGCTGGTTTTTACAATACTTTAATTCAGGCAGACGAACCAGCACTAGTTATTGAACCATTAAATGGTTATCGATCAAAAGAAGCGAAACCTGATAATTTCACTGCATTTACAACAGAAATTGGAAAAGTAGAAACAGTTGTTGAAGGAACTGACTTAACATTAGTATCGTATGGTTCAACGTTTAACATTTGCCAAGAAGTTGTAAAACAATTAGCAGAGGTTGAAATTTCAGTTGAGTTGATTGATGCACAATGTTTGATTCCTTTTGATCGTAGTCATGACGTTGTTGAATCTTTAAAGAAAACAAACCGTTTAGTAATTGTTGATGAAGATGTGGCTAGCGGCGCAACGGCTTATTTGTTAGATCAAATTTTGGTAAAACAAAAAGGATATTATCATTTAGATTCTGAGCCAGTAACAATCTCGGCGCAAGATCACCGTCCTGCTTATGGGACAGATGGAGATTACTTTAGTAAACCAAATGCGGAAACTATTTTTGACGGCGTTTATGCATTAATGAATGAGGCTGATGCTGCAAAGTATCCTTCGATTTATTAGTATCTAAAATAAGGAATTACCTTATAGTTTGTATTTAGGAAAATAGTTTTACCTACTTAATTATAGTTTTGTGCGTTGCATGATAATTAGGGCCATCTACTTGTAAAAAGTAAATACCTTGGTTATAATCTTTGACACTAATCCGGTTATTGCCTACAACTAATCTTCCTGCATGCATCACTTTACCTGTTATATCTAACAGTTTATAATCAATGTTGTTAATATTGGCTGAGATATTCATATAATCACTTGTAGGTATAGGATAAATTTGAATTAAAACCTCTATTGCCTGCACCGCAATTGATAATTCACAATCTGTATTAAACGATTTATCTTCAGTAAAGGTATTTGTCCATTCCATTTCAGAAAATGAAGGATTATCCACCTCAATACAAGTAAGATTTGGTGTTTCTTCCGCATTCAATACAAAAAAGGAATCTACTACTCCATTGGCTAAATTCAAGTAAATCAAATTATCATTAAAACCACAGTATACCTCATGTAGTTTTGGTTTATCACTCAAATCCATTTCAACAACTGATGGAATTGACCTAAATTCAAAATAAATTAATGAATCGTTCATACTCACATCCAAATCCTCAATATCATTTCTACCACAAAGCAAATACTCTAACTCAAGGTGAGTTGAAAGGTCTAAACTTGTCAATTCATTGTAATCACAGAAAAGCCATTCTAAAGCCTCAATGCCTGTCAGATTTAGTTCCGTTAAATAATTCAATTCACAGCTAAGGTATTTTAAGTTCACGTTTTCCGATAAGTCCAGTGCTACTAAAATATTGTTTTTGCACTCTAATAACTCTAAAGATGTAAAGGCTTGAATCCCTTCCAAGTCTTCAATCAATAAAGTGTTTAAATGTAAGGCTAACACCGTATCAACACTTGCAACAAAGACAGAATCATCCATAACATCATCAAGACCGATACTCACTAAATGCGATTCGAAATTGTTGTCAGGAACATACACTTTTTGTCCCCAACCTAAATTAGATAATAGTAAAAAGAAACAAAATACAACTGAACATTTCATAGGAATAGTTATTAGTTATTTTGACATTATTGTTCTAGAGTAAAGAAAGTAAAATGAGCTTAACGATCATAGCTCATTATCACATGAAACAACCGATTTTATATCTATCTATCAGTCTGGCAGCTAAATTATGGCCAAAAATGGATTAAACTTAAATTATTTAAAAACCACTTTATGCGTTGTCTTTTCTGCGTCATTACTTAACTGAATAAAGTAAATACCTTTTGGAAAGTTAGACACTGTAATTGAATTTACACCAACAGTAAGTATACCGCTTTTTACAACCTTGCCTGAAATAGACAACAATTGATAGGTCATTTCCTGATCCGTTTCAACATTTAATTGATTTGTTGCAGGAATTGGATAAACAGACGTTAAGTTAAGTATGCTATTTTCAATATTTAAACCACAAAATTCTGACACCTCAGTCTGTATATCTAAATTTAAAAACCAATTATCTATTACGTATTCTTCATCTTCCACCTGGAGACAAACAAACTTAGGACAAGAATGACCAATTATAGAAACTACACTTTCAGTATTTCCATTTTTTAAATCCACACTCACAAGCCCTTCATTTTGCATACAAATTAATGCAGCAAGATTTGGCTTATCACTTAAATCAAGATGAACCACAGCACCTTCGGGCAACTGTCTAATTGCAAGTGATACAAGTGAATCATTTTCAGTAACATCTAAAGTATTTAACGGATTAAGTCCGCAGTTAAAAACTTTCAGTTCATTCAACGCTGTCAAATCCAATTCTACAATATCATTATCGTAGCATTCAAACACCAACAAATTAGTAGCAACTGTTAAATCAAGCTCAACAATATCATTTGAATTTATTATCAATTCTTGTAAGTTTGCGTTATCCGACAATTCAAGCGTTTCTAAGTCATTAATTGCACAATTCAAAACTGACAATACAGTTAAACCGTCAAGATTTAAGTCTGCTAAACCACAGTCTTTTGCCACAACTTTAATTAATGCTGTATTTGCCGATAAATCAATATCGCTTAATGGATTTTCAGAACAAATTAAATCTGCTAGTGCTACACAGGTAGAAAAGTCAATTGCAGGTAAATCATTTGAAGAAATGTCCAATATTCTAAGATTTATGCACCCTGTTAAATCAATCTCTGTAAGATCACAATCCCTTGCATATATCTCTTCAACTAATGTATTACTTGATAAATCTAAACTCGTAATACCTGCATTCTCAACAATATATAATTTGACCAAGTTGGTATTTCCAGAAAGATCAATATCAGTCAAGTTATTATTATCACAAGACAATGTTTTTAAATTCGTATTTTCAGATAAATTTAGAGTTGTCAAATTATTATAACCTAAAACAAGCGTTTCCAAATTGGAATTTTCGGACAAATCAATTGTCACTAAATCATTTGTAGAACAGAATAAGCCCTCTAACATTTCAAAGTCTTCAATTCCGGTTAAATCAGAAATTTCTTGACCCGCAACATCTATTGTAATAAGGCTATTAATGTTTTCAGTTAAGACTACGCCATCTAAAACATCATCATACCCCAGATCTATAAGTCTTTGTTCAAAATTGTTATCTGGAATGGCTGTTGTTTGACCAAATCCAATTAATGTCAATAGTAATAATGTAGTTGTTGATAGTAATTGTTTCATAAATAAGTTAGGTTATTAATTCTATGTTGTAGCCAAACATAGGTGTATTGACAGAAAGTTATTTCCTTAAAAATTTCAATTTAGAGCATTTTTATAGCCGTCTAGATTAAAAAGTGACGCAGATCACTGAAAAACACCGTTAGGAATTGTAAATTTGTGTAACCAAATAATAAGAGATGAAACTAGCAACATTAAATAATAATACAAGAGATGGCCGTTTATTGGTTGTTTCAACAGATTTGACAAAAGCCGTGGAAGCTAAGGCGGCCAACACAATGCAAGGCGCTTTGGATGATTGGGCTACAATCGCTCCTCAACTAAAAGCTGAGTATGATGAACTAAATGCAGGAAATGCAGCTGCATTTGATTTTGACGAAACGGCATGTACTTCTCCACTACCCCGTGCACCACAATGGTTAGACGGTTCTGCTTATGTTAACCACGTTGAGTTGGTTCGTAAAGCAAGAAATGCAGAAATGCCTCCAAGTTTTTGGGAAGATCCATTAATGTATCAAGGAGGTTCGGATACTTTTTTAAGACCACACCAAAACATTCATTTTGAAACGACTGATTGGGGTATTGATATGGAAGCTGAAACAGCTGTTATATTGGATGATGTACCAATGGGTGTTAAAAAAGAAAAAGCGCTTGATTATGTTCGCTTAATCATGTTAGTGAATGATGTATCATTAAGAGGACTAATTCCACAAGAGTTAGGTAAAGGATTTGGATTTGTACAATCAAAACCTTCAAGTGCATTTTCTCCGATAGCAATTACTCCAGATGAGTTAGGCGACAATTGGAATGACGGTAAAGTAACTTTGCCAATTTGTGTAGACTTAAACAATGCTCCTTTTGGACGTGCAGATGCTGGTGTTGATATGACATTCAACTTTGGACAATTGATTCAGCATGCAGTTAAATCAAGACCAATTAGTGCTGGAACAATTATTGGTTCTGGAACGATTTCAAACAAAGGAGCTGACGGTGGACCTGGAAAGCCAATTTCTGAAGGTGGACTTGGATATTCATGTTTAGCTGAAGAAAGAATGGTAGAGACGATTTTACACGGAAGCCCTTCAACTTCATTTATGCAGTTTGGAGACAATGTTAAGATTTACATGAATGATGCTGACGGTAATTCCATTTTTGGAATGATTGATCAGGATGTTGAGCAGTATAATCCTCCGGCTTAGTAGGGTTATTCGCATTTCGAGAGCCTCAATGCTCTGGCTCGTGTGTCTATTCAATGCTCTGGCTTGTGCATTTGGTATTTCTGATGCAATTCGCATTACGAGGACCTCAATGCTCTGGCTCGTGTGTTTTTTTTAAATGCTATCGCATTGCGAAAATCATAGAATAATAATGAAGGCGTTCAATTTTTATTGGGCGCCTTTTATTTATTGAGCGTTTTTTTGAGTAAATCAATGCGTTTTATAACATCCTCATCTTCGTCCCAATCTGGGTATTCATGTTTAAGATTATCTTCCGCCCACTTTAAAGTTCTCCCGGCTTTGTCCACCTCGTTATTCATCATGTAAAAATCAAACATCATTTCATAAGCGTACGGTTCGTTGCGCGATTCAAGTAAAGTGATCAAATCTTGAATAGTGTTATACTTTTCTAAATCCGGAAGGCGAATTCTTAATGTTTGTTCCAAAAAATGTTCCATGACATTGCTGGTTGTATATCTGCTCAAATCATATTCCGTAATGCCCCTATGTTCTTTTCTATATTTACTACTTATTCGTTTATCATCTCCGTCAAACCAAGAATAAACACTAAACGCATTAGGTTCTTCATCAAAGTTCTTCAAATGCCAAGCTTCGTAGGGCAAATAGTCAATACTCCATTCTGCACTAAAGAGCAGACGCCCAGCATGTCCGTTTCGCTTAATAACTATAGTATCCAACATCTTTCCTCTTTCCCGTTCAAAAGAATCTCCAATAAATAATTTTTCGGGCGACTTAACGCTTGTAGATAAGCTCTTAACAATCTCAATTTCTTCTTCGCTAAAAGCTCTTTCTTTTGTCCATACAAAACCAAGTTCACTCAACTTAGGAGCTATGTATTTTTCTAGAATTTTTTCGAAGCGTTCTTTATTAACGAGTTCTCCAAATTCTCGTTTGGGTTTTAAAAAGGATAACATAATTTAATTGCAACTTTCTTTACGTAAAATTCCTGCGTATTGGTGCCCATTTTTTTCGGCCTTTTCCAATATTTCGCACGTTTTATTCATTTGACCTAACCTAGCGTAGCATTCGCCTAACGATAAATAAGAGTTAAGGCGATCTGGAGCCAGTTCTATTGCTTTTTCAAAATAAGGAATTGCCTCTTTTAAATTACCCGCTCTTAACTCTAAATTTCCAAGGTTGTTATAACTGGTGGGATCTACAGGGTTACGTTCCATTGCCATCTTCAAATACTTTCTAGCAATATCATAATTCTCCCTTTTAACCTCAATATAGCCAATTGCACCATACGGGTCTGCAAAACTCGAGTCTAACGCAATTGCTTTATTAAAATCTATTATTGCTTCATCCGGTTTAAAGAGTTTTCTTTTTGCATAACCCCGCTCATAATAGAACAACTTATTATTAGGGTCTAAAGCAATTGCTTTTTCAAGTTCCTTTAGCGCCGAATAATGATCTCCCATCATCACAAATCCTCCAGCATTATAAAAATGCTCTAAACTCTGTACCTCAGCAGAATCAGTATACTCACCGCATTTAGTCAATACAAATTCCTTACTATCTCCAAATTGTCCTTTTGCCGGAATACTCATATCCTCACATGCACCTTCCATATCTCCTATACCTTCCTTTACCAATGCTCTTAAATAATAAGTTGTAGCCTCTGCAGAATCTATTTGAATTAATTCATTTAAATCTTCCAACGAAAGAGCAAATTCTCCTCCATGATAATAAGCACTTGCCCGTTGGTAAAGAGCATCATAATCCTTCGGATGATTTTCCAAATACTCGTTAAGAACTTGGCTAGACTCTGCAAATTTTTCTTGATTGATTAAACTGACTGAAAGTTGAATATAAGCGTAAGAATTATCAGGCTCCAAAGCAATTGCCTTTTTTAAGTCTACCATTGCTCCTTCATAATCCTCCTGAATACTTTTAACAACTCCGCGCATAGCAAAAATTGGAGCAAACGTTGGATCATTCGCAATGTAAAAATCGCAATCTCTAATAACAGCATCATAATTCTCCAAATCATAATTAGGACTAGTGCGAGAATAATACGCATATAAAAAATCTGGATTTAATCGGATTGCCTCGTCAAAATCTAAAATAGCACCACTTTCATCTTCCACACAATCATCTCTTAATCTGCCTCGTTCAACATATGCTCTATAGTCATGAGGAGCAATTTCAATTGCTTTATCATAATCTTGAATAGCACTAAAACATCTCCCCAATAAAAAAGAAGTTCTTCCGCGCTCCAAATATCCAGAAACCTCTTCAGGGTTTGTCATTACAAAATTATTTGCAACATCCCAAGCCTCAACACCCTTACCAATCTCCAAAAGTGCGTTTATCAAATTCTCATGCGCCTTTAAGTTGTGAATATTCAGTTGAATTGCCATTTTCAAATCAGGAATAGCCTTTTCAAACTCTCCCATTTGAATATAAAGATAACCTCTGTTATTTCGATTATCAGACCGTTTAGGCTCTAACTCAATTGCTTTATTAAAGTCCACCATTGCACCTCCATGCTCTAGCAGTTGAGTGCGAATAATTCCTCGATCTTTATAAGCATCATGAAAATTAGGATCAATGCTGATGGTTTTTGTATAATCAGCAAGTGCACCTTCTAAATCATTTATCTCCAACTTAAAACTACCTCTTAAATGATAAGTTGATGCTAGGTCTGATTCATTTGAAACCGCCTGATCTAAGGTTTTGATTCCACCCACAACATCTCCTGCAATCAATTGATTTTGGGCAAGCTGAATTAGTTTAGTCGTTTTTTTATTCTGACTAAAACCTATATATGGACTTGCTAATAAAAAGAAGAAGAAAAGAAGTAAAGTGTTTTTCATTATTAATTTTTCAATTATTGCAGATTGATTCGTTCACCAGATGCGCTTGGACTTCCCATTTCTTGCCCAACTATCAAATTTTCAGAACCAAAACAAAAGGTAAAATAAAATCTGATTTTTAATCTCAATTGAGCAATCAAGGTATACTTATTTTTTAGTGTAATTCAATATTGCAATAAGGTTACTAAATATAAATATTACCGCTCTATTGTCCACTATAATCTAATCATTTTTTTTTACCTTGTGAGGAAAGTTATTGGAGTGCTAAAAAAGATCTTTAAACGAATTCTTGCAGCCGCTATTATCCTATATAGTGGTTTGTGCATTTTGGTTTACTTTATGCAAGAAAAAATCATTTTTCATCCTGAAAAATTAGACACCGATTACACTTATAATATTTCAAGTGACTTTCAAGAGTTTAATATAAAAACAGGTGATGGTGTTACCCTTAACGCATTACTTTTCAAAGCAGATTCAAGCAAAGGTGCAGTCATTCATTATCATGGTAATTCTGGTAACATTTCTCACTGGGAAGATAGAACTGATATATATACGGACTTAGGTTATGATTTTTTTATAATGGATTATAGAGGATTTGGAAAAAGCAGTGGAACCATTGAAAGCGAATCTCAATTATTTGATGACGCTCAATTAGTTTATGACACCTTGCTAACCTATTATAAAGAAGAGAACATAATCGTTGAAGGCTATTCGGTAGGGAGCGGAATTGCTGCTGAAATTGCATTAAACAATAACCCTAAAGAATTACTCCTTTTAGCGCCCTATTACGGCTTAAAAGATTTAATGCGTCATACCTACCCTATTTTGCCCACTTTTTTACTGAATTATCCGCTTGCTACTTTTGAGCGGATTCCTAAAATAAACGTCCCCATTACTATTTTTCATGGAAATGAAGATCAAGTCATTCCATTCAATTCATCTGAACGCTTATCAAAACTTTTAAAAGAGGAAGACACATTTATTCCTTTAAATGGATGTGGGCATAACGCCGTGCAAAGTCAAGAAGGCTATTTGAATGAGTTAGCCCTTATTTTAGGAACTGAAATTAACTCAAATTAAGGCTGTCCGTCTTTATATGTCAAAACCATGAATTAATCTGCGCATAATAGGAAATAATAACAGCACTATTAAGGGTAAACAACAAATAAGAAGTGTAGTGACAAGAATAATTTTAAGTGTAGTCATTGATAATAATAATTAAGCGTAAGATTTTTTTTTTACCAGCGGCTATAGCCATTTATATACTCTTTATTGAAAATGCCAATTCCAAATTCGACTGATAAAAGAGAGGATAATTTAGCGTACAAAGGTCTTTTTGAATGAGAAAGTAAGCCTTTGACAATTAGTTTTTCAAGGGTTGAAATATTCGTGTTTGCTTTCACTGTAAAACGGTGTTGTAAAAGAGTATGCGTATTGGTGTTTATTTTTGCTCGATTGGTCAATACTTTTTGATAACCTGCATTATATGCCAATTGCAATAATCGGCGATTATAGTTTCCTGATGAGGGTGCAAAAAAGACCACCTTTTTTCCAAGATTGTTTTCAATAATTCGTTTAGACAATTCCAATTCAAGTTGACAAGCGTTTTTACTTATTCGGCGGAGATTTTGTCCTGAAACCCCTTGAGAACCTATTTCCATTCCATTATCAATTATTGATTTCAAATCCTTCCAAGTAACACCTTCTTTGGTATCTATAATGGAAAGGGTAGGAAAAAAAGTTGCCGTTAAACCTAGTGATTTAAGTAATGGAAGTACTATTTCACTATCCGATTTATGGCCACCACTAAATGTTAGCGCAACAGCAAATTGATCTTGAAAATCGCCTTTATTCCAATGGTCCAGTGCTATGATTGGAATGCCCGCAGCTTGAATTGAATTGAGTTGATTAATTAAATCCGCTTTTTTAACTGTCTGCTTATCCGTTAATATCGAATCATCCACACATTCCCTTTCATCATCAATAATTCTATGATAATTCAAAATCAAAACGTTTCCCATAATGTTAATTATATCGTTTTATTGCGGTTCGATTTACGGAACCAATTATTAAAATTGTTGGGTTGAAGAAGAGAAGTGTTACTACTTGCTATAATTAAACACGACAGTTTAATTCAAAAGGTTGGTGATTAATGAGATTAATCTTGAATTAGTTCTTTTAAGAATTTCATGGAGCTGAATTAAGTTGATTAATGAATCTTAAATGAAGCTAGCAGCTATCGCCAAAATTCACTGCTAGCATTCAAATAAGTATAAAAGTCTTTTTGGGGTTATTCAATTTTGAGAATATCAAACTTAAATTCAGCAATAAACACGTTTGATATTAAAATAAGGTTGGGTAGATTTGAAAAAAAAATTAACGAGCTTCTATAGGCAAATGAAAAAGTAAGCCTAAATTGAAGAATAATTTGCCCCTTCTATTCTCTACATTTATCTCAGTTGTTTCTATAGAATGTCCTGAATTTGTGATGGTATAATGAGACTTGTAATTTCCTACGCTAAAACTTGTTTTCAAAGCAATATATTCATTTCGTTTTAGAAAAAAATCTACACCACCACCAAAGCACCAATTCCCTCTACCAAATAAATAACCTTCCTTAGCTTGTCGATCTATTTCAACCTTTTGAAAATGGTTAGTTTCTGGTTCTCTAATTATATATGAATTTTTAAATTCTGGCCCAGACTGATACCCCGCAAACAAATGCGACCTGTAAATTAAATGTTTGCCATAATTCCAATAAGCAAATCCCGATCTCCAAGCCAATCGACCTGTGCCTGATAAGGCATCTATTATTATCTCATTTGCAATAAAACGATTTGCTAAATCATTCTTCACCATATTCTTTCTTAGTCCTTCTTGACTACCTTGAAGATGAAAAAACAAACCTATTTTTTTCTTAAACCTCAACTCTGCTCCATACGCTACATACCCTCCCAAGCCATGTGCATTTTCAAAAATATCCATTCCAAAAGGCAATTCGTTTTGTGCAGCATAAACTCCGCACATTCCGCCTGCACCGAACATTATGCATAATTCAAACTTTGCTGAATCTTGTCCAAAACTGAATTGGTTAACAGATAAAATGATTCCGATTAAAATTGGCAACCTCATATAGTCAAAACAACTTTAGGTGTATTTGCAGAAAAGGAAGAATCATCACTAAAATAAAAGTCAATCGTAAATACATGTTCATTTTCCTCACTAGGTGAACCAATCAGCATCAAATCTATAAACTCTGTGATTGGGTTATCCTTATAATCCTCTGCACAGCGTCTATGAAAATTAAAACTATTTACTGAAGTTGTGCAAAAATAAGACTCATTAAAAACGATAAAAAATTCATTTAAATTTGTGCCAGCAGGATATTCAACATTAAAGTTTGAGCTACTTGTAATTGCAATTGAATCGATTGATTTCACGTTTCTTGGATAACGCTCAGGATCTGTAACAAGGTAATCTCCTTCAGCTACAACAACAGGAAAAACAGCTAATTGAATAGTATATGTATTTGCAGGAATTGTATCCCAATTGGTGACTACCGGACGTTCGCCTAGATTATGCGCATTTTTGGCTTCTAATCCTGTGTATTCGTAAATAATAGAAAAGTCATCATCATCACAACTTGTTAGAATCAACGTTATAAACACAAGACAATTGCAATATATAATCAGTTTTTTTGTCACCTATCGATCTTTCACTCTTATTACAAATTTTAAACCGCTCCAGTCGTCATCCACCGCACAAACTTTTACATCAACCAATCCTGTAGACAAACCAAATTCTCGAATAGCATCTCGCTTAATGTTAGTAGGAATAGTAGATTTACCTTTTGGCCAAGACACCCAAATCATTCCGTTTTTTTTGATTCTTTTTTTGTTCGCAATAAAAGCTGCTTTTAACTCATCAAAATCAGTTCCAAAAAGATGAACGAAATCAATTTCATTTTCCTTTTCCTCCTCTACTAGCTCCAAATCTTTGGGCAAATCATTGAAGAGCATAAAATAATGCTCAGGCGGATTGTGGATCACTAATTTAAATCCCGCTTTTATTCCTAATTTTTTCGCTAATGGTGTTTCAGAATAAACTGCTGCCATCACCCTTAAATTTGATTATTAAAACTAATACTGGATGAAAGGTATTAATATTTGTGAAACAAGACTTAATTCTCTCCTAATAAATAAGTCCAAAAGTTGGGCAACCTCCAATTACCTCCTAAAGTAGCACCATGTTCAGAAATAGCAGCAATAGCTGTATGAAAAGCGTTCTTATCTTCATAAGCTCCTGTCAAATTATCCATTAAGGTTGTAGAATCTACAGCACTAATTAACCCTATTGCTCGAATGTTTGCTAATTGTCTTTCATACGGCACTACTTCATCATTAATATGCAAAAAAGCGTATTGCGAAGAAGTTGGTGTAACTCCTACTGTTGAAAGCCAATTACCAGGCGCTCCAAAATGCGTACTATAATCATTAGGGCCAGAAAACATGAGCACACGATTAACCACATTAGATTTGGCAATATAGCATGCATGACCAGAACCTTGTGAATGACCAGCTATTATTATTTTGCTCCAATCAGGTGCATTTCCGTCAATTAAATATTGCCCCCAATTTTGAGTTGGATATTGGGTTGATAGGTGTATCAATAGTTTTGTCGCTCTGGTTACTATACAATTCAACTCATCAATCTCAACAGCATCACTAACCGGATTCCCAAAACATAATTCATCTCGATAATTATCAAAAGCATATAAATCTGTAGACTCTTTTAAAGACGCAGCAGCAACATTATTTGGATATGAAATACTGATTACATGACACCCCAATTTAGCCGCATGATTACAAAAGGTTCCATATGATTCAGGTTTGCTATAGGTACCTCCAACGAACAACAAAAGCTTATTGACATTGGATTCATTATTATAAAAAATATAATGCTCCTTTTCGTCAGATTCATAATCATTATCTGTAGAATTTGGAGCAACAGTATAACTTGCAATGTCTTCCACCTCTATTGGTGGGTCTTCTTTTTTACAGGATACAATAATGAATAATGCAATGGGTAGTGTAAATGCGAGTTTATACATAATTGGTTGGTTTAATTTACTGTCGATCAACATAGTGAAATCCCCTACATATCGGCTTAATACTTTCTTTTTAACTTTTTACCATTAATTTCAATATTCGAATGTTCTTCCAATACGTTAAATGCTACTTTTTCACCAATTATTGCAGTAACCTCAGCTGTAACAACAACTAAATTACCCGTGACTAATGAACCTTAAAGTTATGACTTTTAACTAAAATCATTTACATAATGTATGGATTGGTGTTAGACTTACTGAATAACCAACCTTAAATAGCCATAATTATAACCTTGTCCGTAAATCTTAACGATATAAGTACCCGGCAGCATCTGATCGACTGCAATTCTCCCAGACGTTTGTTCTTTAAAGTGCTGAACCAATTCTAGTTTTCCTGATGTTGAGAATATTTGAACACTCCAATTTTTACTGAGCCCTACAGGAACTTCAACTGTTGCAAAATCAGTAGCTGGATTCGGATAAAGTTTTAATATAGGTGCATTATCAACCTTAACTTCAGGTGCTTTTTCTACCACATAACCTGTCCACATTTCTGCCGCGCTTTCCATCAGTCCTACAAACTCTACTCGTTTTTCATGACTTAATTTTTTAGCTTCATCCCCCAAGTTTTGACGGCCTCTATAAATTGCACGGCTCATATCTGCATTGTCACGATAGGCGCTTTCTTTTAAACACATAGCAAATTCAACAACGCAACTTGCAAAATTAAAATCTGATGACGGGGTATTGTGTTGTCCAAATTCATGGCTGGCCAATTTACTTATGTCAGAATCCAGTGGCTTGTACCTAAAATCTAACCTACCTATAATCTCATCATTTTTTTGCTTCCGTTTAACTTGATAAAATGCAACAACATTTTGTCCCATTCCTAAATCTCCAGCATCAATTGAATCTGCCTCAAACTGCCAATTTTCAAGCACTCTATTTTCATAGCCTAATAAACGATATGAATCAACTATGGTAGAATCAAACTCAACCTGTAATTTAACATCTTTTGCTATGACATGCATTGTACCTGCAAATTCAAAGTCAAACATTCTATCTGCTTCTTTTTTAGAATCTATATATCCATAATTCCCGTTACCATTGTCAGCCAATTGCTCCATCATTGCATCATTCAAATTCCTCATTCCAAACCCAAGGACACTTAAGAAGACTCCTGATTCTCTCTTCTCTTCAATAATTTTGACCAGTTTGTCTTTATCGCTTACACCTACGTTCCAATCACCGTCAGTAGCAATAATCACACGATTATTTGCGCTCGGATCATAGTTCTCACTTGCCAAATCATATGCCGTTTCAATACCTTTCGATCCTGCCGTTCCTCCTCCAGAAGTTAACCCGTTAATTGCATTATTAATTGTTTCTTTTTCAGCTCCAGATGTTGGTTCTAATACAATTTTAGACGAACCTGCATAGGTTACAATACTCACCTTATCCTCCGCTCTTAACTTCTTCACCAATTTCAACATTGATTCTTGCACTAAGGGTAGTTTCTTTTCAGAACTCATTGAGCCGCTTACATCTAACAAAAAAACTAAGTTTGAAGGAGGCAAATCTACAGCAGGAGGAGGCAACTTTCCTTGAAGTTTAATCATTACTAAATCATCTTCTTCATTCCATGGACAAGGAGCAATCTCAGAGGTTATTTTAATAGGATCTTCACCAGTTTCATCTGGATACTCCAATTCATAATTGAAAAAATTCAACCACTCCTCCATACGAATAGCATCTTTAGGAGGTAATTTTTCTTCATTTATATAGCGTCTAAAATTAGTATAAGACCCATTATCAACATCTATACTAAAAGTGCTCTTATTTTCTTCAGAAGATTTGATCCAGAGGTTTTCTTCATAAGCTGTGTATTGCTCATAAAGTGATGCTTCATCAGAAATGTTTCTTTTACTAAATTCCAAATGGTAGTTCTCATAATTTGTAAGCCGTGCTTTTTCTATACTATCTGCTCTAGCTTGTTCGGCTAAATCAATTTCAAGATTCTCATCATCTGATCGTAATTGAATATCACTTTTAAGCTCTTCACCATACTCTCGTCCTTCAGAACCGCTCGTTTTGACACCATCTACATAATTATAAGTAACATAATAAGAACTAGAGGGAACACTTTGAAAGCTTCCTCCACGACCAACATATCCGCTCCAACCTGTAGCATTAGACCTTTGCCTATAATGACAAGCAGATAATAATAAAATAATGAACAAAAAATACACGGTTCTTGTTTTGAAAACGAATCGAATTAGGGGTTGAAATAAATTAGACATATGCTAATAACAACAAAAATGATCTTCGTTACAATTCGAATAAATCATTGTGTGTACTCCACTAAATAGTTAAACAATTAAATTGTAAATTGCGATTGAAATGATGCACAAATTAATTATTCTCTTTTTATTCCTTCAATGCTTTTCGGTTAGCAAGGCAGCAACTGTTAACTTTGAAGTTAATTTCATTGACCATGAAAAGCTATTAGCTTATAATTTTGAACCGCATGGATATGCGAACTATCAAAAGGCATTTCAAGATAGCATCCTTGACTTTTTTGCAGATTTTAAAGAAGCGCAAAACGTAAGAATCATTCAAACATTGGATCCGAACCTCTACCCTTATTACAGTTTTTCTGCGAAGCCCGCCTTGCATGATACCTTGCGCCATTCATTGCAAAAAATTTTAATGAGTATTAGGCCCATCACGTCATTACACATTCCTTTTTCTAGTGAACATATCATAACTATTAATGGGGGAAACAAAGATAGAGGGCTTGATTATTCACCACAATTAACAAATCCTCTGAGCATGCGTCAAAGCAAGTATGAATTTGGTGATTTTAAGCAAAACAATGATTTTTTATACCACTGGTTGCAAAGTGGCGCAATGCCTATTTTGAGTAAAATGATTAAAAGCAGCGTTCAACATAACAATATTGAGCTGACAACTGACGAAAAAAAGGCTTTCAGAACTATTTCAGAGGGAGTAGATGCTAATTTTCAAACTGCATTGATTAGAAATACAAGATATTGGAATGTCATGCAAAAAATGCCTTCTGATGACAGAACTTTACTTGTTTTCAACGCTATGCACATGGGGGCAAATGGGCGTATTCAATACGCTCAAAAAACGTTGCAAATGGTTTACCAATTTGAATCTAGTCATACCTTATTGCGTTATGTGATGGACGAATTTAATTGGCGAATGAACTATTATTTACAAAAAGAACAAGGTTTGCTTTCCAGTATTAGCCGTAACTATGATGAAACGCGACATGAAGCTGACTTAGAAAAACTACAATCTATACTTGACATTAACCCTAATAGCGAAGAAACGCTTGCTCGCTTATTTTTATTGGTGGACAATGTTCAATACGCCGTTTATCCTTGGGGAAATGAGCTTCGTAATTTCAATCTTTCTGATCCTATGCGTCAGGACACAATTGTGGCAAAATCCTCCCAAGAGGCATACAACAATTATTTAAGAGGAAGCACTGCAGATATGTTTGTAGATGCTGAGACTTTTGAAAATGACTTCCCTAAATATGCTGAGATTGCTTTAAAATTAAACGCTTATGAATTTGCTGCCGACCTTTATTGGATGCTTGCCAACAAAGCTAAATTCGAAGCAAATAAGTACGCAGACACATATTTTTTCAGACATCAATATGCTTTGCATAAACTGTTACCTGATGCTCCAATTAATAAAAAATTAAAGAAGCGATTCAAACGTTTGGATAAAAAATTTCGTAAAGAAATGAAAAGACACCCACGTTATAAAAATTTTAAAAATTAGCCCATGAAAGTATTGACCAACCTCTTACTTATTTTTTCCGCAATACAAATTTACGCACAGGATATTGCTGTAACAACCGTTGTTCCGCTAGATGGATTGGTTTGGGAAACTTCAGGGTTAATATGGTTAGAAGATCGATTAATCACGCATAACGATTCTGGAGGTGGACATTATTTATACGAAATTGATACCGTGGATGGTGAAGTAATGAGAACTGTAGTTGTTGCAAATGCTGCTAGTAGTGATTGGGAGGATATTTGCTATGATGACGATTATATTTATGTTGGTGATTTTGGTAATAATGCTGGAACACGTACTGATTTGAAAATATTTAGGCTTTCAATTACAGATTATTTAACGACTCCTAACGACACGGTTTATTGTGATACCATTGCATTTAACTATGCTGATCAAACAGACTTTGAACCTGCAGTTTACACCACTAACTATGATGCAGAAGCATTTATTGCACACAATGACAGCCTTTATTTATTTAGTAAAAACTGGGGAAATTTAGAAACAAACGTTTATTCTATCCCTAAAGAACCTGGCACCTATACCGTTTCAATTATTGATAATTTTAATACAGATGGATTGGTAACTGGAGCAGCATATGATCCTATAAAAAATGAAATCTTGCTTTGTGGTTATAATTTTATAACTCCATTTTTATACTTCATTAAAGGTTTTAGTGGCAATGAATTTTCAGCAGGTGATCAATTACGAGTTTCTCCTAGCTTTGAAGGTTCATTCCAGATTGAAGGAAGCACGGCTTTGGGTAATCACAGTTTTTTTGTGAGCTCTGAAAAGGTGGATACTGGCGGATCTTTTTTACACAGAATTGATATATACAATTTTGCGAGCTTGCCGATTCGACAAAATGAAAACATTGCCATTTATCCAAAAAGAGTAAAATCATTTTTGAATGTTACTGGAGCTAATGAGTACCAAATTCAAGTATTTAACTCCAATGGACAACTTGTTAATTCTGGTTTTGGAAATCAAATTGACTTAGGAGCTTTAACTAGCGGAATTTATATTATTCATGTCCTAGATCATGATAATAGACCTTTAGCTAAGGAGAAAGTTTTGAAATTTTAACGCTAGTGGTTTTAGCGCAGGATTTACAATCCTGCGGAACATGGAAACCCTGTGAGTATGGATGCGTTATAGCGTAGGTATAAACCAAAGTTAGCGAAGCACCAAGGAAGTTATGGCTTAGTGATAAATTAGAGCTTTGCAGGATTTGTAATCCTGCATATAAAATTCATGAAAGTATTTACGGCATAGTTTGTTAGCATAATGGTTTAGCGCAGGATTGCAAATCCTACGGAACATGAGAAACCCCGTGAGTATGGATGTGTTATAGCCCAGGTATAAACCAAAGTTAGCGAAGCACCAAGGAAGTTATGGCTTAGTGATAAATTAGAGCTTTGCGGGATTTGTAATCCTGCATATAAAATTCATGAAAGTATTTACGGCATAGTTTAACGCAGGATTACAAATCCTGCGGAACATGATTGCAAATCCTGCGAAGCATGAGAAACATGAGAAACATGAACCTAACAAAAAAGGAGATTTAGAATAAATCTGTTGAATCAAACTCAATATCAGGAATAACACGACCACCCTTGAACGAATAAAAAAAGATAATCAGCAAAACAAAGCCTATCAACATAATTGTAGGAATTGATAAATAAATTCCGCGTAAATGGAGTGTTAACGTAACCGCATAATAGATGGCAGTTAAAACGACAAAAGCAATGTAAATTACCTTCTGCCGTTTTTTTATTCGTGTGGTGATTGTTTTATAATCTCTTTCAACATTTTCCTTGTTCACATCTGGATGTTTTAGCACTTTTTTTAATCCGTTTATTTTTTCCATATCGCGATTATAACGATTAGCGCCGCGGGAAAAAACAATCAAATATGCTAGTGCAAACAGATAAGTTAGAACAATAGGGTCCATGTATTATCTTATCTATTTGATCTCCAAGCAGAAGTATTATCGGCCAATGCTTGAGGTTCTGCCTCTTTAGTGTTTTCAGTAAATACTTTATAAGCTGCTAATGAAACATCAGAAGCAGTTTCAGCACGTAGCATTTCTGGTTTATAATGGTCGCCTACAAAGTTAATTGTAAAGTTTCCATTTCTAAATTCAGGATGATCAATAGCAAAACGGCAGAAGCCCAATGTTGTACTAAAGCCCGCAATTTCGTAATTATTTATAGCATCAATTGTTTTTTCAATAGCGCTATCACGATCCTTGGCATGAACAACCAATTTTGCAATCATTGGATCATAAGTAAGCGGAATAGCCATCCCTTGCTCATAACCATCATCAACTCGAACGCCTAATCCAGTTGGGCGTTTATAATGAACTAAAGTTCCTAAATCTGGTAAAAATTCGTTTTCAGGATCCTCAGCATACACTCTAATTTCAATTGAATGTCCATTTAACTGAACCTCATCTTGTGAATAAGACAATTCTTCACCGCGCGCAACTTTTATTTGCTCTTCTACTAAATCTAATCCCGTAATCATTTCTGTTACTGGGTGCTCAACTTGTAAACGCGTATTCATTTCTAAAAAGTAGAAATTTTTGTCTTTATCTAATAAAAATTCAACAGTCCCTACTCCTTCATAATTACATGAGCGTGCCACGTTGATCGCTGCAGCTCCCATTTTCGCTCTTAAATCTGCATCCACAACTGGAGAAGGTGCTTCTTCCACCACTTTTTGATGTCTTCTTTGAATCGAACATTCACGCTCATTTAAATGCAATACATTATCGTGTTGGTCAGCAATGATTTGAATTTCGATATGTTTAGGTTGTTGCACAAATTTTTCAATAAACACAGCCCCATTTCCAAAAGAAGAAATTGCTTCAGAAACAGCACGATCGAATTGACTTTCAAATTCCGCACTGTTTTCAACCACTCTCATTCCTTTTCCACCACCACCAGCAGATGCTTTAATCAAAATTGGATATCCAATTCCTTCGGCTATTTTTTTACCTTCAGCAATATCAGTAATTTCCTCATCCGTTCCTGGTACCATTGGTACGTCGAATGCTTTCACGGCTTGTTTAGCATCCAATTTATCTCCCATCACATTAATCGCCTCAATTGATGGTCCAATGAACTTAATACCCGCATCTTGCACGCGTTGTGCAAAGGTTGAGTTTTCAGACAAAAATCCGTATGCAGGATGAATCCCATCCGTATTGGTTTGAACAGCTACGTTTAGTACCTTATCCATATTCAAATAACTTTCTGAAGGTGTAGCTTCACCAATGCAATACGCTTCATCAGCATATTTAACAAAAGGTGCATCAGCATCAACTTCTGAATAAACGGCCACACTAGAAATATTCATTTTTCTCAATGTTTTCATTATTCGCAATGCAATTTCGCCTCTGTTTGCTACCAATACTTTTTTCATGCTTTAACTATTAATTAATTTCAAATTCTTTGTCTTTCTTGCCAATTTTGCCTGCCTTAACGGAATATCATTTCGATTAACCGCAAGCATCAATATCTCGTTTGGCTTAATATTACCTGTTTTAGGTTGAATCATTATTCCCAACTTTGTAGTATCATCTTCTGAAGGCAGGTCCTTATTCAAATTTTCTCTTGCCCCTTTAACAGGTTTCTTTTTACCGTTAGATTTATCTTTCTTTAAATCAACATCATTTTCTTTTTTGCGGAATATATTCAAGAAACCTTGCAACAGTCTCGATTCTCTCCAAGTCCCAAACGTTTCTTCATAATGTAAACTTACCCCTTGTGTAAAAGGCCCTTTTTCCGCATCTGTTCCATGATTTGACTCATTAAAAGCATTTACAGTAAATGTACCATCTTCATTCAATTTATATTCAACTCGAATATCTCCGATTAACCCGTTGGTTTGATCTTCGCCAGTTACTACCCCTAAACTAGTTATAATGGTTAATTTATCTCCTAAATCTCTTTCATAATTTACACTTCCTCCATCTCCAATGTCAACCGTTAGCCCTTGATCAAAGCTTTCCAAAATTCCGTTAAGCTGACTTTCCATTGCTTTTTCAAACGCACTTCCGTTTCCACTTGACTTACCATTGGTTGAGATAAAGCGATCGAGCGCAACAAGAGCAAAGAATTGTTTGCTCAAATTATCTGCATTTCCTTTAATATTCGCGATTGCATCCTGACCATCTCGATTAGCATCTGGCGCAGAAATATCAAAAGTAATTTCAGGATCCATTAATTTACGTTGCATCACCAACGTTGCGTTAACCGACTCCTTAGTTTTACTTACATCTTTTGCGCCTAACGGCATAATTGGCTCTAACGAGGTGTTTGTATTGTACGTGGCTTTAATATCAATAATAGCGTCATATGGTGACTTGGTCCATTTTAACGTACTGTTTTCCTCAATGCTAAATTCTTTTTTCACTAATCCCTTCACATTCATCTTATACTTTCCTTCTAAAATTGTATAATCACCAAACATGTCCATTTCTCCAAATTCATCCACATTAAGGGTCAACTTTCCTTCTCCTTGATCTACCTCTATTTGATCTTCATAAATAGGATCGAAAACAATTGTTGCTTTCGTCTCTTTTCTAATATCAAAATTCATATTCATAATTAAACCAGATGTTTCTAACTGATCTGGATTATCATTAATAGCAGCTAGGTTAATTACTGGAACAATTGAATCGTAAACAATAAACGAGGACTCCTCTAAATCTCCTGTACCATACATAGCCAGTTTAATATCTGTTCCAGGTTCCGTAGTTGCGTTCACCGTAATTTCAGTAATTCCTTCATACCCAAATATATTCACATCTCCAGTAATATATGCTTTTCCATAGTAAAAATCACCATCCTTATAATAAGTGTCCATAACCAAGAATCGATCAGAAACCAATGGCCCTTCCATGTCTAAAGTGATATCATAATTCCAATCCTTCCAATCGTAATGATAAATCTGCATGGATGCGATTGCATTATTTCCTTCTTGATCAGTAACATTCATGTAGTCTACAATTATTTCGTCATGACCAAAGTTAATTCCTCCAGATGCGCCAAATGTTACATTAAACATAGGCACTTTCACATTCGCTGTAACAACATCCAGTTTACCATCAATAATTGGATCTGATACTTCGCCTGAAATATTTAGTTTTCCATTTAAAATTCCGGCAATATTTGTATACAAATCAGGATCTGAAAAGGCATTTAAGAAACCAATATCTGTATAATCAAAAATAAGGTCTAGGTTAATATTATCTCGCTCTTTTTCTGTAAAGTAGTTTCCAGTGAATTTAAACGTTTCTTTATGGTCCCTTTTTAGATTTCCTCTTATTCCAACGCTATTACTTTCTTTATTCCACTTACTATCCACCAATAAATCTCCAACCAACTCACCTTCTACAAATAAATCTTTAACGTCTGAAACAGACATGAAACGAATATTATGATAAACATCTGAGACACCACCTTGAATATTTAAAACTCCACCTAATTCCACCCCACCTGTTAATCCATTTAACGCTTCCAAATCAAAATCTTTTACTTGGAAGTAGAGCCAATCTTTAGGGTCATGTGATACCTTTCCATGCAAATCAACCAAGTGGTCGCCGTTTACAATTTCAAAATCTGTAAACTCAAATATGTCTTTATTCCAAAGTAGTTTTGACGCCGGGTTAATATCCCACTTTTTAGATTTCAAGAAAAAGAATGATGGTTTAAATTCGGTTACAACATCTTTATTCTCTTGAAGATGTGTGTTAAAAGCAAACAGAGCTGGTTCTACATTTCCCAATGCATCCCATCCAATATTAGTAGAGAACTCGTTGTTTTTAACATAACAAAATAAGGCTGCATTTGAAACACCGAGACTATCACTCAGTTCAACCTTTGAAATTTGATATTGAATATTTGCCCGAACACTATCAAAATAACTCACTAGCTTAATGTCCGTAAATTTCATTGCTTCGTATGTAATGAGGTCTGAAGAAATATCGACATTTAATTTTATCTTATCTGAATTATAAGACGAACGCACTCTTGAATCTTCCGCAACATAAATATCCTGCTCTAAAAATTGAAAGAATGGGTTTACATTTTTTAAATCTATCTCTAGATCAAAAAATTCATTTTTAGTTTTACTAATATCAACAGGTGCAACAATATTACTTGCAACTCGAGATAACTGATTTTGAATAACAGGCCACATGTCTAATAAATCATATTTTCCTGTTAATCTTAAATCCAGAAGTTCGGATGTTAATGTAATACTATCTGATAATGGATCTCGATCTATGTCTAATCGTAAACTGTCTAATTCAAAATTAATCTCATCCTCTTGATACGCGAATCCTTCAACAAATACAGAACCATCAATTGTTTCAAGCGACGAACCTACAATTTCTACCTTTATTTTTGATTTCAACTTTTCAATTACTCCATCCGTTCTGTTGTTTAATTTTGAAAGCACGGCGCTATCTATTAACACATCAAACTTGAACTTCATTTCACCTTTTAAATCAACAGAACCGTCATAATGCAGGGCTAAATTATCGTCTTCAATATCAATTACTCCATCAAAAACTTCCTTTGCAAAGCGTCCTTCTCGAATATTAATGCCTTGGTAGCTATAATCATTCAGTACAATCTCTTCAAACTCTCCCTTGAACTTAATGTCCATTTCATCCATATTTAGTCCTTTGGATCCTTCACCTATAGATAAATAACCAGAAGTTTTTCCAAGCATACTATTTCCTGACAGTGCACCTAAATCTAAATTTGTAACTTGAATATCTTTCCAAAGTCCCTCTTTCCCTGATTTATAATAATAAATATCTTCACCGTCTTTTTTATAGAAGTTAAGTCCATATTCAGACGAGACATTTCCTAAGCCTGAAGTTAAATCACCGTCTACTTGAAAATCATTCAAATAACCTGTAAAATGACCATTTTTTAATTGAATTAAACCAGCACTTGCCATTGACGGAGGCAAGTTCAAATAATCATCCCCACCCAAGAAAGGCGTTAACTTTAACTGTTGTACATCAGATACCGTGGTTTGGAAAAGTGCAATATTATCTTGAAAAAAGGCATCCTCTGGGTGGTCTAAATCTGGTATTTGAAAATTACCGCGAATAATTGTTGAATCAAGCAGTGTAATGTCAGTATTCCCCAATTTCATACCATATACGTGCCCTGAAATATCAATATTATTCAGGTTTACTTTTGCATCCATTCCTTGAATTGCAGGAACAAAATAACCAACATCTACTAAATCAAGTTTAGTGTCTCTTACATTACCGTTAATAGAAACTTTATGAACAAAATCAGAAAAATCTTCTGCCCCATTTGGCGTCAATAATTCTAAATTATCAGAAATTAAAACCGAATTATTAAATCCAAGCACCAAATTATCCAAACCAATTCTTGTAGGACTATAGGATGCATCTGAAGAAAATTTCGTTAAAACTAAGCCGCTACGCTCTTTAAAATGAAGATCGTTTATTTTAGCCTTAATAACTCCTGCATCCATTCCAAATTCAGAAAATTCTCCGCTTAAATTTTGTATGCCCAAGTTTGAATAATCAATTCCATAATCAAGCGGTCTGCTATTCTGATCCTCATAAACAAAATTTATATTGGTCAATGCTATTTTTTGCACATTAACCTTAAAATTTGAAGAGGCGGTTGTGTCTACTTCATCACTTGCAAAATAATCAACAATATGTTGGAAATTAAACGTAGTATCACCTTCATATTTTTTTAAGTTGACACTGGCATTTGTTAAGGCTACCTCATCAATATCTACAAAGGATTCTTTAATACTGAAATCAGCAATATTTATCCGAATATCCTCAGAATACAACAAGGTATCTTTGATTTTATCTTCAACGTAAATACCTTCAATATCTACCAAGTCAAAAAAGACAATATCAACCTTATCTATACTTACTTCTGTTTGAAATTCTCCGGAGAGATAAGAGGCTACTTGCTGCGCCAAAAATGTTTGAAACCAAGAGGTTCGAATGCCAAAAGCAAAAATAATCAAAATCAAGATGATCAATTCTACCAAAACATGGATTGAAGCACCAATTCCTTTCAGTATTTTCTTTAATTTTGCGATTTCAAATAATTTTTGATAAAAATACTAAATTGAACGGTAAAGACACCATAATATTGGGAATAGAATCTTCATGTGACGACACTTCCGCAGCCATAATTAAAAACGGTAAAGTATTGTCAAATATTGTAGCAGGACAGAAAGTTCATGAGCAATATGGAGGAGTGGTTCCTGAACTAGCTTCCAGAGCCCATCAACAGAATATTATTCCTGTAGTTGACGCTGCATTAAAAACAGCCAATATTAACAAAACTGAACTAGACGGAATTGCCTTTACAAGAGGCCCTGGTTTACTAGGTTCTTTGATTGTAGGAACTAGCTTTGCAAAGAGCTTTGCTTTAGGACTTGATATTCCGTTAGTAGAGGTTAATCATATGCAGGGTCATATATTGGCTCATTTCATTCAAAACGACGCTGAGCGTTACCCTGAATTTCCATTTATTTGCATGACAGTTTCTGGCGGACACACGCAAATAGTTTTAGTAAAGGATTATTTTGAAATGGAGATTTTAGGCCAAACAATTGATGATGCCGCAGGCGAAGCATTTGACAAAGCCGCAAAAATAATGGGACTTCCTTATCCTGGAGGACCTTTAATTGATAAATATGCAAAGCAAGGTGATCGGAAAAAAATTCCGTTTCCAGTTTCAAACTTGGCAGGTTATAATTTTACATTTAGCGGATTAAAAACTAGCATTTTATATTTTTTGAAAAAGGAAATGGCTAAGAATCCTCAATTTATTGAAGAGAACTTGGCAGATATTTGTGCTTCGTATCAATCAACGATCATTCAATCCTTGTTTAAAAAACTTGTTAAGGCTGCCGCAGACTATGATATAAAAGACATTGCTATTGCTGGTGGTGTATCAGCCAATTCTTTATTAAGAAGCGAATTAGACCGAATTGGTACACGTGAAAACTGGAACGTTTTTATTCCAAGTTTTGAATACTGTACGGACAATGCCGCAATGATTGGAATTGCTGGTTATTATAAATTTTTGAAAGGTGAATTTGCTGGACAAGACGTTGTTCCAAGTGCACGGCTAAAATTTTAACAACCCTTTTGCTTTTTAATTCGTTTATTTCATCAGTTAAGCTTATTAAACTATGAAGTACCTCTTACTCCTACTCTTTTTTGTCACTCTTTTATCTTGCCGCAAGAAAGAATACAAACCTTACCTAGGTACATACACTTGTCAGATAACTGAGCATTTAGACAGCACACACAATGGGTTTGATTGGGATAGCACTTACACTGAAAATGAAGAGCTTTTTGAATTAGATGGTAAAAACATGCAGTTTCGTGACTTACCTGTTCCCTACAAATACATACAGGATAATGGCGAGTACAAAGCCAGTCATTTTGTAACAGGCATATATTGGGGTAGGGAAATTACATTGAAAAATGACAGTCTATTCTTTTATCATTACGAAGGAACTTCTGCTGGGTTTTGGTCCATTCGGTATCGCGGAAAACGTAACTAAAACAACGTCGATTACTACTCAATTCTTATCAAATTCAATAAATGCAAAAGGCTCCAATAAATAAATTATCAGAGCCTTTTTTCTAAGTCTATTTTTGTTCTTATTCTACAATTACTGCAGTTTTTAACCCAAATTTTTCTTCAGCCATAACAGAAATATATTCGCCAATAGCTAGCGAGGCTGTAGCAGCAGGTGATGGTGCATTTAAAACATGAATGCTATCATCCGTATGTTCTATTCTAAAATCATCACGCGTATCTCCGTCAGCACCTAAAAGCAATGCGCGCACTCCAGATCTACCTGGTTTAATATCATCCATTGTTAAATCTGGAATCATAGTTTGCAATGTTTTTAAGAAAAGACGTTTAGAAAAGGCACGGCGATATTCGTTAATTCCGAATTTCATATTACCGAAAAACAATTTCCAAGTTCCTCCATAAGATAAAGCATCAAATGTATCTTTCCAGCTAAAGTCAGTTTTCCCGTACCCTTCTCTCTTAAAGGTGAATACAGCATTTGGTCCGCATTCAGTTTCCCCATTGGTCATTCTAGTAAAGTGAACGCCCAAAAATGGAAAATCAGGATTAGGAACTGGGTAAATCAAGTGTTTTACTTTATGCTTGGCTTGCTCTGTCAACTCATAATAATCACCTCTAAAGCCAACCACTTTTTCTTTTAGTTTTACTTTATCCGCTTTAGCCATTCTATCCGCTTGTAATCCTGCACAAAAAATCAATTTTTTCGCATTCAATACTTTCCCTTCTGTAACCACCTCTTTATAGCCCGATTTATCGTTGATAGCAATTACTTTTTCACCTAAAACAAGTTTAGATTTTGGTTGTTTTCCTAAAGCGACCTCAGCCATTTTCTCTGTTGCTCCAACAAAATCAATAATTCCTGTGCATGGCACATATATTCCACCAATGCTTTTAACGTGCGGTTCTATTTCGCGAACTTGATCTCCAGTAATTTTCTCAATTCCTTCGGTATTGTTAGCTTCACCATTGGCAAAAATCTTATCCATAAAAGGCAATTCAGACTCTTTGGTAGCAACTACAACTTTTCCGCACACATCATGATCAACTCCATATTCTTTTGAGAAAGCAACCAATTCGTGCCTTCCTTGCACACAATTTTTCGCTTTTAAAGAACCTGGCTTATAGTATAATCCTGAGTGTATTACTCCTGAATTGTGTCCCGTTTGGTGGTTCGCTAATTTTGGTTCTTTTTCAACCAATACTATTTTCAAATCAGGATTCCGTAATTGCAATTTATATAAGGTTGCGGCACCAACGATACCCCCTCCAATAATTGCAACATCAAATGTTTCTTTATTTTCCAATTTCAGTTAAATTTGGTACAAAATTAATGATTTTCTCGATAAGCAACCTTTCAAACGTAAAAGAACTATTTTGACCAAACAAAGCGCTAAAAAATCACCTACCATTTATTTTCCAAATTTGGATGCTGCTCGATTTTTAGCAGCCTTTGCGGTTTTTATGCTCCACTTTTCAAACGAGTTACGCGGACTTTTTCCATCTATTAGTGAATCTACCATTTTTAAAGCGTTCTATTTATTTACAAGTAAAGGCAGTTTAGGTGTAAATTTCTTCTTTGTTTTAAGTGGGTTTTTAATCACATTTTTGATTTTAAATGAGCAAAAAAATTCTGGCAATTTTCATTTGGGTAAATTCTTAATTCGACGAACTCTTAGAATTTGGCCTCTTTATTTTATAATTGGACTTATTGGTTTTGTTCTGTTTCCTCTTATTTTTTCAGATTATTTTACCTTACATGATCCGCTTTACTATTTTCTTTTCATGGCAAATTTCGACGAAACATGGAATGCGGGTAATGATTCTATCAATTTTTTAACCTCTCCATGGTCTGTTGCGGTTGAAGAGCAATTTTATCTTTTTTGGGGAATAGCATTATTTAGTTTATTCAAACTGAAAGTATTTAAATTAGAGGTTTTAATTCTAGTTCTATATATCGCATCATTCGTATTTCAATCCTTTAATTGGTTAGATGATAAGATTATCTATCATCACACTTTAGCCGTTTGTCAAGATATATTAATGGGATCTTTTATTGGATTAAGCTTGTTTAAAGGAAGAAACTGGATCAATAAAATAAAACGCCTACCTAAACTTGGCGTAATAGTCATTTATGCTGTGGGAATCATGCTGTGTTTGGCTAAAAACAAGTTATTTGATGGGCAGTTAATTATTATAGAACGGTCGGTACTTTCACTCTTTTTCGCCTTTGTAATACTTGATCAAATAAGAGGAGATCATTCGTTCATTAAATTGGGGAGGATTAAAATATTCAACTACTTAGGCAAAATTTCTTATGGTATATACATGTATCATCTTGTAATCATGTATTTATTATTGCGATTTATTCCTTTCGAAAATTATTCAATCATAGCGGCTGCAGGAATTTTCTTTTTGTTGAGCGCAAGTTTAACTTTTATGCTCTCAGATTTAAGTTACCGATATATCGAATCTAAATTTTTATCTTTGAAACCAAAGCACAAGCATTAATGAAGAAACATTTCCTATTCTTATTTTTTATTCTGGCGACAATAACCTCCACGGCGCAAAACGATACAGTTGCTGTATCAGTAGTTAAGATAGATCCAACCCTTATAGGTGATCCCATACAACCAGCACCAAAACCTACTTTTTTTTCGCGTGCTTGGGCACCGATTGGGTTAAGTTTAATTAGTATTGATTTAATGCGTGATTCTAGCAAGTATGGTTTGCAAACATTGTCGCGCTCGTTTGTTGCAGACACTTTTCGTACCCATGTTGATGATTGGATTCATTATGCCCCTGTTGTCACCATGTATGCCGCGGATCTTTTTCATGTCCCCGCAAAAAACACAGTTTGGAATCAAACTAAATTTTTAATCATTTCAGAGGCCATAACTGCAGGAATAGTTTGGAGTTTAAAACTTGGATTAGGAGTACAACGTCCGAACAACGGAGCATACACTGCTTACCCTTCGGGCCATACTTCTCAAGCGTTTGTTCAAAGCCAAGTTCTTTTCAACGAGTTTAGAGAAACGGCCCCTTTACTAGCTGCAAGTGGTTTTCTTTTTTCAACAACAACAGGTGTCTTACGCGTGTTAAATAATAGACATTGGGTGCCAGATGTTTTACTCGGCGCAGGAATTGGAATGTTAGTTACTAATGCAGTTTATCACTTTGAACCATTTAAAAAATGGAATCCTTTTAAAAAGAAAAACAATAATCACCAATTGAGTTTTGTTCCTAGTTTTCGCCAAGATTTTGTTGGAGGTTATTTGAAAATTGGGTTCTAATTAACAAACGGATACAGGTTTATACTTGCCTAGCATAGTTTTCTTTACTAAATTTAGTGAAACTCCCCACATGAAAACTAATTCGAAATACAACGCCATTCACCACGGCGTTATACTAAACATCTCTGAAGATAATTTGGTTCACATTTTATTTCCGCAAGATCTTGACTTTGGTTTAAAACAAGCCAAATCAATTGAAAGCATTATTTTGAAAAAGATAGGGTCAGAGAAATTCACCATAATTTCTGATTTTACAGACAGTTTTGGTTCTATGACAAGCGAAGCACAGCGCTTTTTTGCAAGTGAGGCAAAATCTATCAGTCAAATTAAAGCCTCTGCAATTATTGTCAATAATTTACCCATTCGAATTTTAGTTAAATTTTACCTCAACTTTTTTAAACCTAATTACCCTACTAAAATTTTTGCAAATGTTGCACTTGCTAAAGAATGGTTTATGGAAATTGAAAATCAAAACGTCCAACATGCTTCTAATGTTGGATAACCTAAACAATTAAAAGTTGTATTTTTGAATTAAATCAATCCTTAAATATTTAATTCATGCAACTTGAAATTAAGGCATACGGAATATGTAATTTATCAGTAGTACCGGTTCGTTCTTCGGCTTCTGATGAGGCAGAAATAGTTACACAATTACTATTTGGCGACACTGTTGAAATTATTGAAAAAGGCCAACCATGGATAAAAATTAAATTTGCTCAAGATAATTATGAAGGCTGGATGGACTTTAAACAGCTGACATATATTGATCAAGAAGAATTTGAAAAAATCAATAATAATTCCACCCAATATTTACAAGATCCATTACTTACTATTACTGGACCAAGAGGCAAACAAAATATTATGTTAGGTTCTGCTTTGGTAAACCTTAAAGATGGCGCAATGATATTTGGTAATGAAATTTACACGGTTGAACAAACTGTAAATGCGGGTAATCAAAGTTTGCTTCAAACCACAATGGGTTATTTAAATACGCCCTATCTGTGGGGAGGTAAATCAATTTTTGGAATTGATTGTTCAGCCTTGGTTCAAAACATTTTTAAAGTACATGGTACGCTTTTACCTCGAGATGCCTCACAGCAAGTAAACGCTGGAGAGTTAGTTGAATTTGCTGATCGTAAAGTGGGGGATGTTCCCTTCTTCATCAACGCGAAAGGTGTTGTTCACCATGTGGGTATATTAACGACTAAGGATGAAATTATTCATGCTGCAGGATCTGTACGTGTAGATGCGTTTGATGAAAAAGGAATTTTTAGAAAAGATTTAGATAAATACACGCATCATTATCATAGCATTAGAAGATACTAGTACAAAAAAACAATGCATGTTATTAATCCTCCTCTAAAGGTTGTATTTCTTCCATCAAACCATCAATAAGCACATCTAAAGTATCCATATCAGTTCCATCTCCGCAATAAGCGGTTGTATCTTCTGCTATCATGCCAACATCATCTACCATGCCCACAGGTTCAATTTCTCCAAGAGTTGCCCCCCCAAAAGGTGATTCGCACCCTGTAAACAATGTTAAACCAAATACAAACATGCAAGCGTACAAGAACTTACTTCTAAAAACTGGAATCGATTGATTTTCCCAAATGTGATAATTCGTATTTACCATATCCAATTGAGTATTTGAAATATGTCCGCATGTTTTCTGCCCAGATCGTAATATTAATATTTCCCGAATTTCTTCTGGTTGTTTTGCCGTAAAATCAATCACATCAAACTGACATTTGCCACAATAAGCCCCTTTCTCTGTAGGCTGCATTTTGTTCCAATCCTCTGAACAAGGGCTTGGAATTCCAATTTTAGATTTCATAGTTTCAATTTACATTATATACCTGAAAAAAGCAAAAGGTCACCCAAAACAGAAAATTTTATTTAAAAAGAAGTAGATTTATAAAACGCATGGAGATTTTTAGTAAAATATTTTTTATTGCTACATCAGGACTTTTCATTCTACTGTTTATGCTCTTAATTGAGCATCCCAAACGTAATATGATTGGATGGACTATCTTTGGATTTGTTACGCTATTAATCATAGGATCAATTCCTATTTTGGCAATAATTTCTCCGCTATGTCCTCTATTTGTATTATTAGATCTTAAAAGATTAAGCCTAAAAACATGTCTCATTTACATAGGAGCTTTCTTTCTTGTATTTGGTGTTTGGGCGACTTTCATTTTCAATTCATTGCCTTTTTATTACTATCCAATCTTAGTATTTCTTTATGTTTTAATTGCTAAGTTCTCTTTTGACGGAGTACAAAAAAAAGAGCAATTGAAAGAAATCATATAAACTAAATACCGAATGCAACAATACCAAATCAGACTGCCTCAATATTCCCGTGGATTTCACATAATTACAGATGACATTCTAAATCAAATTCATGAATTACCGCAAGTTGGTTTATTACACCTCTTCATTCAACATACCTCTGCAGGTATTTGTATAAATGAAAATGCTGATCCTTCTGTGTTGGCAGATTTAAATGCTTGGTTTAATAAAAACATTAAAGAAAATGAACCCTATTATCAACACACTTTTGAAGGGCCTGATGATATGCCAGCACACATTAAATCTATTATAACTGGTTGTGAAGTTACAATACCAATTACTAATGGAAGATTAAATTTAGGTACTTGGCAGGGAATATATTTGGGTGAATTTAGAAACCACGGAGGTTCGCGCAAAATAATTGCAACACTTCATAGTTAATTTTCAGACATCATATTCTAAAAAAATATGCCTCAATCCCACCATTAATCAAACTCAACTCATTAATTTAGTCGTATAAACCTATTTAGCGTTGACAGTAATAAAACCATTCAAAGCCATTCGCCCAACAAGGGATAAAGCTTATTTAGTTGCTACACGACCTTTTTATGCATATAATAAAGAAGTATTGCACGCCAAGCTTAATCATAACCCTTATACTTTTTTGCATGTTATTAATCCTGAATTTCACACGGATGATAAAACGCAACCTAACACACCTGAACGTTTTCAAAAAATCAGGAACAAGTTCGTTGAGTTTATCAACGAAGGGATTTTTATGCAAGAGGAAAAGGAAAGTTATTATTTATATCGACAGACCGTTGAGGGGCATGAATATATTGGTTTAATAGCAGGTGCTTCAGTTGATCAGTATAATAGCGGGCATATAAAAAAGCATGAAGAAACAATTACCGAACGGGAGACTGTTTTTTCTAACTATTTAAAGATTGTAGAGTTTAATGTAGAGCCTGTACTCCTATTTCACCGCAAACATGAAGCATTGAACCAATTATTGTTGCCGTTAATGTTTGCAAGGCCCGAATATGAATTTACGTCGTGGGATCGCGGTAAACATGAAATTTGGATTGTTAATGACACTGAAACAATTCAAAAAATTCAAAATTATTATAGTGAAATTGATGATGTTTATATCGCAGATGGGCATCACCGTTGCGCTTCATCTGCCCGCTATAGTAATAGCATCACCGATAAAACCAGTAAAAATCAGGACTTATTTCTAGCCTGTTTTATATCTGAAGAAAAATTAAAAATCTTTGATTATAATCGCCTCGTAAAAGATTTAAACGGGCTTACAGCAAATGAATTTTTGGATAAAATTGAAAAGTCATTTATCATTACACAAGTTTTGCATGAAGATGCCTCACCAACTGGACTGCATGAAATAAGCATGTATCTTGAAGGTCAATGGTATAAATTAACCGCTAAAGAGGGCACTTTTGATCGAGATCATGCTGTTTATAAATTAGACACTGATATACTCACAAAAAATATTTTAGAACCGATTCTAGACCTGCACGATTTAAAAACGAATGACCGCGTTAGTTTTATAAATGGCAAAAAAGGCATGGAAGGTATTGAAACCGCCGTGGAAGAATCTCGCGCAAAAGTTGGTTTTGGCTTATTTCCTGTCTCAGTAACAGATTTGAAACGTGTATCTGACGGTAATTTAATTATGCCACCAAAATCTACATGGATTGAGCCTAAACTAAGAAGTGGCTTAACCATTTTCCCACTAGATGATTAAATTATGATTAAAGAGAATTTAAATAAAATTAAAAGTGATATTCCTAAAGGAGTAACATTGGTTGCTGTTTCAAAAACTAAGCCTAATCAATTAATTGAAGAGGCATATGCTGCAGGTCAACGTCACTTTGGTGAAAACCGTGTACAAGAGCTAGAAGAGAAGCATGCCGTTTTGCCAAAAGATATTTATTGGCATATGATTGGACATTTACAGTCCAAAAAAGTGAAAAAAATTGCGCCATTTGTTCATTTAATTCATGGGGTTGATTCATTTAAACTATTGCAGGAAATAAATAAACAGGCGCTAAAGAACAACCGCACAATTGATTGTTTATTGCAATTTCATATTGCGCAAGAAGCCACTAAATTTGGTTTTTCAATTGAAGAGATTGAAGAAATACTAAAGTCAGATGAATTTTTAGCCCTAAATAATGTTCGGATATTGGGCGTTATGGGCATGGCAACTTTTACTGAATGTAATGAACAAATTCACTCAGAATTTGGCGTATTAAAAGATTACTTTGATGAACTTAAAGGTAAATACTCTAACGTCCTCCCTAACTTCACAGAAGTTTCAATGGGTATGAGCGGTGATTTTAAAATTGCGATTGAAGAAGGAAGTACAATGGTAAGAGTAGGTAGTTCTATTTTTGGTAGCCGCGGATAAATTCGTACATTGAGTGAAACAAAAAAATAATGATATTTCTAGTGTCATTTATCTGTTGCATAGGCTGTAATCAAATTGATTATTCTGCTAATGATTTAATTATGAATTTTGTGGAGAGTACTTCTCTTCTCCTTCCTGCAATTCTATTAGTCATACTTTTTATTCGAATGAAGATAATGAAAGGACGTAATGCTGCGGCTTACGCTTAATTGTCAAATAACATTCAATATTTTCTTCATTAAAATCATTCCTCCAATTATTACCATTGAGCGGAAACCATTGCCCGATTACCGAGTTTTAATCAGGCTGGGTGTTTTTATTCGTATATTCATTTCAAATCAATTAAAACCAATAAAATGAAAAGAAAAATACTTTTACTAGCGGCTTCCGTTATGTTATCTACAGGGCTATCTGCACAATTTCAAATTGGACTAAAAGGTGGTTACGCACTAGGTGCCACTCAATCAAGCATTGGATATAGTTATGACGGAGACCAAGTAACAACCTTATATGGAACGTACGGAGAAGGAATTCCATTTGGTGTTGAATTTCGTTATTTGTTAGGAGACAATTTTGGATTACAATTAGATGCTACTTATTTATTGGGTAGTGAAATAACAAATTTTGAGCTACTCACTGCTGGATTTGAGCAAAGCACGGTAACAAAAACAACACAATTTAGAATCGCACCTACTATGGTATTTAAATCTGACCTTGGAATCTATTCAAGATTTGGTGCTATTATACCACTAATGGGGAAAACAGTTGCAACCTCTAAAGACGTAAATGGCGGAGGAGTTGGTATACCATCAGAAATAGACATTGAAGCGAAAGGCAAGTTTGGTTTAGGATATGTAGGCACCTTAGGTTATGAACTAACCATGGGTAATGTTGGTATTTTTGGAGAATTAGAATATATTGGATTATCCATTAAACGATCTTCAACTGAAATCACTAAATACAATATTGGAGGAGTTGATCAGTTAGGAAACTTAACTGATGAGCAAAAAAACACAACTTACGAAGATGTTACAACCTTTGGAGGTACAACAGCACAAGCTAGTAGCTCTGCCTATAATTCAATCGGTGTAAATATTGGAGTTAGATTCAATATTGGCGATTAAGCTTAAACAATAAATTTAAAGGGATTATTCGTTGGATATTTACTGTTCATTCTAGAATAATCCCTTTTTTAATGCTCTTAAATTCAAGATATCATTCTAGTTCACTTATTTTTGCAAGAGACTTTAGAACAAATAAGCATTCTTGTAATAACGGATAACATACATGGCATTTAAAAACTTAGGATTACCCCTTGTTTTATTAGACACATTAACTGAGCAAAACTACACTGCTCCCTACGCTATTCAAGTCAAAGCAATACCTGCAATTTTAAATAATGAAGACCTTTTAGGAATTGCAAAAACTGGTTCGGGTAAAACAGCAAGTTATGTCCTCCCTATTCTGGCGCAAATGCTAAAGCGTCCAAAAGCAAAGAACAGACATGTTGATGTTTTAATATTGGTTCCTACTCGTGAACTTGCTGTACAAGTGCAAGACGTATTTTACCAGTTTTGTCATCATTTACCAGATAGCATTAAAGCTAAGGCTGTTTTTGGAGGAGTATCTATTAACCCACAAATGATTGGGCTTCAAAATGTCAATATATTAGTGGCAACCCCAGGTCGATTGCTTGACTTAGTTCGTTCGAACGCCGTACATCTTTCAAACATTTCAACACTCGTTTTGGACGAAGCAGACAAAATGCTCAACCTTGGTTTTAAAGATGAAATGACTGCCATTTTTAAATTATTACCAGCTAAACGTCAAAACTTACTCTTCTCTGCCACTTTAAGCGCAGATCTTAATTCGATTAATGAAATAATTTTGAATAACCCTACGGTTGTTAAAATTGAAGAAGAAAAAGAAAACCTGGACTTGATTCATCAAACCGGCTATTTTGTTGCTGCTGATAAAAAAGGCCCTCTACTTCGTCATCTGATTAAAAGTAAAGATTTGCAACAAGTTTTAATCTTTACAGCCTCTGTCTATAAAGCCGACAATGTTGCAAACAAATTGCGAAAAAATGGAATTGAAGCTGAAGCCGTGCACAGTAAAAAAAGTCAAGGTGCTCGTTTAAATGCATTGAACGATTTTAAAGCAGGAAAAATAAGAGCCTTAGTAGCAACCGATTTATTGGCTCGTGGAATTGATATTGAACAATTGCCATGTGTTATTAATTATGAATTACCTCGTTCTCCTAAAGACTATGTACACCGTATTGGACGTACGGGGCGAGCAGGAAATGAAGGCCTAGCTATTACCTTAGTATCAGAAGAAGAAGAACATCATTTCAAAATCATTCAAAAGAAAATGGGTAGGCAAGTTGAAATACTTGAGAGTGATTTATAACTACAAAATTTTCTAATTCACACTTCCATTCTCCTTACATTTCAAAGGTCCATAATCCAACAGTTTTAGTTATCTTTGGTATTAAGAGGTTTGCCCGTAATGGCTCACTTCAAAAACGTAATACCTACCCTATGAAAAGATTTCTCTTCCCAATTGTCACAATGATCTTGTTGTTTACGGCAGGTTCATGTCAAGAACTAACACCTGAAGAAGCTTTTGATAAAGGTCAAAGACAAGGTTATAGTCAAGGGCATGAAGATGGTTATGAAAAAGGCTTTAATGCAGGGTTTGATCAACCTAAAGAAGGGCTTTTATTATTTAATAATGTCAACCCTAATCTTTGGAAAACCACTTATATTATTAGTGTTATTACTATTATTTTTTCGTTGCTTTTGGTATTAAGAGCGGTTATGTACATAAACTATAACGCAAGCGAATGGAAAAAAACGTTAGCGAAATGGTTGGTTCTATTAGTAGGATTACTTGTTTCATATTTTATTGTGCCGCGAATCAACCTCATTTGGTTTTTCGATCCTGGGTTCAATAAGTTCATTGGTTACCTAGTTTGTCTCATAGCCATTGTTGGAATTTATTTTGCAGGAAAAAAACTTTCGGTTCTTGTAAGTGAAAAAAGAACTGATGGAATGGATGTTATAATTATACTTATCACCAGTTTATTTCTTTGGTTTATTACCTATATCGTAATTAATGGACAATATTTATTTGGACATACAGCACTGTTTGGACACCACTTAATTATTTGCTTTGCTATTGGTATTATTGCTTTCAACATTCATTTATTACTAATAAGTGAACCTACACCTGAAGAAGATACTAACCGAATACTTAATCACGACGAAGTAAAAGAAAAATAAAGCATAAGCTAATCCTCCAAAAATCATTGTGTTAATTGTATCTATTGATTATTAATTGTCAAATTACTATCAATTGGACTTTCTTATTGTTAATTTCGCGCACACATTAAAATTACTGTTGTGGATATACCAAAAATTGTATTAAAACCTGGAAAAGACAAATCTATCGTTAGAAAACACCCTTGGGTATTTTCAGGAGCCATTAAAGAACAAATTGGTGAAATAACAGAAGGGAGTTTTGTAGAAGTAGTAGCGAACAAAGGGCGTCACCTTGGATATGGACATTACCAAAATGGTAGTATTATGGTTCGTGTTTTGCTTTTTGATAAAGAAGAACTTACTGATAACCTGTATGAGCAAAGAATTGCATCTGCATGGGCGTTGCGAACTTCATTAGGTTTAGTGGATTCAGAAGAAACCAATATTTTCAGATTAATCCATGCCGAGGGAGATTTCTTGCCTGGTTTAATCATTGATCATTATGCAGGACACTTAGTTGTACAATGTCATAGTATTGGAATGTATAAGGACATTGACAAAATTAAGGATGCACTTTTATCTGTTATTGGAGATAAAGTAAATTCAATTTATTTAAAGTGTACAGGAACTTTACCTAAAACCTACACAGATTATACTGGCGACCGTTGGTTGCACAATGAGGTTGAAACACCGCAAATAGCACTCGAATACGGAAATAAATTTGCTATTAACTGGGTAACAGGTCAAAAAACAGGCTTTTTTATTGACCAACGTGAAAACAGAAAACTATTGAGCAGATACTCAAAGGGAAAAAAAGTTTTAAATACGTTTTGTTATTCAGGAGGCTTCTCTGTTTTTGCATTAAATGCTGGTGCCACTTTAGCACACTCATTAGATGCTTCGCAAAAAGCCATTGATTTAACAGACGAAAATATTGAACTCGGTAATTTTGAAGAAGGCAAACACAAATCTATCGTGGCAGATGCAATGGATTATATTAAAGATTTGCCAGAAGATTATGATGTTATCGTATTAGATCCTCCTGCATTTGCAAAGCACCGCAGCGCAAAGCACAACGCAATTCAAGGTTATAAACGTTTAAATGCACATGCCATGCGACAAATTAAACCTGGCGGAATCATTTTTACTTTCAGTTGCTCACAAGTTGTAGACAAAACATTATTTACCAATACAGTTATTGCAGCCTCTATTGCTGCAGAACGAAAAGTGCGAATTTTAGAACAACTTCACCAACCTGCTGACCACCCAATTAGTTCAACACACCCAGAGGGTGAATATTTAAAAGGCTTGGTTATCCAAGTCGAGTAATTTCATGAAGAAATACACTTACAGTGCAATATTAAAAATCACCGCGCCCTTAATGTTGGGTACATTTGTGCAATCAATTGTCACATTTACGGATGCGGTATTTGTAAGTGAATTAGGAGGAGTTGCAATTGGTGCTTTCGGAAACGGAAGCCTAGTCTATATTTCTTTATTTATGTTTTGCCGCGGATTGGCAGATGGCGTGCAAATTACAGTCGCCAATAAAGATGGAGCGGGTGAAACATCTGCTATTGGCGCCACTTTGTTTAATGCGCAAATTTATCAACTCTTTTTAAGCAGTATTCTTTTCACCGCTTTGTTTCTATTTGGAGAAACCATAATTATTGGTCTTTCAGAATCAAAAGATATTGGACAAGCAATGATAGACTTTATTAATGTTCGTGGTTGGGGACTTTTTTTTGCGGCCCAGCACATGGCATTAGTTGGCTTTTTTATTGGATTGGGTAGAACCAATATTATTCTTATTTCAGCACTAATAATTGCCGTATGCAACATCTTCTTGGATTACCTATTTATTAATGGAAATTTAGGCATGCCCGCCCTTGGCTTGCAAGGTGCGCCATTAGCATCTTCCATTTCAGAATTTGTAGGCTTTGTCTTTTTATTAATCTACCTGATTAAAACTCCTGCATTAAAAAAATATGGTTATCAGCAATTGCGGAAAAAACTGAATCTAAAACGTCACCTTAGTTTACTTAAGTTGAGTTACCCGCTAATGCTTCAAGGAGTGCTTTCTTTAAGCACTTGGTTGGTGTTCTTTACCTTGATAGAACATATGGGAACAGAAGCGCTGGAAGCTGCCAACAATATTAAGTATATGTACTTTTTGGCATTTGTGCCTTTATTTGGATTTGGTGCTGCTACACGTACAATAGTTAGTAATTTGGTTGGACAAGGAGAAAAGAAAATTATTCCAAAAATTCAGCGAAGAATCATATTACTCTCTGTTCTTTTTATTGTGGTTTTCTTCCATGGGGCCCTGCTTTATCCAGAAACACTAATAAGAATGGTTGATCATAATCCAGAACTTGATCCGCAAGTATTACAGAACAGTGTATATATTTTAAAGTTTATTAGCGGATCTATTTTTATATATTCTTTTGCTGTGGTCTATTTTAATTCTGTAGCAGGACTAGGAGAAACAAAAATGACCTTTATTGTAGAAGTAATTGCAATAGCACTTTACTTAGTAGGTTGCTATTATTTTATCTACCTATGGGAGTGGGATATTAAAGATGTTTGGTGGGTTGAGTATATTTATTTCTGTTCATTAGGCCTATTCAGTTTTATCTATTTATTATATTATCGAAAAAAAAGCGTGCATGAGTGAGAAAATAGTCTTTATGGGAACACCTGATTTTGCGGTGGAATCATTAAAACAAATTATTGAGAATGGTGAAAATGTAGCAGCTGTTGTTACCAGTCCTGACAGACCAGCAGGCCGTGGACAACAATTGCGTGAATCTGCTGTAAAGCAATTTGCAGTATCGCAAAACATCCCTGTACTACAACCAGAGAAATTAAAGGCCGAGGAATTTATTACCGCCCTAAAAGATATTAACGCTGACCTTTTTGTTGTTGTTGCTTTTAGAATGTTGCCTGAAGTTGTTTGGGACATGCCTGCAAAAGGCACTATTAACCTACACGGTTCTTTATTACCAAAGTATCGTGGGGCTGCACCAATTAATTGGGCAGTTATTAATGGCGATAAAGAAACTGGCGCAACCACCTTTTTTATTGAAAAGGAAATTGATACTGGAAAAATTATTGATAATGTTAAAATTCCAATTGGTGATGAAGACAGTGCCGGATCCATCCACGATAAATTAATGGTTGCCGGAGCCACCTTATTAACTAAAACCATACGTGAAATATTTAATGGCACCGCAACCGCAAAAGATCAAGCAGATTTATTGGCGGAATCAGAATTAAAGCATGCGCCTAAAATATTTAAACCCGACTGTAAAATCAATTGGGACGATTCTACTGCAAACATCTATAATAAAATAAGAGGTTTGTCTCCTTACCCAGCTGCATGGACAGCATTGCAACCTGAGGAAGGAAAAACAAAGTCATTAAAAATATTTCAAACAAAACCAATTGTTGATGGTAATAACCATGCAGGGGAAATTGCTTTAAAAGAAGATGGTCTTTATTTTGGAACAAATGACGGATGGTTGAAAATAGAACATTTACAGTTAGAGGGTAAAAAACGAATGCCAAGCGACCAATTTGTGCAAGGCTTTAAATTTGACGCTTATAGTTTGGTGATTCATTAATCTTATACTTATGAAAAAAATTATCCTTTTTATAATTATCATATTTGGGTTTCAAGGAATCAGTCAGGACGTATATAAGCTAAAGAAAGAAAAGCCAAATGAAACATACGATAACATTCATGTTCAAAAGATTTCTGACTCACCAGAACAAACAACTTTTCTGATTTGGATAAAAAATAGTGTAAAGCTTCATAAACATGCTCACCATGCCGAAAACATATATGTAATCTCAGGAAAAGGTGAAATGACAATTGGTGACGAAAAACTCGTCATTAAAAAAGGAGACTTTTTCACCATTCCAAAAAACACTCCACATGGTTTAGAAGTGCTCTCATCCGCGCCTGTAAAAGTATTATCAATTCAATCTCCTCAATTTAAAGGAGTGGATAGAATCTTTATTAACAAGGGCTAAACCTAGTAAAACCCACGTAAATAGGCGTTTTTAGGTGCACTTATCAACATTTTGCCGATTTTATTAACAAAATCACCCTGTTTTTGCCTGTATTCCTTGCAGGATAAGGATTTAAAGATATATTTGTCTCGACATTAATTTTTTAACCATAAAATAAATTTGATTATGAACAAATCAGAATTAGTAGATGCAATGGCATCACACTCAGGATTATCAAAAGCTGACTCAAAAAGAGCTTTAGACGCGTTAACAACTTCTGTTGAAGGTGCTTTGAAAAAAGGAGATAAAGTTTCTTTAGTTGGATTCGGATCTTTCTCTATCTCTAAGAGAGCTGCAAGAACTGGTAGAAACCCTCAAACTGGGAAAGAAATCAAAATTGCTGCTAAGAACGTTGTTAAGTTCAAAGCTGGAGCTGATCTTTCTGGAAAAGTAAACTAAGAAAGTACTTCTAGATATTTATCCCCTTGCGACATTGTCGTGAGGGGATTTTTATTTTAGGAGGATTCCTGTTCTGTTTTATCGTCCTAAAACGATCAGGATAACACCACATAAAAAATAATATTGATGCTATAAGGATGGCTATTCCAAAAAAGGTTAGTTCAAACCTCAAAGACATCATTCATTTTCTACATTTGCATTATGGAAAAAGAAAAATGGTTGCTCGAAAAGTTCTATGAGCATATTTCAGATAATAAAAAAGAAAAGTTTGATTCAATCATTCAAGACAGAACACGTTACGTAACTGTTGTACTTGAAAACATTTTTCAGCCCCATAATGCCGCAGCAGTTCTAAGGTCATGCGACTGTTTTGGTGTGCAAGATGTCCATGTTATTGAAAATGACAATGAATACGCACCAAATAAAGACATTGACATGGGCTCTTCAAAATGGCTCAACCTTAATCGCTATAATACCAAAGAAGAAAATACAATTGACTGTTTGAATGCTTTAAAAGCAAAAGGATATAAAATTGTAGCCACTACCCCACATACTGATGATTGCCAAATAGAAGAACTTCCATTAGACCAACCAGTTGCTTTACTTTTTGGTACGGAAGCTACTGGATTGACAGAAACAGCTATGGAACATGCTGATGCATTTGTAAAATTACCCATGTATGGCTTTACAGAAAGTTATAATATTTCAGTTTCTGTAGCGCTGGCACTTTTTAGCGTAACAGAACGCATGCGTGGCAACAAAGATTTAAACTGGGAATTAAGTGAAGATGATCAAGTAGCGATAAAATTGGAGTGGGCAAAAAAAGTGGTAAAACACAGTGGCAAGGTAGAGAAAATTTTGAACGAGCGATTTGAAGGAAATTCGCAAGAATAACCACTCATAACCAGAGGTTAACATAAAATAGCTCCCGCACTAAAATAAGACATTTCAAAAAAAATAGTACCTTTTCGCATGTCCTTAACAAATTGCAAAAACTGTAAACAGGAAATTTCAGATGCAGATAAGTATTGTACCCAATGCGGTGGAAAAATTATTCGTGAACGTATTACCTTTAAAACGCTAATTGCAGATGCATTTTGGCGAGCTATTGGTTGGGACAATAAGTATCTTAAAACTGTTCATCATTTAATTATTAAACCAGACGTAATTCTTGGGGCATACATCAACGGTGTGCGGAAGAGATACGTAAATCCAATTGCTTTTTTTGCCATTGGAATGACCATTTCATTGATTACGTTCAATGTTTTTCAAGAACATTTTTTAGAACTTTCGGGTGTTGCAGGTGTAGAGATTGATGAGGACTTTGAATTGCCCGCAGAATCTGCCGTATCTTTTGGAACGGGAGATATGCCTCCAGAAACTGAAGAATCTGTAAAGCTTCAAATGCAAGCAATTGCATATATTCAAACTACGATATTAAAATATTTTAATATTTATTCTTTTGCTCTTTTACCATTATATGCATTTGTTGGTTTTTTAGTTTTCCGAAAACAGAACAACTATACCGAACATTTAATAATCAATGCTTATTTGCAAGGCTTTCTATTCCTCTGGACGACATCATTTTTCTTAATAACGCTAGTGGCATTTGAAAGTTTATACAACTACTCTATTGTACTTACCATATTCTTTTATCAATACGCCTATGCTAAATTGTATAAACTAAGTTTTGGACAAAGCATTTTATACCTTTTAAAATTTCTTGGAATTGGGATTATCCTAATGCTAATATTGGTAATTATATCAGTAGGAATTGGAATTGCGATTGCTGCAAGTGGAGGATAATTCTAAACCAATTATAAAGTCGGCTTAATTATTTACACTTAACGGTTTGCTAATTTTCCTATTGTTGATTTGAATTTTTCTGTTACCTCCGCTATCAACTCATGCTTTCCATCTTTCACAACTAGTTTTCCATGAGCAATAGTTCCGTATTGCATACTAGCGTCTGTGCAATAAAGAATAGTTGAAGGTAAATTTTCTAAACTTGAATTTGCCACCAAAGGAGCATTTGCATCAATTAATGCTGCATTAAAAGGTTCCCCAACCTTAAAATAGGTGCCATTATAATTATTCATAGCCTTACGCCCTGCTACAGTAGCCTGCTCAAAAGCATACAAACCGCTATCCCCTTGCTTGGCAGAATAAAATGTGTTTCTTTTATGGCTAATTAAACGCTGTCCATAATCTAAAAGTCTCAACTCCTCTAATGGGTTTATGCCAATATGGCTATCCGTTCCAATACTCCATTTACCGCCTTGTTCTTGAAAATGCCGTAACGGAAAAATACCGTCTCCCAAATTCCCTTCAGTTGTCGGGCATAAAACTACATTTGCACCACTTTTTGCTATTCCGTCTGTTTCAAGATCCGTTAAATGAGTAGCATGTACTAAATGAAAACGATCATTCATTTCAACATTATCTAGCATCCACTCAACAGGCCGTTTTCCAAGATAAGCCATTGATGCTTCAATTTCCTTTAACTGCTCTGATATGTGAATATGGAAAGGTAAATCTTGCGGTCCATTTTTTGCAATTTCAGCAATTACAAGAGGTTCCACTCCACGCATAGAGTGAATTCCAACTGCTAAATTAGCATGTTCATAATGTTGAGTAGATTTTTCTGAAGCCCCCAATAACTTCAAATAACTTTCTAAATCATTTGAGATAAAACGGCGCTGACCATCAGAAGGCGCTTTACCAAATCCTCCTTTTTGATAAAAAATAGGCACAAGTGTAATTCCAATCCCAACTTTTTTTGCAGCAGCAACCAATCGCTCTCCCATTTCAGATAAATTGGAAAATTCTGTTCCAGTTTTATCATGATGCACATAATGAAACTCTGCAACGTTCGTATAACCATGTCTCAACATTTCTGCATATAACATAGTTGCAATTGCTTCTAAGTCATCAGGGCTTATTGTCAAAGCTAACTGATACATTGCTTCTCTCCATGACCAAAAATCATCTGGAGTTTGATTAGTTGCATGACGTTCAGCCAAACCAGCCATTGCATATTGAAAAGCATGCGAATGTGCATTTTGAAAACCGGGTAATGCATAAACCTCTAATTCTATAATGTTTGTCACATCAGAATTTGCATCAATTGCCGTAATAAGTCCCTTATCATCAACTGATACATATGCATTTGAAAGAAATCCATCATTCGTCAACAATCCCTTAACTTTATACGTTTTCATAGGCTTTTTTTTATCCAAGATCTAGCTGCCCAAAAATAGAATTTTTATTGCAGTACACCTCATTTATTTAGTGCGTTTTTTTCATCTCCGTCCATCAATCAAATTTCAATATTTGCGAAATTCGCAAATGCTATTATTGAGTGGCGAATTTCAGTTATAAAAACCACTAAAAAGTCCTGATCTTGCACCTATGAAAACAATGCACTACATCTTAACAATTCTATTTTTATCAGCAGTTACTGCATTTAGTCAAGCAACTGTAAATTGGAAAACGCAAAAAAATGCTGCGTTTACACAAACAGGAATCAATATTGAAGGACATGAGTCTTCGTTTTCTACACAGGTTTTTAAACATAATAACCAATTTCTAGAACTTGAAGGCGGTGCAGGTACTTTCGCTCCAAACGAAAGTGAGGGGCAAACTTTTTCAAGTGGCTTAACATTTAACAAAGGAAGTAAGAAGCATTTTTTATCTCTTGGTTTACACATGACTTACGCTTCCAATTCAGCGATTGAATTTAGTTCGGTTCTAAGCCAACAAGCATACTTATCAAACGCATTAATTGGATATCACTACTCGGCAGGTAAAGTAGATTTTAAAGTTCATTTCCAACCATTAAGTGGTATTTCACAACGAATTACTGACCTAGGAAGTTCGCCTTCAATTAGTATCCAATTATAAGATGAAAAAAGTATCTTTGCTCGTATGACTATAGCAGAGATCACAAAGTATTTAGAAAGCCTTGCTCCATTGTCTAGCCAAGAAGGGTATGACAATTCTGGTTTAATTGTTGGCGATAGAAAAACCAATGTTACCAACGCTTTAATTTCATTAGACTGCACAGAGGAAATTGTTGATGAGGCTATTCGCAAGGGTTGTAATTTAATTATTGCGCATCACCCAATTGTATTTAAAGGTTTAAAAAAGTTTAACGGTTCAAATTATGTTGAACGAACTGTTATTAAAGCAATTAAACACGACATTGCTATCTATGCCATCCACACCAATTTGGACAATTACAAAATGGGAGTCAACAAAAAAATTGGAGATTTAATTGGTATTAATAATCCCAAAGTGCTATCTCCAGTAGCTCAAAAATTGGTAAAACTTGCAGTAATGGTACCTATCTCTCATGTTGAAGCTGTAAAAAATGCCCTTTTTAACAGTGGAGCTGGTGAAATAGGAGATTATAACGAATGTAGTTTCGCAACGGAAGGAGAAGGAACTTTTAAGGCAAATTCAAACGCTAATCCACACGTTGGAGAAATTGGTGAACGTCATCATGAAAAAGAAATAAAATTAGAGGTTATTGTCACTTCGCACTTATTAGGAAATGCTATTGGCACAATGCTTAATGTGCACCCTTATGAAGAAGTTGCTTATGATTGTATACCGCTTTTAAATAAAAATTCAGAAGAAGGAGCTGGAATGATTGGCGTTTTGCCTGAACCAATGGATGAAGTAGCATTTTTAGCCCAACTTAAAAAGGTTTTTAATTGCGGTATAATTCGCCATACATCTTTACTTAATAAACCCATAAAAAAAGTAGCATGGTGTGGTGGCGCAGGAAGCTTCTTACTAGGTGCAGCAAAGAGCAAAGGAGCAGATATTTACATCACTGGAGACTTTAAGTATCATGAGTTTTTTGATGCTGAAAATCAAATAATAATAGCAGACATTGGGCATTTTGAAAGTGAACAGTACACAATTGAGCTTTTAGATGAGCTTTTAAGAAAAAAATTCGCTACATTTGCACCCTGTTTAACCGAAATTAACACAAATCCGGTAAAATATTTTTAATACATGGCTAAGAAAAAAATTGCAGATCAGACTATTGAAGAGAAACTAAACGGTTTATTAGAACTTCAACAAATTGACTCTAGTATCGATAAAATTAGAATCAACAGAGGTGAATTACCTTTGGAAGTGCAAGATTTAGAGGATGAAGTTGCTGGTTTAGATACACGTTTAACTAAATTGGTTGACGAGTTGAAAGAATTGGAGACAAGCATCTCTGACCGCAAAAACATGATTAAAGATGCCAAAGCATCCATCAAAAAATACATAGAACAACAAAAGAACGTACGTAACAATCGTGAGTTCGATTCAATTTCAAAAGAGATTGAGTTCCAAGGTTTAGAGATTGAATTGGCTGAAAAGAAAATTAACGAATCAAAAGCAAAGATTTCTCACAAAGAAGAAATCATTGAAACTTCTAGAGAAAAATTAGAAGAACGTACTGCTGATTTAGAGTTAAAGAAAAAAGAATTAGCTGATATTTCTGCTGAAACAGAAAAGGAAGAGGAAAAATTGACTAAAAAATCTGATAGAGCTAGAAAATCAATTGAAGAAAGATTGATTGTAGCTTATGATCGTTTAAGAAATAATTCTAAAAATGGTTTAGCAGTTGTTTCTGTTGAGCGTGACTCTTGTGGAGGTTGTTTCAATAAGATTCCACCACAAAGACAATTAGACATTCAAGCAAGAAAGAAATTAATTGTTTGTGAGCACTGCGGAAGAATTTTAGTTGAGCCGCTTCAAGAAGCTTAAACACTGAATTATAAAATTGTTGTCCCATCTCTGCATAGCTTAGATGGGACTTTTTTTTGAATAAGAGAAAATTGTATATTTAAAACCAAAAAAAGAAACCTATGGGATTATTAGACGGGAAAGTTGCCATTATTACGGGCGCATCTAGAGGAATTGGTAAAGCAATTGCTGAAACATTTATTGCGCAAGGTGCTACAGTTGCCTTCACTTACTTATCATCAGAAGAAAAGGCCAAAGCTTTGGAAAATGAATTAACTGCCAATGGTGGTACTGCTAAGGGCTTTAAATCTAATGCAGCAGAGTTTGATGCTGCTCAAAAATTAGCTGACGAAGTAATGGAAGCCTTTGGTGCTATTGACGTATTGGTTAACAATGCTGGAATTACACGTGATGGTTTACTAATGCGAATGAACGAGCAACAATGGGATGAAGTGATTAATACAAACCTTAAGTCTGCTTTTAACTTGACTAAAGCTGTTTTACGCCCAATGCTAAAAGCACGTAAAGGATCTATTATTAACATGAGTTCTGTTGTAGGCGTTTCTGGGAATGCTGGTCAAGCCAACTACGCCGCTTCAAAAGCAGGAATGATTGGTTTTACTAAATCAGTAGCGCAAGAATTAGGTTCTAGAAATATTAGATGTAATGCTATTGCTCCTGGATTTATTGAAACTGAAATGACTGCTGAATTAGACGAAGCTGTTGTTCAAGGTTGGAGAGATAATATTCCAATGAAAAGAGGTGGAACACCTGCTGATGTTGCGAACACAACTGTATTTTTAGCGTCTGATCTTTCTGCATATGTCACTGGACAAACGATTAACGTTTGCGGTGGAATGCTTTGCTAATTGCTATAAAATTATAATAGGCACCCTTTTGAAACTACGTTTTGAAAGGGTGTTTTTTTTGGGTTAAACTTTAATAAAATTAAGTATCACAAATCACATCATTCCAATCTACTACTTGATAATTAAACTAATCGCAATATTCACCCAAATCAGAACAAAATATAGGACAAGATCTTTCAGCAATTATTTTCATTACTTATTTATTTTTATCTTCAAGGAAATTTTAATTCATGTTTGAATCAAACATTACAAAAGCAGAAATTAACGAACTTCCATTAGACAGATATGGAGGAGAAATTGTTTTGGTGGACAAAGCCGAGCAAATAAAAGGCGCTTTTGAAGAAATAAACCAACATCAATTTGTAGGGTTTGATACAGAAACAAAACCTGTTTTTGTTAAAGGACAATTTAATGATGTTGCATTGGTTCAAATTGGTATCCCAAATAAAGTATTCTTAATTAGAATCAATTTAACAGGTTTAACGAAAGAGATTATTTCATTTTTTGAAAATAGCGCAATTAAAAAACTAGGCGTTGGTTTAAGAGATGACATTATTTTCCTCCAAAAAATCGTTCCGTTTAATGCTACTGGTTTTGTTGAATTAAATGAAATGGTAAACGAAATTGACATTGAAGCGAATGGTTTACGAAAATTAACAGCTATTATTTTAGGTTTCAGAATCTCTAAAAATGCTCAAGTTTCCAATTGGGAAGCAAAAGTGTTAAACCCTAAGCAACAACGATATGCCGCAACAGATGCTTGGGTTTGTTTAGAAATGTATAATAAGCTAACGGCATTGAAACTTGTAAAAATTCCAGAATGATCCGGTTTATTTTAGTTTTTCTATTGACAGGTGCACTTAGTTTGAGTTTTTCGCAAAGCACACCTCCTGCAGATATAATTCCAACAACTGTTGATAGTATTCGATTGGATGTTGAGCTAAACCGTGGTAAGGAAATGCTTTTACCGAACGAAAATGAGGTTCATGAACTATTAGGAACAACCAGATTAGAAGCTAAAGAAGCTCAAAAATTTATTAAACGCCTAAGTAAAAAAAGCGCCTATAAATATGGCCGCGCACTCTTAACACATCACAACTTAGTTTTCACCTGCTATTCTGCCAAAAAAGTTGTTTTAACGATAGAAATTTCCACCTTAACACGCAATATTGACCTTTATAAAAAAGACAGCAATCAAGAGTTTTATGGAAAAATCTCCAAGAAAACAGGAAACTATCTTGTAAAGTTATTGGTTAAACTAAACCTTTACGAACCACTTCAAGAAATTGGTGATACTGAAGGGATAGATTAAGATACCTACTAAAATCTAACTCGAGCAAACCCAAATGCTGTAGAAACTGTTGGACTATTAGCCGTAATAAAAGTAAAGGCATCTCTTGAAGCTATTCCGCATTCATATGTTCCTCCTCCTAAAACAAAGTTGATTCCTAATGGCATTTGTGTGTCGTATCCTCCACCGCTAGTTAAACCAGCCATAAGTTGCACACGTCCTTTCAATAATTTAAATTCTCCACCTAATCCATAAGCAAATTCAGCTACATTACCAGGCACATCATTAAATGGTGCCACCAGCTCCCCTCCTACTTCAATAAACTCACCTAATTCAATACTAGCTCCCATTCTAAATTGTCCTGGAAGTTTAATTGTTCTTTCGGCTTCTCCCTGAATAGTCAATAAACCTGATTCCTCCAATAATTCCGCTGGAGCTTCAGATATGTTAATATCCTCTAATCCATCCTGATCGTAAGAAACAAAAAGCGTATCTTTTACCGTATATAAGTTTCCTGTATAGGTCATTGAACCAACATTGGTAACGGATGCTCCTAAATGTATTTTATTGAAAAGTGTAGCATTTACTCCCACATCAAATCCATAACCTGTTCCTACCGGGCTTTTAAAAAACTGTTCACCTGTTTGCGCCAAAGCAGATGGATTAGTTAGTGCGGCGGCTCCATAATTCAGATCAAAACCTGGGCTTATGGCGGAATACATTTGCAAACCGTCTTCATCTGCTGTTAAATCCATCATGGCAATTCCTTGAATATACTTTGCTCCAATTCCAGCATGAAGTGTTAAAATACTATCGATATGAATAATTCTGCGTCCATACCCAATGTGAAACTCACGGTTTAAACTGAACTTTAAATAAGAACCGTTTAACAACTCAGACAATCCTAATGGAATTGATGCTTCACCTCCAATTACATTTCCTGCAGAATCTGTTGAAATGGTTCCAGAATTAGCAATCATTGTGGTGTCTGTGCCATCTACATAAATTAAACTGTCAAAATAACTTGCTGTTTGTCCTCTAAATAATAAGTCCGAAAATTGATCGTTGAAACTTGAATTCCACGTTGCTCTAGATCGCACAGCGATTGCAATTCCTCCAAACTTATCATTTTGATATGAAAAACCAAATGCATTATAATCGAAATTAAAAGCAAAATCAGACGCAAAACCTTCCGCGGCGGCTAATTTTTCTTCAGTAGTTAGAGCATCTAATGATTTATTTCTAATAGCTGCTCCAATATTATCTCTTAAATCTTGCTTGGTTAAAGATTCTGAATAAATTGACATACCAAACTCAGATGTTCCTGTTGTTATGGCTTTGTCTTCAAATTTTTTCCATCCCAAATTGGCTGGATTGATTCCTAAACAATGATAATCTGTTAAAAATGTAGTAGACACACCTTTACCTGTAGCTGTATATGCACTATACTCATTTTGTGCATAAATAGTACTGGTTAATAATAAGGCTCCTAAAATTAATAATTGCTTCATACTCTTTAAATTAAAAAACCGCCTTAGTCAAACTAAGACGGTTTTGAAAATAACTTTAATTATGTTAGTCTCCAAATTTTTCAATCACTTCTTGCGTTACACCTGTATTAGAGAATCCGCCATCATGAAATAAGTTTTGCATTGTAACAAATTTGGTTAAATCTGAGAACATGCTAATGCAGTAATTTGCACAATCTAAAGCTGATGCATTTCCAAGTGGTGACATTTGCTCAGAGTAGTTAATGAACTCATTGAATCCTTTAACTCCACTTCCTGCAGTTGTCATAGTTGGTGATTGCGAAATTGTGTTTACACGAACGTTTGCTTTTTTACCATAATGATATCCAAAGCTACGAGCTACAGACTCTAAGAAAGACTTGTTGTCAGCCATATCATTATAATCAGGGAAAACACGTTGTGCAGCAATATAAGTTAAGCCCAAAATTGAACCCCAATCATTAATTGCATCCTTTTTATATGCTGTTTGCATTACTTTATGAAAAGACATAGCAGAAACATCAATTCCTTTCATTGTCCAATCATATTTTTGATCTGTATAATGTCTTCCTTTTCTTACGTTTACAGACATTCCAATTGAATGCAATATAAAATCTATTTTCCCTCCTAAAATCTCCATTGATTTATCAATCAAGTTTTCAAGGTCTTCAAGACTTGTAGCATCTGCAGGGATGATTTGCGAATTAGTGTTTTCAGCTAATTTGTTAATCTCACCCATTCGCATTGCGATTGGTGCATTGGTTAATACAAATTCTGCTCCCTCTTCGTGCGCACGTTCAGCAACTTTCCATGCAATGGATTGCTCATTTAATGCTCCGAAAATAATTCCCTTTTTTCCTTTTAATAATCCGTTTGCCATAATTTTATTTTATACGGTTCAAATTTAATATTGGTCAGTGGTTAAAATCTGTCGTTTAATTCGACTCATTTTAATCTCTGCAAAAATAGAATTTATATTCGTGCAGTGTATTTTAATGTTTATAAATTTATTATTCCCATTACTACACAAGCAGCAGCTCCAACCCAAGACACAATAGCACCAATTGCTAGCCCTTTTACAGCACTCCCAATGTTACCAATAAACTCCTCTTTAGATTTAACTGAAACAATAAATTGATCTGCTTTATCTTTTGGTTTAGATATTCTTAAAGCACCTTCTCTATCATTTGCATCTCCAACAACATACAGTTGCGTTCCTGTTCGAATTCCTGTTTCGGTATAACGATACCCAATTGTACGGATGCCTTTATTTTTGCTTCCGCCACCAATTCCAATAGAAAAGCCTTTTATTTTTAGGTTCACCCCTCCACCACTATCAGCATTAGGATCTCCTTTTTCAAAATTAGAATATAATTTCTCTGTATGAAATTTCGATTTATTGGCATATACTTCAATGAATCCAGTGTCATCTTTTACGCCAAAACCTGCAGCCCAACGAAGGTTTTCAGAAACGGTATCCTGATGTTTAACCCATTTTTTTTCTGTTCCATCCTGCGTCTTGCGCGTTTCTAATTTTTCATATTCATGCACAACTTCTGACTTAAAATAAACAACCTCTTCTTTAGAAAGTTCAGATTCGATTGGAGTTTCAGAATATGCTTTCCCTTTTACTTCAACATGCAATGAAAAGCTTCCGTCCCCCATTGAGGCAGACATTTCTGAATGATTTTCTATTATATCATTGATTCTTGTTGTATCCATCAATTCTAAGGAAGCCGATTTACCCGCTTTCTTATTTTTTACAAGCCAAAGAATCAAACCTAAAATTCCTAAAACTCCAGCCCCAATTAAATATCCCATAGTGTTTTTTTTTAAATCACAATATATCATTTTTATTGCTAAATAAGTCAGCCTAATACAAAAATTATAATGGATTAAATCATCTCTTGTAAACAAATTGCAAAACAAAACAGTTGAGAGAGTGTTATCATGATAGAATATAGAAGCAGTTAGATGATAATCCGTATTTTTGTATATGTTCTGAAACCGAAAAAGAACCTATTTGAATAACTATGTCAGATCAAAAAGAAAATAAAAAAAAGGAGAATTTTCAAAATCCCATTGATCCGGATAAGATTACAGAGAATCCACATGCGTTAGAATATGGACATCATGTTGGGAGTGCAGTTATTAAACCTGAGGACATTGGCAAACAAAAAGGCAGAGCATTAACTGCAATGGAATACCAAACCGATCAGCAACTAAACCAGTTGTATGAGCAAATGCAGGTATTAGCCGAACAAGCTAAAAAAATTAATAAAAGAAAAGAGATTTCAGAAAGAATTTATCAAGCATCATTTCGGTTTGATCCTATCATAAATCACATATATCACTTATATGAAGATGAAGATTTGACTCAAATTTTATCCATCATTGCTCCAACCGAATGGGGAAGATCACGAAAAAACAACTATACCTATGTCGCTACTATTCGTTTATTAGCGGACCACACTTGGGATATAATAAAAAGTGCAGACGACGAATCTTAATACAGTTATACTATCAATCTCTCTGAAAACACCCCAAAACGTAACCGCGGAAAAGTCGCTAATGATGACACCTTATTTGGTGAACGATTCTATGAAAAACTAGGTAAAGGTTTTCGTGATTTAAATGACTTATTAACGAAAGGTTATGCCATTAATTCTGCATTAAATTTAGTTGGTAACCATTACCGATTAAACAAGCGGCAACAAGATGCCCTGCGCCGTGCAACCACATCTGCGCAAGAAGTTGACCGAATAAATGCCAACCACATTACACAAAGCGAGCTAAAAGAAAAAAACATCTTAATTGATGGATTTAACTTAATAATATCTCTCGAAAGCGCACTATCCGGCGCTTATATTTTCAAATGTGCAGACGGAACCTATAGAGATTTATCAGGAGTACATGGCACTTATAAGCGTGTAAAGCAAACAAATCGTGCATTAAAGCTTATTGGCGAAACCTTGGAGGAACTAGGCACGAATGAGGTGGTTTGGGTATTGGACAAACCGGTGTCAAACAGTGGTCGATTAAAATTATTACTATTAGAAGTTGCCCAGGAATTTAATTATAATTGGGAAGTTATTTTAGACAATAACCCAGACACTTATTTAGTAAATAAAAAGGAGATTACCATTAGTAGTGACGGATGGATTATAGCACAGGTTAATTGGTTTAATTTAGCTGGCTTTATTATAGAAAACAAAATTGACAAGGCTGAAATTTTTGATTTTAATAAAATTACAAATGGTGAATAATTCAGAGGCAGAGATTGCCGCGCTCGTAAAACAACATAACTTGCTTCCTCATCCTGAAGGCGGGTTTTACAAAGAACTGTACCGCAGCAAAGGTATTATTTCAGCCAAAGAGTTAGCATCAGAATTTAATGGTGCAAGAAATTATTGTACAAGCATTTATTTTTTGTTGACTTCGGCTAATTTTTCTGGATTTCACAGAATTAAGCAAGATGAAGTTTGGCATTTTTATAGTGGGGCGCCGTTAACTGTACATGTAATAGATGAAAACGGCAATTATACGGCACATAAGGTTGGGTTCAGCTTGGAAAAGAACTTGGCGCCACAATTGGTTGTTCCGGCGGGCTGTTGGTTTGCTTCAAGCGTAGATGAGGCTCATGCATATTCATTTGTGGGGTGCACCGTTGCTCCTGGATTTGACTTTGATGATTTTGAATTAGCCGAACGAGAAAGTTTAATCAATGAATATCCGCAGCATAAAGAGATTATAAGTCAATTGACGCGATTGTAAATAACCTCCCCTAATCGCAAAACGCGATTAAACCAGCCGATTCTTTGGCTGCTAATACAAGTATCTTACAAAGTTTAATAGAATCCGTATCAAGTGAATTCTTTAGACTTTCTAATTTATTAATTACATATAAAGAATCCCACCTAAAATCTTCGTGAAAGTTGTATTTAGACTCTATGATCCCTTTTTGTTGTAAGCTTTTGAATGAATTGATTGTAATAGAACCAATTATTGGTAGGTTCAGTTCCTCTGGAAATTCAGGTTGAGATTGATGATCATGAATAGCATAAAAATCAAGCATGATTTATTTATTGTTTAATTGGGCGACAATCTTATTCAAAGCCAACTTCGCTTCCTTCATCACTGGCAAATAAGGCCAAATATGCGGCATTCCTTTTCCAGCAATTAATTCAACCTTAACATTTGCTTCCGTTAATTTAATAGCTGCTAATTTCTGATCTGGATAGGTGATATCATTTTCCGCCATGAATAAAACAGTCTCAGGAAAATTGTCAAAACTACCGTATAAGGGAGATATCATTTCATTTTTCAAATCAACATCTCCTGCACACATTTTTTTTGCACTTAGCACTCCTTGTTTTGAAAGCATTGGATCGACCTTGTCTACTTTATCTATTTCAGAATTGGTAAGAGACGCATCCATCACAGGAGACACTAGTATTACTTTATGCGGTAATTGTGCTTTATTACGAATTAATCTTTGCATCAAGGCCGTCACTAAAGTACCTCCGACCGAATCACCAATCAAAGAAATTTGATTGGAATCGTATTTATTGAGGGCTGCTGTATAAACGGCATCTATATTATTGGATATTTCGGTTATTTGATGTTCCGGCGCCTTGGGGTAATCACACATCCAAATAACATGATTTGTTTGTTTTGCTATAAACTGCAAAGTATCCCAATGAATTTTAGATGGCCCTGAAATAAACGCACCGCCATGAACAAATAAGAGTAATTTATTAGAAGCATTATCACTTTTAACTTCTGTAATAGATGTTTTTAATATTTTAAAAGGACTTTCAGAATTTTGTTTTAAAAACTTTCCACTAGGATGATGAATGTCCTCTTTTCTTATTTTTTTATAGTCAATTGGAGCTTTACTAAAATCCTTTTTTAACCCTTTTAACTTTATAACGAGTAAAGTAATATAATACGTTATGCTGTGTTTTGTTTTCCCCATAAGTTCCACCTAATATAGTGTTTTAGTGGGTTAATTCTTTTAAGACCTATGGTTAATAATAAAGTTTAAAACAAAAAAGAAGCGTTTTGTAATAATAACAAAACGCCTCCACCTAACTTTTAGCTATGAAACTAAAATTATTTTAAACTCTTCAAATGAAGATGAAATATCAATTCCTAATTCCAGTACAAATTTAAGGTACTTTTTTCGAATAATCTAGGATAGTCGATAACTTGTTGACATTTATCGATAAATGACCTCAAAAGACGTTTAATGTATGGTTATTTCCAGTCCAATTTTATTATAAAAAGTATTCATGCGTCATTTAATACCTTTTCCGTCCAAAATTTATTGCAATAAAATCAAATTACGCAAAAATAATTTGAGCATTCATTCTGTTAAATCGATTTAACATTCCGTTTATAGAACGAATAGTAATTATCAATGAAATGGATGTTGAACAACATATTGTTCCATTTAACCTGATAAAAGAATGCACAAAAAAAGCCCTGACAAAATTGTCAGGGCTTTCATTTTAATGTTTATTCAGATTAGAATTCTACTGTGAACTCTACCCTTCTGTTTTCAGCTCTACCTTTACTAGTATCGTTAGATGCTTTAGGTTTAGACTCTCCGAATCCTCTAGAAGTTAATCTTGATTCATCAACACCTTTGCTTACTAAGTACTTCTTAACAGCAGCTGCTCTCTTCTCAGAAAGTGTCTGATTCTTTTGATCATCACCTTGAGCATCTGTGTGCCCGTCGATAATCAATTTATAAGAAGGATTATCTTTCATAATGTCAGCAACATTGTTCAAGATTCCGTAAGAACGTGTTTTAATTACGTCTCTACCAGACTCGAATTGAATTCCTTTTAATGCTCTTTGGAATACTTCTTGAGTTTCTTGAGCAATTTCAGGACAACCCATGTTAGATTCAACTCCTGGGATAGTAGGACACTTATCATCAGCATCAGTAATACCATCACCATCAGTATCAGGACATCCTTTCAATTCTTTAATACCTGCAACTTCAGGACAAGCATCTTCTGAATCAATGATTCCGTCACCATCAGTATCAGGACATCCGTCAAATTTCTCGATACCTGGAGTATCAGGACATTTATCTTCATCATCAACAATACCATCTCCATCTCTATCAGGACAACCTTGTGCAGAAATTACACCTGGTACTTCAGGACACTCATCTTCAGAATCTTGGATTCCATCACCATCAGTATCAGGACAACCTTCAAATTCTTCAATTCCTGGAACTTCAGGACATTTATCTAAGTAATCAGGGATTCCGTCTCCGTCAGTATCAATTGCACAACCAACTTCATCAACAGATACACCATCTGGTGTTTCAGGACATTCATCTTTCTTATCAGTTACACCATCACCATCAGTATCAGCAGCCTGACCTAATAAGTAAACGATTCCAGCTTGGTGAATCATAAATTGATCCCATCCAGCAGAATAACCAGCCCAACCATCTTTAGAATCTCCGTTCGTGTGTGCATATAACATTGTATAGTTAAGCCCCCACTTAGGGAAAAGCATATAAGTTGCTCCTAAACCAGCATTTAACGTTAAATCCGTTTGAGGATTTGTGTTGTTTTGAACATCACTTAGGAAGCTAATTCCTACGTTAGCATAATCTGCAAGTCCAGCACCTACAAAAATGTATGGCTGAATTTTAGAAGTTTCTTTTAAAATAAATCCGTTATGGAACTTAAAACGGAATTGTCCGTTAGCTTGAAACAAGTTAGCTCCGAAACTTGGACCGAATTGTTGATCGTAACCAATTCCTCCATAAGTACAAGAAGCTGCAACATCAAACATTGGTGTTAAATAGTAGCTAAAAGTTAAACCACCTTGATTTCTGGCAGTTTTACCTATATCAAAAAATTCAGCATTCAAGTCTCCGTAATAATCAGAAATCCCTAGGTGTGCACCTATTCCGAATCTTTGCTCTGCAGTTTGTCCAAAAGAAGTACTTGATATAACAAGTGCCGCCAGAAGACCTAAAAATCCAATTTTCATTTTCATAGTTTTAAAAAATTATCGCTCACAAATTTAAAGAAATAATTCATTAATGTTAAATCATTCGGTATTTAAACGGTTATTTCCGACCAAATACCACTTCATTTTATTTTAAAATGTTCAACAGTTCTATAAAAAGCTCTTTACCACACCGCTTTAAACGATTGACATACAGCTACTAAAACGATTTATAAATCAAGAAACAACTCTGCAAATAAAAATGTTGATAAAATCATAATAAAATCTTCTTACATACGTTCCGGAACGTCAATTCCTAACAAATACATGGCTGATTTAATGACTCTTGCCACATTTCGACTTAATTCTAAACGCATTCGTTTAAGCTCATTATCTTCTTCTTTGAAGACGCTAACACTTTGCCAAAATGAATTATAAGTTTTACCTAAATCAAACGCGTAGTTTGCTATTACAGCCGGAGAATATTCGGCTCCAGCAGCTTTAACGATAATTGGATATTCTACCAATTTTTTCAAAATTTCGCGTTCAACTTCATGTAAAGAAATTGTTTCTTTTATAGGTGTTTTATCTAGTTCACCTGCCTTACGTAATAAAGAGCAGATTCGTGCGTGAACATATTGTATAAATGGACCTGTATTTCCATTTAACTCTACGGATTCTTCTGGGTTAAAGGTCATTCTCTTAGCAGGATCAACCTTTAATAAGAAGTATTTCAATCCACCTAATCCTATTAAATGATAAAGGTTTTGTTTTTCCTCTTCGGTCATTCCTTCAATGTGTCCTCTCTCCTCCGTCATTTCTTTAGCCGTTAGCACAACTTCATTCACCAAATCATCTGCGTCAACAACTGTTCCTTCACGTGATTTCATTTTGCCAACCTCACCTTTATCGTTTCGCAAATCAACCATTCCATATGAAAGGTGATGGCAATTTTTGGCCCATTCGTATCCTAATTTTTCAAGAATTAAGAAAAGTACTTTGAAATGATAATCCTGCTCATTCCCTACCGTATAAACGATTCCATTTAAATCTGGAAAGTCTTGCATTCGCTGTTGCGCAGTTCCAATATCCTGTGTCATATAAACCGCCGTTCCATCTCCACGTAGCACCAATTTTTCATCCAATCCGTCTGCGGTCAAGTCAATCCAAACAGAACCATCTTCCTTTTGAAAAAAGATCCCTTTTTCTAGACCGTCTTCAACCATTTGCTTCCCTGTAAGGTATGTATTTGATTCGTAATACAGCTTGTCAAATGATACCTGCATTGCTTTATAGGTATCTTCAAACCCTTCATAAACCCAACCATTCATTTTTTGCCAAAGACTGTAAACATGCGGATCTTTACTCTCCCACTTCAACAGCATTTCTTTAACATCCTGCATAATTGGCGTTGCGTTGTTTGCCAATTTTTTGATTTTATCAGCTAACCCTTTTTTCGCTTTATCGTCTTCTTTAGCTGCCATTGCGGTAGCTAGTCGTGTATACTCAGTTTCAAACTCTGCGCTTTCTTCAAAGTTTCCGTTTTCCCATTTGGAAATTACAGTTGCAGTTTCTTGTTTTAAAACTTTGTCAAATTCAACATAATATTTTCCAACAAATTTATCGCCTTTTAAGCCTGTGCTTTCAGGAGTAGATCCGTCACCAAAACGCTCCCAAGCCAACATACTTTTACAAATATGAATTCCACGATCGTTTACAATTTGAGTTTTAACAACTTTATGTCCATTAGCCTCCAGAATTCGAGAAAATGAATGACCTAAGAAATTATTTCTTAAGTGCCCTAGGTGCAATGGTTTGTTTGTATTTGGAGATGAATATTCAACCATTAAACGAGAGCCTTTATCAGCTGCACTGCCATAATCATCTTCTAACGAGATTTTATTTAAGTTATTAAGCCAATATGAATCGGCAATAACCAAGTTTAAAAACCCTTGAACTGTATTAAAATCTGAAATTAAATCGACCTCAGCTTTTAATATTGTTCCTATTTCTTCTCCAACCTGTACTGGTGATTTTTTTGCAATTTTTGCTAAAGGAAATACAACCAATGTGATGTCTCCTGCAAAATCTTTACGTGTTTTTTGAAATTGGATCATTTTTTCTCCAATCTCTGTAGCATAGTGTTTTGTCAATAATTCTTTAACTATACTGGTTAAATGATTTTCTAAATTCATTTAAATCTTTTTTCTATTGTTACGGCACAGTTGCTTAAAATATCGTATGCAACCTCTGCCATTTTATTTATCTTATTATCAAGACATGGGTTAATTTCTACCATTTCAACACAACATGTTTTATCCCATGATGCGAATTCGCATACAAAAAAGTCTGCTTCTTCTGGTGTTAACCCATTCTCTACTGGTGTACCTGTTCCTTTTGAAACAAGTATCGAGTCCATGCTATCCACATCAAATGAAACATAGACAATGTCGCAAGAGGTCATCCTCTCCTTAATCTCATTACTAACCGCGTTCATTCCTTTTTCACGAACCTCATCAACCGAATAGTTTTTGATTTGATTACGCGCCATAAACTCATCTTCTGGTTGTTCTGTATCACGTACACTTATAAAAACTAAATCCTCTGCCAATAATTTGGGAGAATTATGACCAACGTTTTTTAATTCTTCCCACATTTCAACAACCTCAGGTTTAGGATCATTTACTTTAGACTCTAAATTATCGCTACCTAAAGCTACAGCAAGTGGCATACCATGCACATTTCCTGATGGTGTGGTATATGGGGTATGTAAGTCAGCATGAGCATCAATCCAAATAACTCCTAACCGTTTATTGGGATGCGCTTTTTTAATTCCAGCAATCGTTCCTGCAGCACATGAATGATCTCCAGACAATACCAATGGAAAGTTATTTTCTTGATATATAAAGTCTAAAATATCAACCGTATTTTGAAAAACTTCAGCCAAACCATCAATTCTTTTGGCATGAGAATATATGGTAGGAAAGTCCAACATTTCATTTCGCTCACCAACGAAAAATCGTTCGTATTGACCAAAAAAGTCTTCGTTTCGCTGTCTCGCAACAACCTGTAGTGCACCAATTCCTAGACTTGCTCCTCTAGTTCCAGCACCCAATTCTGAAGTATTTTCTACTATTTTTATTTCCTGCATCTTGCTAAATTATCCTGCAAATTTAGTTTTTTAAAGGGAATTAAATTGGTCATTAGAGGAATAAATCTCTTCAGTTAATTGAAGAGTAAAATCCTGTGTTGTAATGATTTCATAAAAACAAGTACTCCTTAACCTAATATGTACCAACCACTTAATACAGACAAATTAAAAGATTAATTTACACTCAAAAGGTCTCAGAATGTCTACAGAAATCATAAAATATGGTTTATCGTAGAAAATTATATCTTTGTCGAAGGTATTAACTAAAATATCTTACCGGCCATGAAAAAATTTCTAGTTCTATTTGCCCCCCTGTTATTCATCATGACATCTTGTACGCCAGATAAGGTGCAAGAAGGTGAAATTGAGTATGCAATCACTTATCCTAATTCAGAAATTTCAGGTTTCATGCAAGCGATATTACCTGAAACAATGACGATTACGTTTAAAGGAACTAAAATGAAAACCACTATTGCGCGTGGTGAAATTTTTACAACCGAAATAATTTCAGATGAATCAGATCGATCAATTGAAATGCGTTTAGATTTTGGAGCAAGTTTACTTTTTGCTGATTTGGATGAAAATGAAATACAAGAATTAATTTCCTCTCAACCTGAATATAAAATAAAAGCTTTAGGAGAATCAGACAGTTTGGCGGGGATGATGTCAACGTCTTATAAGATTGAAGGGGCAAAGGACACAATTACTAGGTCTGATGCTTGGTTTACGGAAGACCTTATTATGGAAGATGCTTATTGGTTTACACCTTATGCTAAAACCAAAGGAACTCCTGTGATTTATGATGCTGAACGTTATGGCGTTATGATGCATATTGAGGCTGTAAAAATTACAAAACGGGAAGTTTTGGACACAGAGTTTGATCGTGATCCAGAGCTAGTTGAAGTTACCTTTGAGGATTATGAAAAAGAGGTGCAGGAACTATTCGACGTTTTAATGGAGTAAGCTATTATTGAATCACCAGTTTTTTCTTAACTGATTGATTTTTATTCACCACATTAATAATATAAGTGCCCTTGGCATATTTACTTACGTCTAGTAATATTGCATTTTCCTGCGGTTGAATGTTTGCAAGGCGTTCACCAGTTACGCTATAAATAATCACTTCTGTCCCCTTTAATTCTGATGCGGTTAAAACGCCCAAATTGATTGTAACATTACCTGTTGCTGGATTCGGATAAATTAGAATCTCTTTCTCAACGCTATTACTTTGTAAGCCAATAGTATTTGCAGGGGCAGATTCGAACAGAACTACACCTCCACGGCGATTTCCTAAAACCATTTCAAAACGATCGTTATTATTAAGGTTTGCAATTGCAGGAGCTGAGTAGGTTCCAATAGCAATGTTATCCAAATTAGAATCAACTAAATGGAAGGTACCATCTAAGTTACCATCAACATTATCATAATAATAAACATACCCTCGTTTAGAGCCAATAACAAGTTGATATTCTCCTTCTAAATCCACAAATTGCGGAATTGCATCTCCACGTATAAAATCGTCTCCTGAAACATCTACTCCTCCAAGTTCATTTGTTATATGCACAAAGTTATAGGTTCCAACTCCAGTGTTTTCTAAGTATTGTAATTTACCCGTTCTGCGCCCAATTACTAAATCCTCATCTCCATCTCTATCTAAATCTATCAATACAGGAAATGAATAAGTTCCTTGAAAAATTTGTTCTCCATCACTTTTTTCCAAAGTACTAAACGAAGTAAAAACAGCAGGATTTCCTGCTCCGCCAGTATTTTCAAAATAATAACAATAACCTACATACTCTCCTATAATCATATCCTCATCTCCGTCTCCATCAAGGTCTCCAAAAGCAGGATAAAATGCTCTAGATTCTCCCATGCCTAATGTAGAAAGGTTTTGATAATCATCTGTTACAAATTCGAATACGGGGGCATCTGCTGTTCCCATATTTTGATAATAGGCTATTTTACATTTCTGCGTTCCAATTGACTCATCATACTGCCCATGGCTGCTCACCAGAAGATCCAACAATCCATCTCCATTATGATCGAAAAATACAGGAAGAGATGATGTTCCATTTTCAATCATTTCATTTTGCAAAAAATTCGATTCCTGGTAAATGAATTCGGGCTCTAAATCTTCACCAATATTCATATACCGCCAAACGCTGTTTTTATTTTGAGATCCTATTTTAGAATTTGGTGCTGCAATTAAATCACGAATTCCATCATTATTCAAATCAACATGAAAACCTGCAGGAAATATTGCCAAATCAACTGGCAGAGAATTAGAAGGAAACTCAAGGTCTTGTTCGTCCATTCCTGAATTTGTATTGACAGCTTCGCCAGAATTCAATAATAAAACTAGGTTGTCATAAGAAGCATCTCCAATTACCAAATCAAGGACACCTGAATTATCCATATCCAAAGCCAATACAGAAGAACCAATGTGACGTGTTGCTCTTTCATCTAGATGATCATCAATAACAGGAAACTCTTCAGTTAAATCAATTAATCTGCAAGGATACTCTAATGTATCCCATAATGTAACTTCATTTGTTGCTGCGTCTTCTCTAAAACGTCCCCAACAAACATTTTTAGTTTCAAAAATCAAAGAATCGCATGTTCCATACGTTTCCATACTCATGCATTTATGATACTCAACCGTTGTTCCTAACACACCAAATGCTAAAACATCTTTATCTCCATCTCCATCCACATCAACAATTGCAGGAATATCAGAGGATCGCATATACATATAACTATCTCCTCCATAAATCTGAGAAATCAATAAGGGTTCTACAAGTTCAAAAGTGTTACCGTCATCCTCTCCGCCAACATTTTTAAACACGCGGCCTCCACCAATTTCAGATGTAAACAAATCTTTCAAACCATCACAATCATAATCTACCAACAAAGCCCAGTCATGCAAATCTGATGGAAAATCATTTTCATATTCAGGTGCATAGGTATAATCCGTTTCTCCTGGATCTCCTTTTTGTAAAAAAGTCAACACCTTGTCGCAAGTTCGGTCAAATACAAACAAATCCTCTACTCCATCAAAATCGAGATCAATAGAAGAAAACTGGCAATAATCCATACCACCTGCCCAAGGAAAATCTTGCACCTCTCCGTCTTGAATAACCTCAATTAAATTATTGCGTTCAAAACCAAACTGCCCAAATGAGCACGTAGACATGATTGTAAAAACAATAAAGACACTTTTTTTAAACATAAACTTTTAATTTATCCTTGGCCAGTAAGGAGCTATTCTAAAATTAGTTTTTTTGTAATCGTTTTATGGTCATCAATAATATGAATAAGGTAAACACCTTTTGCAAACTGTTCTAAATCAATTGAAAATTGATTTGATTGCGGACGTAGATTAGTCATTGTTTTTCCAGCAATACTTGAAACAACAATTTTAGTTTGTTTCAACTCACTTGCGCTAATTGCGCCTAAACTTACAATTACATTACTTGATGCAGGATTAGGATAAATTGCTATTTCATCTTCATTAGCATATTCTGTTAAATTAATATTAGATGTTGGAGCAGATTGATAAAGTGCCACACCTCCACGGCGGTTCCCCAAAACTAATTCCAACCTATTGTTTCCATTCAAGTTAGCAACAGCTGGTGCAGAATAAGTTCCAATATTAATATCATCTACAATAGAATCTACTAAATGAAACGAGGCGTCCAAATTATCATCAATGTCATCATAGTAATAAACATACCCACGCTTAGAGCCCACAAGAAGGTGATATTCACCATCAACATCAATAAACTGAGGCACTGCAAATCCTTCTATAAACTCATCACCCGAAACGTTTACTCCTCCAAAATCATCTGTTACTTCTTCAAAATTATAGGTTCCAATTCCAGTGTTCTCTAGAAATTGTAGTTTTCCTGAACGGCGTCCAATTACTAAATCAGCATCTCCATCCCGATCAATATCCACTAAATGCGGATAACAATAAGTTCCATCATGAACTGGCGCTCCTTCACTATTCAAAAGTAAAATGAATGTATTGAAAATTGCCGGATTTCCTGCTCCACCTGTATTCTCCATATAATAACAATATCCTAAATATTCTCCTAAAATCATGTCTTCATCTCCATCTCCGTCTAAATCGGCAAAAGCAGGATAAAGTGTCAAAGTTTCTCCTATTCCCATAGTAGAAATATCTTGATAATCATCTGTCACAAATTCGAACACAGGAGCATCAGCTGTACCTACATTTTCATAATATGCAATTTTTGAAATCAAATTTTCTGTATCTGTATTATAACGACCAAAACTACTAACTAAAAGATCTTTTAAACCGTCTCCATTATGATCAAAAAAGACCGGTAAAGAGGAAGTACCCACCTCAATCATTTCGCTTTGAAGGAATTCATTATCATTATAAATAAAATCTGGCTCCAAATCTGCTCCTTCATTTACATAACTCCAAACACTCTTAACATTTTCAGAACCTACTTTAGAATTTGGTGAAACAACCATGTCTCGAATTCCGTCATTATTTATATCTAAATGATATGCCGCTGGAAATATTGGCAAATCAACAGATACAGAAGTAGAAGGAAACGCATTATCCTGCGACTCCATTCCAGAATTAGAATTTACCTCTTCACCAGAGTTCATAAGCATGGTTAAACTATTGTATGAAATATCACCTAAAACTAAGTCCATCACACCAGAGTTATCCATATCTAACGCCAAAACAGTTGAACCTGCATGACGATCTTGTCTAACGCCAGAGTGTCTAGATGGTCCTTCAGGATCATCAAAATCAATATCACGACATGGTGAAACCAATGTGTCCCACAAAGTGACGACATTAGATGAGATATCTTCTTTAAATCTTCCCCAACACTCGCTTTTTCGTTCGTAAACTATTGAATCACAAACGCCATAAAGTTCTTGGCTTAAATTCTTAAAATAATAAACTGTTGTCCCTGGCACACCAAATGCCAAAATATCCAAATCATCATCTCCATCAATATCCACTATTGCTGGAATATCAGCAGGGCTCAAATATAATGGAGCCTCTCCGTCCATCACATTTTCTTTTACCAGCGGTTCAATTAAAACAAAATCATTCTCACTAACTCCATCTCCAGTATTCATAAACACTCTACCCGATCCAATGAAATAGGTGAAAATATCTTTTTTACCATCACAATTGTAATCAACCAATAAGGCCCAATGATGTAGATCTGCAGGAAAATCCTTTTCATACTCAGGCGCATATTCATACTTTGATTCTCCTACCCCACCTTTTTGTAAAAACGTCATTACCTTATCACATGTGCGGTCAAACACAAATAAATCTTCCACGCCATCAAAATCCAAATCAATAGATGAAAACTGACAGAAATCCATTCCACCCGCCCATGGAAAATCTTGAGTTTCTCCACTTTCAATAACATCTATTAAATCACTTCGCTCAAATCCAAACTGAGCATAACTGGCCACAGAAAATATGGTTGATACAATAAGGAGGCTTTTTCTAAACATATTTAATACTTTACTCTTTAAAGATAGTGTACTTTTTTATGATTAACGTAGCTTCTAGGCAATTAGTGAGTAAAAAGTTGTTTTTATTGATTAAACTCAACACAGTTATGAACCGATTATCAAATATTTGACAAAATATAAGGAAACAATTGTTATTTTTAAGGCTCTTAAATTTGATATACCAAATAACTATGAAACATTTTATTATTTCGGGAATTCTATTGGCAGGAACTCTTGCAAGTTGCGGAGGAGCTGATGTAGCCGAAGACGTTGAAAACACAGACGAAGTAAAGGACAGTATTACATATACACCTTTACAAACTGACCAAATTGAAAAGTTTGCGGATTTGCAAATTCTTCAATACGATATTCCTGGATTTTATCAATTATCATTGGATCAAAAAAAATTGGTGTATTATCTATACGAAGCTGGACTGTCTGGTAGAGATATGATCTGGGATCAAAACTATAGACACAATCTTGAGATTAGAAATGCTTTAGAACATATTGCAGCAAATTATAGTGGTGATACTTCTGATGAGAATTGGGAAAAATTTATGACTTATACGAATCGTGTTTGGTTTTCAAATGGAATTCACCACCACTACTCTATGGACAAATTTGTTCCAGATTTTAGCCGTGAATACTTTGACGGTTTACTTAGTGAAACTGGTGCCGAACTAAACTCAGAAGTTGTAGACAGAATGTTTGACAACACTGCAGATATGAAACGTGTTAGCTTGGATGGATCTAAAGATTTAATTTTAGGTTCTGCTACCAACTTTTATGGCGAAAATGTAACAGAAGAAGATGTTAATAATTTTTACGCTGAGCGCATGGAAGCTGCCGGAGATCATCCTGTTGAATTCGGTTTAAACTCTCGTTTAGTAAAAGATGAAGACGGAACTGTTAGAGAAGAGATTTGGAAAGCAGACGGAATGTACAGCGAAGCAATTACTGAAGTTGTTAAATGGTTAAAATTAGCACAAGGTGTTGCTGAAAATGACGAACAAGGCAAGGCTTTAGGATTGTTAGTTGAATACTATGAAACTGGAGATCTTGAAAAATGGTCTGAATTTAACATTACATGGTCTCAAGCTACAGAAGGTGACATTGATTACATCCAAGGGTTTGTAGAAGTATATGGTGACCCAGTTGGTATGAGAGGTTCTTACGAATCTATCATTCAAATTACTGATTTTGATGCATCTGAAAGAATGGCTGTTTTAGCGGAAAACGTACAATACTTTGAAGACAATTCATCTATTATGGATGAGCATAAGAAGGAAAAAGTTGTTGGAGTATCCTATAAAGTAGTAAACGTTGCTGGTGAAGCAGGAGATGCTACTCCATCTACTCCAATTGGTGTTAACCTGCCAAACTCTAACTGGATTAGAGCTGAGCACGGTTCAAAATCTGTAAGTCTTGGTAATATTGTTATGGCTTATAGCAATGCTGGTGGTGAAGGAATTTTGAGAGAATTTGCTCATGACGAAGACGAAATTGAACGTACTATTAAATATGGAGAAATAGGTTCTAAAATGCATACAGCAATGCACGAAGTTATTGGACATGCTTCAGGTCAAATTAATGAAGGTGTAGGAACTCCTAAAGAGACTTTAAAGAACTATTCATCAACACTTGAAGAAGCTAGAGCAGATTTAGTTGCACTTTACTTCTTATTAGATGAAAAATTAGTTGAGCTAGGTTTAATTGAAACTACTGATGTTGGAAGAACAGAGTATGACGATTACATCAGGAACGGAATGATGGTTCAAATGAGAAGATTAGAACCAGGTGCAGATATTGAAGAAGCACATATGCGTAACCGCCAGCTAGTTGCATCTTGGGCCTTTGAAAGAGGACAAGGTGAAAACGTAATTGAAAGAATTGAACGTGATGGAAAATCTTATTATGAGATTCATGATTATGACAAATTACGTGTAATTTTTGGAGAATTATTAAGAGAAATTCAACGCATCAAATCTGAGGGGGATTATGAAGCTGGAAAAAACCTTGTTGAAAATTACGGTGTTAAAGTTGACACGGAATTACACCAACAAGTATTGGACAGAAGTGAAGCGTTAAACATTGCTCCTTACAATGGGTTTGTAAACCCAATCTTAACGCCAGTTATGGATGAAGATGGAAACATTACGGACATTTTATTATCACAACCTGAGAGCTTTAAAGCACAAATGTTGTACTATTCTGAAAACTACGGATTTTTGTCTCACTGAAGAAAAAGAAAAGTTATCCGTGGAAATTGGGACAATGGAAAAGACTATTACCTAAACGCGGATGCACGCTCTTACAGAGATTCAATATCAAACAAATCAAGTGACATTGAATTGCGGTAAATAGTTTATCGCCATCAAAAAATAAAAGGAGTGCCATTCACTTAATTGTGGATGGCACTTTTCACATAATTTCTTTTTACTCTTGGAGAAAACAACAATTATGTCCTTTTTTAAAAACCAAGAATACGCGCTAGCTCTCTCTCCAATTGAAGTCAATAATTATTTAAATAAAATTACGCGCCAAAAAGGACAAAAGAAAGGCTGGAATTATCATTTACCTTTATTTAAAGGTTACGTTCAACCTAACATATTTCACATTTCTATCAATCATTATTTTCAGCCTGTTTCAGTAATTGGAACGATTAAACCTGATAATTTGGAAAAAAGTAAAATTCAATTAAGCGGAAAGTTTGTTTGGCACAATGTTTTGATTAACGCTGTACTTTTCATGGGTGTATCTGCCATGTTATTATTCCTTTGCTTTTTATTGATTCAAGAGGATTGGAAGCAAGGGTTATTTGCGAGTGTATGCTCAATAATTTTGTCCTTTGCTTTATATCGCAGTTTAATTGGTGGTATGCGGAAATATTACCTGAAAGTTTGCGGTGACTTGGTTCGTGCATTAAATGTTGCGGGCTCCGTTAAAAGCAACCTTAGTGTTTCTGATAAGCGGAGCAGGATTGTTAATTCTAAGAAATAGTGAGTTCCTCTCTATAAAAGCAGTGCAGGATTACAAATCCTGCGAAGCTGCCTGAAGGTGCCGGGGAAAATCAATGCAACTAGTTCAGTGCAGGATTACAATCCCTGAGAATTTGCATAACGATACCATTTAGCAGCGTTAGCATTGTGTTGGGCGTTAGTTTCTGCAAAATTATGTAAGCCACTTTTTCCGTCTTTTGGCGGGGCAGCGCACATAAAAATATAATTATGCTCTTCTGCATTTAAAACAGCATCCATTGCTTTTTTGCTTGACATTCTAATTGGCCCAGGAGGTAAACCTGCATATATGTATGTATTATATGGACAATCTTTTTGCATGTGAATTGTCAGTAAACGTTGTACTCCATCCAATTCATCTCCCCAACAAAACTTGGCTGTAGGATCAGACTGTAAAATAATGCCACGCTTTAATCTGTTCAAATACAAACCTGCTATTGTTTTCCATTCAACACTATTAATACTTTGCTCGGCTTCAATTATTGATGCCAAGGTTGCAATTTCAGATTGCTGCAAATTAAGTTCTGCAGCTGCCGATTTACGTTCTTCAGTCCAAAACTTCTTATATTCATCAGCCATGCGTTGCACAAATTCCTCGGCGGTCATATCCCATTCTCCTACTTCATACGTATCAGGCAAAAACAACGCTGAAATTGTCTCCGGTCTAAATCCATATTTATCCATTGTTTCTGCCGACATTATATAAGACACCAGCTCTGTTGAATCCGCTTCAATATTTGGCGCTACCTTTCCTGCCATGTCATAGATGTCTTGACAATTATTAAACGTAATGCGGACATCCTTTATTTCTTGGTTGCCATTTTTAAAAGCATAAATTAAATTTTTAGCTTTCATCCCATTCGTCACCTCATATTTACCTGGCTCAACTTTTTCATCCGAAAAATCTAATTTACTTGCAAAGCTCTCAAAATCTGTTGCGCTAATAACACCTTCGCTATCAAGCAGACTTCCTAAATCAGACAAAGAACTACCCGAAGGCACATAAATAACTTTACTTTCTTCATCCATTGTTATTGTAGAAAAATGCAAATCATAATAGGGTTTCCCAAATACAAATCCACCAATTCCAATTGCGACCAAAATGGCTAAAACAATAACTTTTTTCATTTCTTTATTTTACTAATTGTTTTTGATATAAATATTGATCTACCCAATGTCCGTTGTCATTAAACCAGTCTTTATGACATCCAATATTAACAAATCCTGAACGTTCAAAAAGTTTTCTGCTAGCTTGATTATCTCCCAAAATGCTACAATACAAGTTTCGAATCCCAACTCCATTTAAGGCATAATCAGACGTAATACTAAGCGCCTCTAATCCATAACCTTTTCCACGCATGTTTTCCACAATAAGAATTCCGACCCCCATTCTTTGGTGAATAGGTTCATAATCAAACAAATCAACACTTCCAATCGCCTCCCCTGTTTCTTGCAGACAAATCATTAATCGAATTTGTTTAATCGCAAATAAATCCTGCGCAGAATTAACATACTGGGTTATCAACTGTTTTGAAAACGGAACCCTTGTTTCGCTCACACGCCAATTTTCTGAATTATTCTCCCATTCCAACAACGTATCAGCGTCTGCAGGCTCAAGGGTGCGAAGGTAAATACTACTGCCTTTTAACATACTTTTCATTGAGTGATTCAATGTAAGAAAAAATGGCCTTTTTAGGATAGACAGAAAGGTTAAAATCTCCTAAATCAGTCAAATCATCTTCTAAATTCACATAGAAAGCCTGTTTAATTTTCCCTGCCAAATATAAATCTGGAATTAATTCATAAACAAATTCAGCCTTGCTTTCTGGCAAAAGACAATCTTTAATTGGATATAAGCATGTTGTTGCATTCGTATTTGCTTTTGTATACTCCCCAAACATGACATTAGGATCTGCAATTTCTCCTTTAATTTCAATTAAAATCATCTTGCGATTTGATCTGCTCAAAAAATTATAATAGGGCTGAAACAACTCACCTATAATAGATTTTTTATGTGTGAGTGAATAATATGCTCCTTTATGAACCAAAGCCAAATGTGGAATTTTTTCTGGAGAAATCAATAATAAATAACTACTGGATGGATTCAAATCCTCCAGTTTTTGTAAACCAATAACTTTAGGCATTAATTACTCCTTTAAATACAAACTCAGCAGGCCCTTCTAACCAAATATCAGAAAATACATCTGCCTGATTCGTTTTAACATAATGAATTTTCAATTCCCCCCCTTTGACATCAACTTTAACAACACCAGAAATTTGATCTTGTTGCAATGCGGCATAACTTAAACCACAAGCAGTTGCTCCAGTACCGCAAGCTAAAGTTTCATTTTCAACTCCACGTTCATATGTTCTAATAGCAATATGATGATCTCCTATTTCATTGATAAGGTTCACATTTGTGCCCTCTTCTTTAAATCGCTCTGAATATCGCACGGCCTGACCAAAGGCAATAATATCGCGTTGGTCATTTGGACGGCAATATGAAATATAATGTGGTGATCCAGTGTCTATAAAATCATCTGCTCCAATTTTTTCAATACTACCAAATTGATTCATGCCAATTTTAACCTGATCTCCTACAAGTTCTGCATTGTGCAAGCCATCTATTGCATTAAACAAAATGTCTTGCTCTACAATTCCTAAAAATTTAGCAAAAGCCACAGCACATCTTGATCCGTTTCCGCAAAAACTTTGGCTACCATCTGGATTGTAAAAATCCATTTCAAATTGGGCAGAATCACAATTCTCAATAAAAATCAACCCGTCAGAGCCAATTCCAAATCGTCGATTGCACCAATTACGCGCAAAGGCAATTTTATCTCCATCAAATATTTTCTGACGGTTATCAATTAAGATAAAGTCATTACCTGCACCTTGATATTTATAAAAATCAATCATTTAAAACACTTGTTTTATCTACTTCGCTATAAGGTAAAAATTGTTGTGTTTCCTCTAACACATAAAAAACGGCATCATTCGACAAATAATAGGCATCATTTTTATGATACACCGTATACTCGTATTGATCAGAAAGTCCGTATAGTATCAACGTATTTTTAGATAATTTATAGCCTGAAAAATTTAATGGAGAGCTCCAAAATTGTGCTGTCATTTCAGTTGGTAAATTTTTATTAATTCCTAATAAGTCTTTAATCACTGAATCTTTTTCAATACTTGGCTCCAAATAAATTATTGGAATACGCATTGCTGCAATTTGCTCATCTCGTTTTATACTAAGTCCTTCCTCGGTGGTAGTGTCTTTCGGGAAAATCACCTTCTTCAGCGTATCCAATAAAAAAGTCCCCTCTACAGTATCAACCTCCTCAACAACAGTATCAATAGGCGTTCTATAAACTGGCACCTCAACTCTTTCTCTCTCAACAATTGTATCGTAAACAAATTCTGTAATTCTCTCTGTTTCATTTGAAGGTATTACTACCTCATTAAAAGACTGATTAGCCCCAACAAAGTATCCAGCGATACCTCCTGCAGCAAATAGTCCTATGAAAATCAGATACTTCATTGTTTTTAGCAAAGCACAAAGTTAGTAGTTATTTTAGATTTAATCATTCAAAAGAGCGCAATATTCTGCATGCTTTATCCTTTCAATTTATGTAACTTTGTACAATGGAATTTTTAGCAAAATTCGGTTCAGCCACTTGGGACATTTTTTTACAAATGTCACCCTATTTATTATTGGGGTTTTTATTTGCTGGAATTTTGAATGTCGTTATCAGTAAAAGGCGTGTGCAAAAGTATTTGGGTAAACGCGGACTTTGGTCTTCTGTTAAGGCGGCAATATTAGGAGTTCCATTACCTTTATGTTCTTGCGGTGTGATTCCAACAGGAATTTCCTTCCATAAAAATGGAGCGAGTAAAGGTGCCACTAATTCATTCTTAATCTCGACCCCACAAACTGGTTTAGACTCCATTTTAATGACTTTTTCAATGATGAATATTTATTGGGCTATTTTTAGACCAATAATAGCATTTATTACGGGAGTTTTAGGTGGTGTTGCAACTGATCAGTTGGTAAAAGAAAATCTACAACAGTCATCCGCAATTAAAACCGAAGAAGAATCTACCTCTGACAAACCTTTGTTTTTGCGCATATTCAATTATGCTTTTATTGATTTTTTAGGAGACATTTCAAGACACTTACTGTCGGGGATTTTAATTGCAGTCTCAATTACGCTCTTTGTTCCGACAAGTTTATTTACAGAACATTTAACATACCCTTTCCTTAATATGTTAATCGTTCTCTTGGCATCAATTCCGCTTTATGTGTGCGCAACTGGATCAGTCCCCATAGCAGCTGCATTACTTGTTGCAGGAGTAAGTCCAGGAGCTGTACTTGTATTTTTAATGGCAGGCCCTGCTACCAATGCAGCAACAATAACTGTATTATGGAAATCAATTGGTAAGAAAGCAACACTCGTGTATTTAGGCAGTATTGTTTTTGGCGCTTTGCTATTCGGAATTTTAATTGATTATGTATTTGATGCCCAATTATTCACAACGCAAATTACTGCGGGTAATCATGTGCATGGCGCAGGAACGGAATGGATAGCTATAATCTCTTCCTTTATTTTAATTGGATTAATTGGTTTTGTTGAATTGAAAAAATTAATCCCAAACACCTATAAACAAACACAAATGAACACTATTTATAATGTAGAAGGAATGACGTGCAATCATTGCAAAAGTTCCGTTGAAAAAAACCTCATGAAAATTGAGGGAATTACGGCAGTTACTGCTGATCCTAATCAAAACCTCGTTGTAGTAGAAGGCGATAAAATATCTTCTGAAACTATTTCTGCGGTTATTGATGAATTGGGCTTTGAATACAAAGGTCAACAAGAATAGATAGGCTACTTACTCATTAACACAAAAAAGTCACTTCGCATTGAAGTGACTTTTTGCTTTACTAAATAATTGAATTAACGAATTATAGTTTTTTCACCCCAACACTCTATTAAATACTCATCTCCTGGAGTAACGCCATTTGCAAAGCATTCTTCAGCAGTTGGAACACGATCTAAAAATTGACTATGCTTCACGTCTGCTCCCAAACTAGCGGCTTTTTTATAATAATCATTCGCTAACCAATAATTAGCTTCTCGTTTAAAAGTAGACTCACCACAATCATTTGCAAGAGCAGCAACCGAATTCCCACACAATATCATGGCATTTTTTTGGTTTTCACCTGTCACTTTTTTTGCTGTACTAAATGTTTTTCGATATGACTTAATTTTATAATACGCTTGTGCTAGCCAGTAATTAATGTCAGATTGTTCCTCTGCAGTAGTCGAAAGTTCTAACGCTTTTAAATAGGCCTCAATTGCTTTATTAGTATTTCCATTGGTCATTTCCAAATTTCCAACGCCAACATACCCACTAACAGTAGGTTTTAAATCTAACGAGGCATAAATATATTTGCGGTATACTTCTGTTTTTTGCACAGCAAACTTCTCTAACAGTTTAACGTGCTCATTAATTTGCTCTAATCTAAGAACCGGATCTGCAGGCAATTGATTGAATTGCTTTTGCATTTGTTGCTCAATTAATTCAGGTTCACTAATTACCAAAACAATATACTTTGACAAAAAATTCTTTGCCCATTGATAATCCTTCAATTGTTTATTTTTTGTTTGAATATCTTCCTCTTCTTCATTTAAAACAATTGCTCCATTTGCATAATCTATTAAAACAAAGTAGCGTTCAAATATTTCTTTCTTCAAGGCAATTTTATCTTGTTGCGAAGCTTTGTTGTAATGATTCTGAATGAGATGTTTAAATGATAAACCGATATAACGTGCAGGCGTTTGCTGATTCAAACTATCAACTGTTTTAAACAACTCATCAATTCGAGCAACATTGGAACTTTCATTTTCTACTAAATAACCTGCATACTTTAAATTAAGTAGTGCACTTGGCGCTGCAATAAGGTTTTGTTCATAAATCCAAGGAATAGAATCAGTTACTTGTTTTCTTTCTATAGAACCTTCTTCATATACGGAGTCTCTTAAAAACTGATAGCAAAGTCGTCCATTATAGAAAAAACCATCCGTTAAATGCTTTGGACCTCCACATACAGCATATGCCTTAAGCCAAAAGCTTCGGGCATCTTCATAAGCCCCCATTTTTAAATAAGTGTAGTAAAGACTTTTGTATCTATTACATTCATCTTCATTTGGAATTAATGATGCTGAAGAGTCTTGCGAAAAACCATTCAGCATCATTAAAAATGCGATCATAAAAGCGTTGAGTTTCATACGTTAAATTTTAAAACCGAATGACCTTTTCATTAGAAAATTCGATTTTGGTTACTATTGTTTGCGATAGTTTTTAACGCACAAAGGCTATGCCATACCCTTTAGATATGTATAAAAATTAAATAAAAATGAAACAGTCAATAATTAAGCAGACAACCATTCCATTTTTATCGTTGTAATTAGATTAGAACCCAATTCAATTATCGCATAACAACAAAACTTAACTAAATGAAACTTCTACTTATTCTTTTCACATTTATAATAGGTGCTTCAGCCCAAGCACAATTCTCAAAAACCTATTCACTGCATAAAAGTGTCAACATTGGTACTCCTATAACAATGATTGAAACGTCTGATAATGGTTTTGTATTTGCAGCAGATCGCAACAATGACGAACTGCATTTTGTTAAATTAGATTCTGATGGAGAAATTTCTTGGGCAAAAATTTTGGAAGGTAGATATATAAGCGCATATCATGGTATTATTGAAAGTGCTAACGGCGATTATTTTTTATCTGCCACTGTTATAGACTCAAGCTATCTAGATCTGAACCGAAAACATAGAGTATATAAACTAAGTGGTGAAGGAGAACTCTACTGGGCCAAAGACATACAAAGGTCTGCAGATTTCACAAATTCAGCAAGAATCGAAGAGATTGATGGCCATATATTTGTTATTGGATTTTATTTAGACGAATCTCACAGCTACTGTATGAGTATTACAAAAATGGATTTAGACGGCGAGTTAAGTTGGCAGAAATCATATAAAGATTCAACAAATAACCTATTTCCGTCTAGTTCTCTTGTTACTCCTACTGGTGAACTCATAATTGCTGGCAAAATAAATAAACATGGATTCATTTGCAAACTCAACAATTCAGGAGATGTTCTTTGGTACAAATTTCTTGAAGAAGGCTTTTACTTTAAAATTAATGAAATTAAACTTTCAGCAAATAATGAAATTTTAATGGTTGGAACTTCCAGAGAATCCAACTCATGTTTTGTGACATATCATGTTTTTGCTGCTAGGTTTACGTTAGACGGAAATCAGGTTTGGGGTAACCACTATGCAAATTCTGATTTTTCTGAATTTGGCTATTCCATAAACGAAACAATTGATGACGGACTAATTATAACGGCAAGTCAAAGAGAATATACCAATAGTAACACTTGGTATTCCCAGCTCATTAAAACTAACGCTTCAGGCCTAATAGAATGGTCAAGCTATTTAAGACCAGATGACTTTTCGCTGCCATTGTCAAGTGTAACTAATGCGGAGGGCGAATTGACAATTTTAGGGATTAATGGAATCTCTACAAATGATGAAGATTCACAATACATGCTAACGCGCACTTCTAATAGTTTCGAAACCACATGCGCCCAATCAGATGCTAGTTATTGGTCAGAACCATTTGAGACAGGAGATTTCCTTAGCCTTTCAGTAGAGGATTTCATGCAAATTAATGACATCTCACAAAATATTCGAGAAACAACAATCACCTCTACTTATCTATGCTCTACTCTAAGCACAGACAACTCAATAATTAAAAACACTAGTAATCAAGCTAATGTTTATCCAAATCCTACGTTAGGGAGAATTAATTTTATAAACTCTCCTTTAAAAGTAGTTATAACGGATCTATCAGGCAGAGTAATTGTGAAATACAAAACTTGTAATTCAATTGATATTTCTGATTTACCTAATGGAATGTACTTGATTGTTCAAGAATTTGAAAACCACACATTGGTAGATCGACTTCTGAAAGAATAACGCTGTAAAATAATTACGTCCAAATGAAATCTTCAAGATATTTGTTGCGATTCAAATACTTAGAATATCGCTTATAAGAACGACTTGGATAATAAATATAAAGACAAGAACCTTCTTTAATCCAATCAACAACTTGGTGGAAGTTTTCATACGGCATAGCTGGGCAACCATACGAACGTCCCAGTGCTCCGTTTTTTTCAAGAAATTCGTAAGTAGCATATTCGGCTCCGTGCATTACCACTCCCCTGCTACTAGCATGACTATTAGAATGCTCCATCCCATCTAATCGCAATGCCAAATCATATTTACCTGTGTAAGTAGATGTTGTTACATAAAAACCAAGGCTGCTTTGTCTAGAATTATTTTCATTTGAAAAATTACGCGCAAATAACCGTCCGCTATTTACACCATGTGCTACAACACTTTTATATAAAATTTGACGATTACATAAATCAATAATATACAGCCGTTTTTTGCTTGACGCTTTTGAAAAATCAATTACGGTCAGAACTTCTTTACGCTTGAGCTTTTCATACTTATCTAGGTTATGATAACCTGTCATAGCCTGTTCAAAAGCCGTATATAAAAGATTAGTATCCCCTAACTCTTCATATAAACTAGACACATAAGCACTAAAATTTGATTCAGCTTCCGTACGAATAGAATCAACAGCTAATAATGCCGCGTAATCCATTTCTATATTCGACTTTTCAGTACCAAGACTAATTGATGAAAAGCCAATGAAAGCGATCAAAAAAAGCACGAACTTTTTTTGTTTCCTTGCAAACATGGCCGCAAATATAGCAAAAACGCTTATTTTTGCCAGCACTCGCGTTGAAAACGCGTGAATTTTAACATTTTTTCGTAGTAATAGGGAAAGAACTTAATGCTTTTAAAGCATATTTAAATCCCAAATGAAAAGCGCCAATTATTAGCATGAAGTATAACGCAGAAATAGAAAAAAGAAAAACCTTTGCCATCATCTCTCACCCAGATGCAGGTAAAACAACATTAACTGAAAAGTTGCTTTTATTTGGAGGGGCAATTCAAACAGCAGGCGCAGTTAAAAATAACAAAATCAAAAAAACTGCCACTTCCGATTTCATGGAAATTGAGAAACAAAGAGGTATCTCCGTAGCGACCTCAGTAATGGCTTTTCAATATTTAGGAAAGCAAATTAATATCTTGGATACGCCAGGACATAAAGATTTTGCTGAAGACACCTATAGAACTTTAACTGCAGTAGATAGCGTTATATTGATAATTGATAGTGCAAGCGGGGTTGAGGCACAAACTAAGCGATTAATGGAGGTTTGTCGTATGCGAAATACTCCAGTAATTATTTTCATAAATAAAATGGATCGTGAAGGTAGAGATTCATTTGACCTATTAGATGAGTTAGAGGATATCTTGAAAATTAAAGTTCGTCCACTTTCATGGCCAATTGGGATTGGGGCAACTTTTCAAGGTGTATATAACATATACAACAAAGAATTAAATCTATTTGCTGCCAACAAAACAAAAATATCTGAAGACGTTATTTCCATTGAAGATGTAAATGATACGGCACTTGATGAAGTTATTGGAGAAACACCGGCAGAAACTTTGCGAGAAGAGTTGGAATTGGTAGAGGGTGTTTATGATCAATTTGACCGTGAAACTTATTTAAGCGGAGAAGTAGCTCCAGTGTTTTTTGGAAGTGCTATTAACAATTTTGGTGTAAAAGAGTTACTTGAAGCATTCCTTGACATCTCTCCTTCACCAATTGGAAGAGATACAAGTGATGGTTTTGTTGCTCCTGACAATAAAAACTTTAGTGGATTTGTATTTAAAATTCACGCCAATCTAGACCCGAAACACCGAGATAGAATTGCTTTTTTAAGGATCGTCTCTGGCAAATTTGAACGTAATAAGTTCTACAACCATGTTCGATTAGAAAAGAAAATGAAATTTTCAAATCCAACCTCGTTTATGGCGCAAGACAAAAGCATTATTGACGAAGCATTTCCAGGAGATGTAATTGGGCTTTATGATACAGGTAGTTTCAAAATTGGTGACTCATTGACTGAAGGATCAACTTTCTCCTTTAAAGGGATTCCGAGCTTCTCTCCTGAAATTTTCATGGAACTAGAGAATAAGGATCCTATGAAATCTAAGCAATTAGAAAAAGGAATACAACAACTAACAGACGAAGGCGTTGCGCAACTCTTTATACAGCAACCAGGAAACAGAAAAATTGTTGGAACAGTTGGTCAACTTCAATTTGAAGTTATTAGTTACCGTTTGGAGAATGAATATGGTGCCAAGTGTGCATTTGTTCCTAAGCGTTATTATAAAGCCTGCTGGATGACTACGGATAATCAAGATAAATTAGATGCTTTTATTAGAGCAAAATCAATTTATATTGCAACTGATAAGGATGATAATTATGTGTTTTTAGCAGAAACACCATTCTTGCTGCAAATGGCGCAGTCTGATTATCCAGAAATTCAATTTCATTTCACATCTGATTTTAAAGTTGGACAAGAGGCTTAATGAATTTTGTCGGACACGCTTATATCGCCAGAAATAATCCGACACTAATTGCTGGAAATTTTGCAGGAGACTCTTACAAAGGGAATTTGGATAAATTCTTGACGTTACCGCCGCACATTTTAAATGGTGTAAAACTTCATAGATACATTGATGATTTTACAGACACCTCTCCCCTTATAAAATCTGTGGGAAAAATATTTCAGAACCAAGGCGTTACTAAAGTGGCCTATATTGCCAGTGATATTTTATTGGATCATTTTATCACTAAAAACTGGTCTGATTTCTCCACTAAATCATACGAAGAATTTGTCGCGATCATTTATGACCAGACTGACAGAAACTTGATTTATCTAGAGGAAGATTTTTGCTTTATGTATGAACGTTTAAAAGAGCAAAAATGGCTTTTTCAGTACGATACGGAGGAAGGAATCAGTAGGATACTTTGGCAGTTTTCACGTAGACTTGGCTTTAAAAACGATTTGCTTAAATGCATGCGTATTTATGAGCTTGAAAAAAACGAAATTGATGCCTTGTTTTCAGACTTTATGGTTTCAATTGTGGAAAACTCCAATAAGTTTATTCAAGATTCCCTCGGGTAAATTTGTAGATTGAGCACTGACTCGTGTATTGATTACCCGAAAAAATGAGATTTCTAATCGTCATATCGTTAATTATATTTCTTGCTAGCTGCGCTAACGAGGAAAAGAAAGAGGTTGAAATAATTCCTGAAATTACTCGAGATTGGAAAGAGATTAAAGAGGATAGTGTTTTAACTATTTTGGCGGAAAACAGCCCTGCAAGTTACTTTATTTATAGAGGTAGAAATATGGGTTATGAATATGAACTGCTTTATGAATTCACTAAGGATCAAAACATTCGACTCCAAGTTCAAATGATCAATGATTTAGATGAAATGTTTCTAAATTTAGATAGTTGCAAAGGAGATGTTATTGCATGTAATCTAACAATCACGCCAGAAAGAAATCAGCTTATTGATTTTACTGTTCCGCATTTGAAAACGCATCAAGTATTGATTCAACGTAAACCTGAAAACTACAGAAAGCTTTCAAGACAAGAGTTAAAAGATACATTAATAGTAGAAATTGAAGAATTACAAGGAAAAACAATTCATGTTTGGAAAAACTCATCCTACTACGCGCAAATAAAATTATTGAATGACCAATTGGCGCTAAATATGAAAATAATAGCAACAGATGGCGACCTAATTACGGAAGAGTTAATAAGGATGGTGAGTGAAGGAGAAATTGACTATACCATAGCGGATGAAAACATTGCAAAAATTGACTTACGGTACTATTCTAATCTTGATATTTCCTTGAAAATGAGTCACGAAGACTCTATAGCCTTTGGCATTCGTAAAACGTCACCAGCATTAAGAGATTCACTGAACGCTTGGTTAACCGCCAAAGAAAATCAATCAACAATTGGAGAGGTAAAAAGAAAATATTTTCAACGAAAGAACTTATCAAACAAAGCAAATCAGGATTATTCTTCGCTCAACGGTGATGTTTTATCTCCTTATGATGATATCATTAAAAGCGAAAGTGCTAAAATAGGTTGGGATTGGCGTTTAACCTCTGCTATAATTTATCAAGAATCAAAATTTGAAACTTGGAAAGTTTCGTGGGCAGGCGCCTTTGGCATTTTTCAATTTATGCCTGCCACCGCAGCAGGATACGGAATTTCACCTTCATCTTCAGCCGAGGAACAAATTAAAGCAGGAATGAGAAAACTCAATAAAAATTTTCAACAATGGTTAGAAATTATACCTGACAGTAGTGAATGTACTAAGTTTACTTTGGCCACTTTTAATGCTGGGCGTGCACACGTTGATGACGCCAGGGCATTGTGCTCTGTTTATGATTTAGACAGCAATGTTTGGGACAACAATGTTTCTGACATGATTCGCAACTTATCTAAACCGACTTATTACCGTGACAAAGTAGTTAAAAACGGTTATTGCCGTGGCATTGAAACTTATGAATACGTTATTGAGGTTATTCAACGCTTTGAAGAATATAAGGCCGCATTTCCAACCCTAGACGAATGAAACAAATTATATTAAAAGTTCCTTCATTAGTATTTTTATTACTGATGTTCACCCCACTAATTCTTACTTTTTCAGAGATCAGCCTAGGAGGTATGGACATTATTTTTAAAACACGATTTCTTCCCATTTTAGTTAGTGCAATCTGGTCCTTATCATTAATTGATTATATGACCGGAGAATCGAAATCAGATCAATATGTCATGTTGAGTAAAATTCTCATCTTATGTCAAGTTATTATCGAGCTGCTAATTCCGTTTATCTCAGAAGATAATTTACTCTATGAATGGATCTTATTAATAGAAATCCTTGGAATCCTTTTGATTATAGTTAGTTCCATTTTTATTACTTCTATTGTTCAAAAGGTCTTTTATGCTCGAACTACCTGGTTTTTATTCCTTGAAATATGGATTACAGTTCTTGGAATGTTTACACTAACTCCAGACGTTCAAAACTGGGAAAAAGGAGATAAAACCTAGTATAAATTAGATGGGTTAAGGTTAACTATTTAAAAAGGTGGTAACACTTTAATACTACAGAATTAATAAAACTTCTGTTAGTGACTAGTATTCAGAAATAATAATTATCTTTGCCGTCCCGTTTTGGGGATAATTAAATCATTATTAACTGAAGTTTCGTACTTCAAAGTATAATTAAAAACATGGCAACAAAAATTAGATTGCAAAGACACGGTAAAAAGAAAAGTGCTTTTTATCACATTGTAGCGGCTGACTCAAGAGCAAAAAGAGACGGACGATTCATTGAAAAATTAGGAACTTATAATCCTAACACTAACCCAGCAACTATCGATTTAGAATTCGATCGTGCATTATATTGGGTTCAAGTTGGTGCTGTACCAACTGACACAGTAAAAGCATTACTTTCTTACAAAGGTGTTTTATTGAAAAATCACTTAGCTAAAGGTGTAGCAAAAGGTGCTTTAACTGAAGCTGAAGCTGACAAGAAATTTGAAGCTTGGTTATCAGAAAAAGAATCTAAAATCACTGGTAAAGCTGATTCTGCTAGCAAAGCTATTGCTGATGCAAAAGCTGCAAGTTTAGAAGCTGAAAAAGCTGTAAACGACGCAAGAGCTGCTGAGATCGCTGCTAAAAATGCTCCTGAAGTAGTTGAAGAAGTTGTCGAAGAGGCTGCTGAAGAAACTGTTGAAGCTGCTGCTGAGGAAACTACTGAAGAAGCTCCGGCTGCTGAAGAGGCTCCTGCAGAAGAAGAAGCTAAGAAAGAAGAAGAGTAAAACTCCAATGGTTTAAACACCGTTAGAAAAAGAAACTTATGTTTCTAAAAACAGATTGTTATAGACTAGGTGCAATAAGCAAGTTACACAGCTACAAAGGCGAAGTGACTATTTACCTAGATGTTGATGATCCGTTAGAATATAAAAACTTGGAATCAGTTTTTGTCGAATACGGCAATAAACTGGTTCCTTTTTTTTTGGAACGCATCTCCATTCGTCCCAACGGGCAAGCTGTTGTAAAGTTTGAAGATGTAGACACTGAAAGACGTGCCAAAACAATTGTTAAATGCGGCTTGTACTTACCATTAGATACTTTGCCAGAATTAACAGAAAAAGAATTCTATTATCACGAGATTGAAGGCTTTGCTGTAACGGACGAAGTTTATGGCCCAATCGGTAAAGTCATTCATGTAGTTGATCAATCTAAGAATCCTTTGATTGCAATTGATCATGAGGGAATCGAAATCTTGATTCCAAAACAAGAACAATTCATCAAAAACGTTGATCGCAAAAATAAGCATATTACAATTGCAGCACCTGAAGGTTTATTAGATATGTATTTGGGTACAGACGAGGAAGAATGAGTCGTCCATTTAAATTCAAACAATTTACGATTCAGCAAGAAGCCAACGCACAAAAAGTTGGTAGCGATTCAATGTTGCTCGGCGCTTCCATTACGGGTAACTTCAATAGAATATTAGACATTGGAACTGGAACAGGGATACTTGCCTTAATGTTAGCTCAAAAAAATCCTTTAGCAACTGTTACTGCCATTGAACCAGACTTAGCTTCTTTAAACGAAGCCCATTTAAATTTCAAAGCTTCTCAATTTGCTTCTCAAATACTTGCTGTCCATGCTCGCTTGCAGGAGTTTGGCGCAATGGAAAAATTTGACTTAATAATAACCAACCCTCCTTATTTCGAAAACTCCTTTTTAAGTATAGACAATGATCGAAATCGTGCTAGACACACAAATGATTTAGCTGTTCACGAACTATATGAATGCAGTAGTGAATTACTTGCTGAAGAAGGAAGTTTAGCAATTGTAATCCCTGCAGACGAAGAATATAATCATTTACAGCGTGCAGCTCATGAAGGACTATTTCCTGCCAAAATATTAAGAACAATTAGAGAAGACGGGACATTCAAGCGCTCATTGATCACCTACACATTTAATGATACAATTGATCCAGAATTGTCAGAAATCATTGTAAAAGATGCTAACAACAAGTACTCAGATGCATATATTGAATTGACAAAAGATTTTTATCTCAAGGATTTAAAAAAGATTCAATCTAATAAATAATTAACGGTCCAACTTATTTATAAGAAAGTTCGATAATCTTTCATTCAATTATTACGCATCCAAATCTTCTATTAAACCATCTAAGGTTCTTAGATATTTGCCATACATTAACTTTGCCCAACCTACGGTGATAAAATAAATTAGCACTGCTAAAATCAAATATCCAATAATCAAAAGAACTAATTCAGTAGTACTAATATTCAATAAAAACCAACGTTCAAAATCAACTACTTGCCCCGTTCTATTATTATTCGAAAGTAAAGCGAAAACGGGAACAGGAAGCAGTAATGAACCCGCAATAATAAAAGATTTATAAACCTCTAAGGTAAGCTTAGCTTCAAAAACAAATTTTTGAATAGCATCTTTGGTGTTTGTAGCAAAGTTGCGTGTTTTGTTTAAAAACAACCCTAATTTAATGATATAGCCAATTGTCATTAAAGAGGTGATAAACATAAAGATGTAATAAACAGCTTCGTTTAAAGGTAGCATATCAATTATATAAGGATATATCATAAATATTACAATACAGACCAATTGCGTAACTATTTCTTTACGCATGTTTGAACGAATCATTTCTACGGGATTATTTTTCCCCCTATTCAAATCAATTGTAGGCGTTTTTGCTTCCTCCTGATTTACCTCCTCATTCATCTCCTTTTTGATCTCTTCAAAATTCATAACCTTGATCTTTAATTATTTGCTGTATTTTTTTCTTTGTTCGGTTCAGCTTTACCCGAGCATTACCTTCAGACAATCCTAAATTTTCTCCAATTTCCTTATGTGATTGCCCTTCGATAAACAGAAGAATTACTGCTTTTTCAACCTTGTTTAATTCTTGCACGGCTTTATAGAAGTGGGCCAACTGGCTATCCTTGGTCTCATCCGGCTCATCCGCTTTAATTTCGATTTTATCGTTAATCACGTTTTTATCTACTCGGCGTTTTTCCTTTTTAAAATAAGTAATGGCAGTATTCAAAGCCACACGATACATCCAAGTAGAAAACTTACTCTTACCCGTAAATCGTTCATAGGACCGCCAGAGCTGAAAAACAATTTCCTGCTCTAGATCCTCTCTATCGGATTGATTATCCATATAGATTTTAGTGACCTTAATTAAAATGCCACGGTGCTCTTCGAGAAGTTTTAGAAATATTTCTTGTTGATTATCCAACGCCTAGTTCTATTGAAAAATTGGGGTAACTGTATATCCTAATTTTTGTAATTGAGATACCAAACCTATCTCACTTAATAAATGAGCCGCTCCAACGGCAAAAAAGGTTGATTTCTTCTTCATTATCTTTGGCATTTTCTTTACCCAATTATTGTTCCGTTTCACTAGAAGCCACTCACGAGAATTTGCATCCATATAATCAGACGAATTAAAAAATGCTTCCAATCCTTTAAAATCCTCTTTCTTATACAAACTTACCAATGAATCCATTACTCCAGCATTATCGACATCAAAAATTTCAGTAAATGTCTTTTCTATTGTTGTTGAATTTTTATAGCACTCCAATTGAAACGCCACCTTTTCTAATCCATGAACTTGAATTTCATTCTTTTTCGCCATTGACATGAACTCTTGTTCATAGCTCTTGATTTGCTTGCATGACAAACTATTCATTGTAAACAAACTGTATATTGTATTTAAACTATATCCGTTTACCGCCTCTAAATTCAGTCCCAAATCAGCTTGTAATTTTTCGTCTAGCATTTTTTGCTGCTCTGGATTCAGCACCTCTGTTAAAGGCTTTTCTCCATTTGCAGAAGCCATCATAGCTTCCATTTCTTTGGAATCACTCATGTCAATTTCTAAAAACAATTGCTCACTTTTATTAAATGCATTTTTCACTTTATCTTTTATTATAAAATCATCATCACACATCATATGAATGGTTCCATACAAATAGGAAGTGTCTTTCAATCCATTTCCTGAAACGGACCAAAGCAATGAATTAGATTGAGAAAACGCGGCTGAAATTCCTAATAAGCAAAGAAATGCGGCAAAAAGTTTATTGAACATTGTTTTTATTTTTCTGGTTTTGCTAGTTAGTATTTGATTTGAACAAAACGTTACAATATGGTTTGTTTATTTTATTCAATTTACAAGATTATTTTTAAATTGTGGTGATTAACTTGAGCCAATCCGCTATGAAAAAACTCTTTTTATCTTGCCTAATATTTCTGTCTGTAACAGTGTATTCACAAAACCACTTCAATCAATGGGTAATTTCAGGAGGAGCGACCTACAGCTTGTTTAAAGGAATCCATAAACTTCCTTTTTCTGCTTATGAAAACAACTTTAAATTCACGGTTGGCGGACAATTAAATGCAGATTGGGGGCTTTTGAGAAGGTTTAGCATTGGTATAGGAATGAGTCATCACCGGCATCATTTAAACATATACGATTACGAATACGTCATTGACGGACAAACATATACTGAAAACCCTGTTCAATCTATTTTTACAACAAGTTATAATATGCGTGTGCTTATTCACATGCGCCAAGTTTATGAAAATACTGATGGTAAAGTAGATTTATATTGGGGAGGACTACAACAGTTCATTTACATTAGAAATGTTAGCTCTAGCAAAGATCCGAATTTTTATCAATTACAACACAATTTTGACGCCATCCCTGGTGTAATTGGTGGTGTACGTTATTACCCCAAAGAAAACGTAGGTTTGCACTTTGAAATGGCTTTTCCTGGACCATATACCCTAGCAGCTGGATTAGCTTTTCGAATTAAAAACAATTGACTTTAAAACTTCAATGCTTCTATTCTTTCTCTGAAAACAGAGTTGATATCCTTTCGCTTTACTCCGAGATATTCTTTGATTAATCGATAAAAGTCAGCCTCTTTTCGCCCCTCGTTCATTGCTAATTTCAAAGCAGAATACCCACCTTCTTCAAATATGGATTTAACAATATACCCACCCAATACATAGCTATATCCAGTAGTCCCATCAATTCGAACTAGTTTTAACATTTCACCCAAATCTATTTCAGGATGCTCTGCCAAGTGTTTTTGTAATTTTTCAAGATGCCAATCCAATTCTTTTCCACGGCTCATTCCAAAATAGGTGGCTACCCCTTCGTTAATCCAATAATGAGATTTCCTATAATGAGGGTTCAACAGTACATGGATTATCTCATGTGGGTAATACTCACCAGATCCATTAGAGAAAACCTGACGCTCCATGATATAAGATATTCCTGTTGGCATATTCGCTCCATTATCTCCAAAAATAAAATCAAAACCCTTAATTTCTTGCATCTCCTCAGTTGTTTCAGTGAAATAATAATCCACTTGAGCCGTAGGGACATTAAAATTGTTAGCCAACTCTACTAAAAAATCATTTTGCCGCTCTGCTTTTTCTCTATTAAAAACGTGCTTTTTTGGATAATAATAGTTTATGAATCCGACCTTTTGATGTGCAAGGTATTGTGTATTAATTTCCAAGGCGTTAAATAATTTCATGCTTCCATTTTCTAGCCCTGCATAAACATGAAACATGAAGTAAACATCTTGCGTACCTGCCTCATTAGTAAACGAAAGCATATTAGAAATCTTAAAATATTCACCGCGTTCACGAATACTCAATACTCGTAAATTACCATAGCTTAAAAATTCCAAATAATTGGACTGACCAAAATCTACTTCTCTTTTTAGCCCAAAATATCTACTATTGCCATATTTTTTTAACTCGGCTTCATTCCAATAAGCTGCTCCAGCAGAATCGTCTTTCGTTCCCAAAAAGTCAAGCCATAATTTCATTGGTTTACCAATGTTCCAAGAATTCGTATCTAAATCAAAATTAACAGTTACCCCCTGAGATCTACCATAAATGGAACAAAAGGCAATACCTATTAACAATAATATCCAATTTTTCATGCGATAAATTTCCTAGACTTAAACAACTATAGCGGAACCTTGCTAAAAATAACAAGAACACATGAATCTAACACAATTCAAGATGAATTGTTACAATCAGAATCACTTTAAATACTTAAAAGAAAGACTATGAAGACAATTGCTTTTTTGGAATGTATACATTTTTCAAGTGCTTAACTTCTGTTTGCAAGTCTAAAATTGCCTTAGTTAATTCACTCTCTTTAAATGCAGTAGTTGGCATATCAGCAGAAATATAATTGACAAACTTCCAAACCTCTACAATATCGTTAGCATGCACCTCATACGGCTCATAAAGAGGATTAGTTGAACACAACTGAAACGATTGACTATCGTTAAGGCGCTTGTACACATTCTTAAAGACAATACCATCATCAAGCGTAACCACAATATGCGGAAAACCATCCTTTATAGAGTTCCAATTCTCAACATACTCCGCTACAACATAGCTACCATCTGAAACTGGAGGCATAGAATCCCCCTTAATTGGAAATGTTCTATATTTTCTATCCTTCTTTAAAAAAGGCAAATTAAATGTAGGTAAAACACTAATAAATTCAGGATCTGAGAAGCCCGTAGTATATCCTGCTCTTGCTTTTTTCGAAACTAATTCAATGTTATCATTATTATCATTATCAACCGTTAAAGCAATAACACGGACACTTTTCCCCTCCATGTCAACCTCTATTCCCTTATCAATTTTGTCCCACTCCTTTTCAGAAATTTTACCTAATTCAACCTTGATTAATTTATCCAACGTAATATGAAAAAACTCACTGAACTTGGTTAAATTTTCCAAATTTGGTTCTGCAACTCCATTTTCATAACCACTATAAGAAGATCTTGTCAAACCTAATTCATTGGCCAATTCCTCTTGAGAAAATTTCTTTCGCTTACGAAGTAATTTTAGATTTTCGCCGATCATATTAGATTTCATACTTTCCTCCTTTAACTTGAAATGATTAATAACTAGTCAAATATAAGCAAAAAAGATGATAAATTAATCATCCAATATTAATTCTTCGAATAAAAACTGATTTTAATTTTGAAATGTCAGTAGTAGAATACAGTATAACCTTTGCTCCTTCTGACTTATAGTGAAATGCACCATACCATCCCAATTGATCTACTTTTTCAAAATCAATTGGAATTTCTATGTTATGCTCATTATCTTTGCTTATCGCGTAAAATGAAGGGCGGAAATAAACGGTTGCACTATTCACTTGTACTTTATTAATTTCTCCAAAAAACCGGGCTTCTTCAATCGATTTTGG
>CAKZON010000055.1 GCA_937136425.1 uncultured Crocinitomix sp.
ACTAGAACCTGGTACTTTTTGTTTACTGTGTTTTTCTCCAGCAAACTGCATTGCTTTTTGATATAAATCCTGTGTCATATGCTTATTACGAATTTAAGCGTATTTTTTTCGCTTCCCCAAACGACCATATCAAGTTGAAATCTCAACTTTACTAATCCAACCTGAAATTGATTGGAAGTCGATAACGCATTCTAACATTTTGATTGTTTACTTTTCCGGGCTCCCAATTTGGCATAGCCCCAATTAAACGAATTACCTCTTTGCTGAATAGGTCATTTGGAGAACGTAAGATACTAATATTAGATAACTCGCCTGTTTTCTCTACCACGAACTCCACAAAAACTCTTCCTTCAATATTATTTTCTAACGCTACTTGAGGATATTCTAGATTATCAACAATCCACTTAATCATTGCTTCAGGCCCTCCAGGAAAGCTTGCTTCAACATCCACAAAATCATAGATTTTTTCTTCCTGCTCTTTCTTTTCAGGATTTGTAAAATACAAGTCTTCGTTAAGTTCCTCACAAGGCGGACCATTTGTGGGTTCTAATATTAAACTATATTCTCCTTTTGTTTCATTTAATTGCTCAAAAATCCAATTATTCTTATCGCATAAACGGGTTAATCCAGTTTGATTCACTTTGAAAACATACCACGTTGTTGGATCACGAAACTCTTCAGCCCATGCTAAGTCAGACACTTTTACACGAGCTCCTGGTTCTATTTCATATTTTTGAGGACCATTTGTTGGAAAACTCTCTTGATTACGATTGTTTACCCAAATAGTAACGCTTTGAGTCGTGTTGTTTAGTACATAATGGTCACTAACATAAACAACTTGACATTCTCCTTGTGCATGCAATACACCAGTAAAGCCAATTAATAAATAGAGTATTAGTATTTTCATAAGCAGGAATTGATTCTTGCTTATTTGAACAAATTCAGTGCCAGAATCAAAAACATTGTAAGGACTCCTCAAAGTGATTAAACACTTATAAAAATCACACCACTATTAGATTCCCTAATGTCCTCCAGCAAATGCGGGCAAAAAGATGGAATTAATAGAATCTTTCATCTCAGGTTTTACATAGTGGTGATTGATTTCTTCTACGTCAACAACATCATACTTTTCTCCTTGCCACTCATGACGAATAGCAACAATTCCAAGATCAGGATCTGTATATCCAATCAATAAATCGTGATATCCTTCTGGGGTAGAACGCATCTCGATTAAATAACCTAAATACTGGTTAACTATTCTGTACTTACCAAAATAATTTTCAATAATAACTATTTGGTGAACCGGAGATCCATATAATCCTGGCACCATTTCCACAATAAAACCGTCTTTATAATCCTTATCTGATCTGTATTGAAATACTCGATAAATCTCTGCTGAGCATGGAGGCATTGTTAAAACAGTATCTAAAACCGTGCAAATTTGCAGTTTACTCATAATATCAACCGCCGTGGGATCTAACTCAGGGTAAGTTGAATCAATAATGGTTGTTACAGAAATAAAAGGATCAATTTCTACCTCATCATTCTCTCCATCATTTCCGCATGAAAACAAAAACAATGCGATTATAAAAACCGAAAAATGCTTGCAATTTGGCATAGGTTTATTTTGTTTTACTCATTTTGTGAATTTTACCTCCCAATGTTATATTTTGTTCATATCCTTCCGGATCTCCAAAATAACTTACGCTTCCACCACTTGTTATTTTAATAGACAAATCATTTTCAACCGAGCAAATAATTTCTCCTCCCGCCTTTACAGTTGCTTCTACTTTGTCTGCTTGTACACTCACTGCTCCAATTGTTCCACCCGCCTTAACTTTATAATAGGCCGTATTAGCAGCTCCATCAAGGTGAATTGAACCTCCAGCACTTACCGTTGCAAATAGTTTTTTAGCAGCAACTGTAGCTCTTATCTTTCCACCAGAATCAGAAATAAACTCAATCTTATCTGTACTCAATGAATCATCAATTGTCAGCCTACATCCTAATTTAGAGGTTACCGATTCTAATTCAACATAAATAATTACAATTTCTAAAACACGCTCTTTATACGTATCACCTTTAATTCTTATACTCAACTCATCCTCTTCTACCTCTAAAATAATTTTGTCATCATCAACATTGGCATCCTCGTTAATAATGGTTGCCATTTCTTTTTCACCCTTTTTAAGCGTTACTTTAAAGTTACCAGCTGCTTTAATATTGGTAAAATGATCCAGTTGCTCTTCAAACTCACCGGCATTCGCTCCAAAACCAAGCGTTAATAAAAGTGTTATTATAATCCAATTCTTCATATCCGTTACTTAATTAATATTTCTATAGCTTCATAATTAAAGCGGAAACACTTGAAGTGCTTGCTGCATTGCTATTTGAAATTCTTTCTCATCAAGATTAGTACCAATTTTATTTTCATCAAAATAAGCCTTCATTCCTTCGGTTGGCATATTTCCCGTTAAATCATCTGCTGCCATTGGACAACCGCCAAATCCTTTAATTGCTCCATCAAACCTTCTGCAACCTGCTTCATAGGCTGCACTTACTTTTTCAAGCACTGAATCTGGCGTTGAATGCAAATGAGCTCCAAACTCAACTGACGGAAGCTCTTGAATTAATCCTGTAAATAGTTCTGTTATATTTTCTCGATTCGATACACCAATTGTATCGGATAGGGCCAAAATTTCTACTCCCAATTCTGCCGATAATTTACGACTCCAATTCGCAGCTACTTCAATATCCCAAGCGTCTCCATATGGATTTCCAAATGCCATGGATATATATACAACCATTTTTTTATCATGCTGCACACAAAGATTCTGAATCTCTTCAACCCTTGTTAATGATTCTTCAATTGAGGCATTAGTATTTCGTTGCTGAAAAGTTTCTGAAATTGAAAAAGGATAACCTAAATAAGCAATTTCATCAAAATTACAAGCATCATCTGCTCCTCTCTTATTGGCTACAATTGCTAATAATTCAGAATTACCATTTAACTCTAGCCCTCCTAATACTTCAGCCGTATCTCTTAGTTGAGGAATCGCCTTAGGAGAAACAAAACTTCCAAAATCAATCGTATGATAACCAACTTTTAGTAGTTGATTGATATAAGCCGTTTTTATTTCCGTTGGAATAAAATCATGCAAACCTTGCATGGCATCTCTTGGGCATTCAATCAGTTTAAGCATTCTTTTTTGTTTTTAAAATGGCACGATTAATATCTCTCACCAAATTTGGTCCTTCATAAATGAAACCTGTATAAACCTGCACCAGATCAGCTCCAGCCTCAATTTTATCTAAGGCATCTTGTGCAGAATGAATTCCTCCCACTCCAATAATTGGAAAAGCTTTATTAGATTTTTCAGCCAAATATTTAATCACCTTTGTGCTTTTATCTTTTACAGGTTGCCCACTTAAGCCCCCATTTCCAATTTTCGTTAATTCTTCTTTCTCTGTTTTTAAGCCGCTTCTGTCAACCGAGGTATTTGATGCAATAATTCCGTCAATATTCGATTCTAGAACGATTTCCACAACCTCATCCAATTGAATTGGATTCAAATCTGGGGCGATTTTCAATAAAATTGGGCGTTGAACATCAAAACCGTTATTCTTTTCAATTAAGGTTGACAATAAATCTACTAGAAAATCTTTATCCTGCAACTTGGCTGTATCACCAACATTTGGACAACTAACATTTACCACAAAATAATCTACATGCGGATGCAGTTTCTCAAAATTCTCTATAAAATCGGGCTTTGAACTTTCATTGGGTGTTGCAGTATTCTTTCCAATATTTCCGCCAATAATTAACTTTGTCTTTTTCCCTTTTAATCGATTAGATATGGCATCAACTCCTTGATTATTAAACCCCATTCGATTAATCAATGCTTGATCTTTTTTCAAGCGAAACAATCTTTTTTTAGGATTTCCTTCTTGCGGTCGTGGAGTAACTGTTCCTATCTCCACAAACCCGAAACCAAAATCTTCTAACTCATTTAAAATAAGCGCATTTTTATCAAACCCGGCAGCAATACCTACGGGATTTTTAAATGTTAATCCAAATATTTCTTTACTTAAATTGGCATCATTTACACTATACTTTCTTCTTCTCCACTGTTTTACACCTGGAATTTTAGCCGTAAGCTTAATCATGTTAAAGGTGAAATAATGAACAGATTCAGGGTCAAAAAGAAATAATATGGGTCTGAGCAGCGCTTTATACATATCCTGAAAGATTTGTGCAAAGTTAACACAGCTAGCTTAAATCTTAACTATGATTGATCGTAAAAACGATTTTTTTTTCAACCATTATCAAATACTCAACAACAATCGAGGTAAAAAAACAATAATTGTCTGCGCTTAAAGCTTAGAAAGCTTCAATGTATGTCTATTATTATCGGCATCAATAATTGTCACAAAGTAATTTCCTTCCAGTAAATCAGAGCAATCAACAGTTATTTCTCCATTAGAATTAAGCATATAGTCAACCGCAATTAACCTGCCTGTAACATCTGTTAAAACAAGTGTAGCTTCATTTAGGTCTAAATTAGTGCTTTTAACAATTACATTATTTGCAGTTGGATTAGGATAAAGACTTAAATCAGTTTTTTGTCTATCAAAATTTTCCTCTAATGAAGAAACATAAAGCGTAATTGGAGCTTCAAAGATTCCACGGCCGTGCGTTCCAATATAAATTGTGTTGGTATGATACTGTATTTCAATATCATTTACAGATGTGTTAGGTAAACAGCCATACTTTCTCCAATCATCTGACATGGTATCTCGGTAATAAACGGCTCCATATGTACCAATAAACAATGCTCCTGGTTCATTATCATACAATTCTAAAGACATAATTGGTAGGTTAGGTAAATCGCCTGAAATGTTTGTCCAATTCTCTCCAGCATCCTCTGATTTATACACCTTTTTACCTTCTAAATAACCGGCGTAAGATATATATACAAGATTTTCATCTAATGCGTCAACTTCTAAATCTGTTATATCCTGAAAAACCGGCGTATTAATAATTATCCACTCATCAACACCTGGTTCTTTTACGTAAAGTGTTCTACCTTTCGAGGCGTATATTTTATCAGAATTAGAAGGTGCAATCGCCAACTGCTCTAGATCAGCATCTCCCCCCAAAACAGGATCACCAATAGTTTCCCATGTATCTCCATTATCATCTGATCCATAAACTGAAGTATAAGCAACTAAAAGTCTATCGCTATTATTAGGATCTAACTTAAAAGGTGTTTCCCAAGCACCGCTTTCACCTTCTGGTTTAATATTGGTATTATCCCCATCTTCCCATCTTCTTAGTCCTCCATATTGATAACTCCAGTACCTTCTATCAGCATATTCCGGATCAATATCTTGCCCCATTCCATCACCAGTTTGCGCATATCTCCACCAACTTTCATCATCCGATCTAAATACGTTTCCATTATCCTGGGAACCAGCCCCCAAAACTTTATCTTCGCTTTGCGAAACCGCAATATCATAATACTGCGTAATGATCAAATCTGTTGATAAATTTGCAAATCCGTTTGTTTCAACATTATGACTAAAAACCCCACCGTCATTACAATAGTAAATTTTGTCATCAACTAAAGGATTTACAAATACATTTCTATTATCTACATGAATATATGGTAAATCATAATAACCTAACCAATGCGTTCTAGCCGTAAAATTATCTCCAAAATCATTTGATGAATACACTTCAAAATTCCCTACGCTTAATACATCTTCACTTCCAGGCGCAAATTCTATCACCATGTTTGATTCTGGTAAATCTTTAGTATCAAAGGTTAATCCATTGTCTATAGATGTATATAAATTAGAGTTGTGCGTTGCAACCACTCGGTTTGATCCATCCATTAATGAAACAGCGATACGCACATGCCCTCCACCAAAATCTGTAATTAAATCAAATGTTTCTCCGCCATCTTCGCTTCGGTAAAACTGACCTGAGCCACCTCCCGCATAAACAATGTCTGGATTACTACGACTAAATTTAACTGATCGAATATCTCCTCCTAAAACCAACTCATTTGTTGTAAAAAAATCTGTACTGCGAAATATTCCATCTGAACTTGCAGCTAATACATGATCACCATTTGATGGATCCTGATCCATATAATAAATGCGATTATTCTCTGGTAACTCCCAACTTAAATCAGTTGCAGCAAAATTTACACCTCCATCTGCTGAGGCATAAACTCCAATACTAGTTGGTCCATACCAAACAATATCACTCAATGAAACAAGCATATTATCTGGATTATCAGGATCTATAACTATTCCTGAAACAGCCGACAAAGGTAAATCATCATTAACAATTGTTTGCGTTAATCCACCATCAGTTGTTTTCCATAAACCACCCCAAGCCGCACCAATATAATAGGTTTGAGGATCTGTTGGGTGAAACGCTAATGAGCTTGTTCTTCCTTGATCAATTTGCCACCCCATATTACTATTGTAATTAATATTTGTCCACTCAATTGGTGAATCACTATCTTCACATGTAGCAGCTCTTGAAGCTCTTGTTTGACTATTTAAACGAGCTGTTTTAGTAAAGTCTCCTAAAGTACCATCTGCATTTAAATGATTTTTCCAAAATGAACACCAACGTTGATATTTTACGAATGTGCCATCTCTAAATTCTCCTTCGCATAGCTCCGTAGGAGATAAATCAGGATATTTCATTTCGAAATAAGCATCTGCCAATGTTGTAATTTCAACATATGTTTTGCCTGATGTAAACAAACTCTCTAAATAAACCTTAGCTGGTTGATTGATTTCACTTTCAGAAAATTCTTGAGCAAAGGATTGTATCGTTGCAGAACAAACGATTAACAGTGATAAAATAATCTGTTGGAGCATTCTCATAATAAAGAGATAGTTATATTAATTTTTCGTTTTTTAAGAGTGCTAAGATAACGAAAATAAATCTCCCCATAAAGTGGAAAATTGGCTTACTCTTGAAATGAAATATTGCTAAATCATAAACTAAAAGGAGAATTATTTTCCTTTTTGAAAAGTGCTATTACAATTTGTAACGGCGTTTGTATTTCCATTTAATTCTGCCAGAACGCATGTCAGTAATGTTACGAATAAAAGAAATGTTTAAAAAGAGATAACCATCTTTATGATTAGAGTCTCCTCTCAATTCTCCTGCAGTTGTCCAGGTTGGAAAGGCTCCTGACGACGGGTCTGCAAAATAGGCAGATGTACTTCCGTAGGACGCTTCAATTAAATCATTGTCAAAATAAACCCCACTTACGTCATCTAAATAATCTGTAAATGTTTGGGTGTAACTTAATTCAAACGACATGCGCCATAATGGATCTAATCCAATTTTATAACCTATACCTACTGGTATTCCAAGGCTTATTTTTTTATATTCAGTTCCCCCGCCTATCAGTCCCTGGCCTTCGGTGTGTAATGGCCGTAAATTAACCCAACCACCGTCACTAGGACCTTGTGGAATATATCCAAAACCAGTTATTCCCGTAAATAAATAAGCAACGGTATTTTTATTTCGCATTCCTTTCAAGCCATATATTTTATGACGTGCTCCATAACGTTCATTCGTAAAAAAAAGGAATTCAAAATGTTGAGAAAATTCAAAGAGATGCGTGCGGAAACTTAAGTTTCTATTTCTACGTGCAGGCTCATTGGTAAGAGCGTCATCTCCTTTTAACACGGCATATTGTAGAAGTGTTTTAGTCGCAAATAAAGAACCTAATCGATATCTAAATCCTACATGACCTGAAGGGCGAGTTGTATTCCAATCAATATCAACAGGAATATAATGAGTACCAATTCGATTTAATCCTCCTAAATCTCCTAGAAAGTTTGATGCTCCAGCTCCAAATATGAGTTCTTTTCGTTGCGTTTTCCAATGATCAGATTTGGTAAAATGTGTTGCTTGACCAAAAACTGTTGCGTGCACCATAAGAGGCAGCACTATGAGTAGGGATATTTTTTTTAAACAGCACATTATCACAATTCTATTGCAGAATTTAGTGCAAATGTATACAATCCAACTTAACTTAAAAAAAACATTCGTTCTTTTCGCTAAAAAATCCGATCAAGCTGATGACTTTATAAAAAATTAGTTTTAATGAACTGTTGACTAGTTCATTAAAACATAGCGAAGAGGATTTAACCTTACTTCTCCTCCATTTTTTACTTTACCTCGAATATTTTCAAAATAAATGGTCTCTCCCTGCCCCACATTTTCAAGTGCATCTTTCATATCTTCGTTTAGTTGGTTGCCTTCTTCGGCAAATACTTTCCCTCCTAATCCGTCGATTAAATGCAATTCAAAATGGATGATATTTACATCTCCTTCGGTGGTGATTCCTTTATTATCCAATAATTCGTTGCGTGTAATAGAACCTCCCATTTTATTGCTAATCCGAGGATTCATGTCCAAGCTTGGATTTGAAACAACAACGTCTTTATTCTCTACTACAGGAACTTTTTCCGTTATTAATTCATTCTTGTTGTCAGTCGTAACATCTGCAAGACTTTCAATGACATTGGTTTCGGTTTGGTTTTCAAAGGTAGGTGTTTCTTCTATTGGCGTTGTATTTTCAAGGTTAATTACTTTTGTTTTATGGGTGAAATCGTCTAACGATTGCACCGGTCTCGGGTTCATCACAATAAAATTATTGTCGGGAACCGTTAAATTCGGAGGGGCGTCTGTGTTCAACATATCCGTCGAAACTTGATTTTCAGTTGAATTTTGGAACGCTAAGGTCCCTCCAATTATTAATCCTAATGAGGCTATCCCTGTGGTGCCAAAAAACCAACTCTGTTTATAAAATGGTTTTGACATCATTTGGTGGTTGCGCACAACAGATTCGAAATTTTTGCCAGCCATTATTTCGTCTGCTTTCAATTGCGGGCGATCCAAATTAATCTTTCTATTTTTCATTCCCTATTTGATTAAATAGTTTTTTCATTTTGTTGATTACTCTATGCGATTTTACTTTTGCGTTGTTCTCGGTTATGTCCAATATTTCACCAATCTCTTTAAAAGATCGTTTTTCAAAGAATCTAAGTTCGACCATCTGAACTTCTTCTTCTTTTAATTTTTTGATTAATTGAATCAAAACCTTTCTATTATCATCAGATGTGTCCTCTTCCATCTCATCAATCATTTCTGAAAGATTAGAAGTATCTACATTTACTGTTCTTCTTGCCTTTTTATCACGGAACGACTGATATAGTTCGCTTTTCGCGATTCTATATAACCAAGAGGCAAAAGGAACCCCACGATACTCATATTTATGAATATTGTTAAGTGCTTTTAAGAATACTTGGCTTGCAATATCGTAAGCAGTTTCTTTGTCATCTATCCGCTGATAAATGTATCTCAATATCTGTTCGTAGTACTTATTGTACAATGGCTCAAAGCCACGAGGATTTTCTTGAGCATACTTTATCCACTTCAGCTCCATCAACAGCTTATCCTCCGTATGGTGATAAATCGGGTTAGTCGGCATAGTTCTTTGTTTGGTTTTAATTTCTTTGCATTTGTATAACAATGATCTTGGAATTGGTTACACGGTTAACTACAAGATTGTTGCCACAATTAAATTAACGAGAAATATTCAAGTTTATTGTGCGCTGTATCCCGCGAATAATCTACAAAACAATTCATTTAATAAAAATAAATTATTTTCATTTTTTTTTACTTTGTATGAAAATCTAAACGTTTTACCTTCATGCCATGCATAAAAAACGGAGTTATTTTTATCTTTTTTTCTCTTTCTTGTTTATGGTTTGCATGAGTCAAAAAATTGTAATTGAGCAAACCAAAAATCAAATCTATACCGAAATTGATGAAATTCCATTTAGAGAGTTTGCGTTGGTATTAGGCGCTAAAAAAGATGGATTAAATGGATATAACCCTTATTTTAAAAATAGAATGGATGCAACCGTTGCCTTATACAAAGCCAATAAAGTGTCTAAAATAATTGTAAGTGGCGATAATCACACAAATGATTATAACGAGACAGAAGATATGGCAACCTACTTATTAGAAGCAGGAGTCCCGCCTTCTGCTATTATTAAAGATTATGCTGGTTTTAGAACGCTTGATTCAGTTATTCGCGCAAAAAAAGTTTTTAATTGTCAAAATATGACAATTGTATCTCAAGAATTCCACAATCAGCGAGCATTATATATTGCAAATTATTATGGATTAAATGCAATTGCTTATTGTGCTAATGATGTCAAGTCCAGTAAAAACTATACGCACATTCGAGAATATTTAGCTAAATATCTGGTTGTTTTAGACCTTTATATTTTTAATCGTCAACCCAAATTTTTATAAATAGCTATTGTAAATCAAAAGTTCTTTTCTAAATTCGTAGGAAAGTCAAGCGAAAAATGCACAAAAAGTTTATTCTTTTATTCTCCCTCATTTCTATATTAGCCTTTAGCTGCAAAAAGCGGCCAACTGCCTGTATGGAGATTAGCGAAACAAGTGTTAGTGTTGGAACTCCAATTACATTTACTTCGTGTTCTAAAAATACGTTAAGCCAAGCTTGGTTTTTCTCTGGCCCTGCAGGGGCGCCTGAAAATTCTGAGGCTTCTGCTGATTTAGAATTCACACAAACATTTAGTGTACCTGGGACATATGAGGTTAGACTGTATGCTTATCGCGAATTCTCTTTTACTGGAGAATTATCGATTTCTATTCAGGAAATTGTAATTTTTTAAATCTTTTTAGAGTTCGTATAATCCAATATTTGGTGTTGCTCTTGCAACTCCTTCAATATCTGAACTATTTGAATAGGCTGGGTCTCCAGCATTTCTGCAAGGTGAACCAATGTCTAAATGAAAATCATTTATGCTAGGATCAATAAATAATGGATTTGCATTCCAAATAATAGAAGAGTAATTAGGGTATTCATAAATTTCTTCTCGCTTCATTAAACACGCATTAAACTGAAAGTCCATTTCTACGCCCATTAAAGTATCCACCTCAATTTCATTTGCTGCATTACCATAAAATATACAATTGTCAAACCTTGATGAATTGATACTTGATACATAAGTCGTGTTTTCAAAAGTGTACCAGTTTTGGATCTTAAAGGCTGCTCCACCTCTTCCACCTGCCCAGTAATTTACAAAATTGCAGTGTTTGAAATTATATGTGCCTCCTGCAAATAAAAATGCAGATGAAGCACCAGCTTTACCAAATTCACAATTTTCAACTATCACATTAGGGCTAGCAACTAACAATAGGTTATAAAAATCAGAATTATCAATAATAGTATTTGTCAAATTTAATGTCACTGGTGATTTTGTACTATCAACTTGTAATCCAACCGCACTATTTTTAATTACGGCATAGTTTATAGAACTAGTATTGGCCTCAATTATTCGAATTCCCGTCCATTGTCCAGGAACATTATCATAAAAACTCTCTAATCGATCTCCTTGGAAAACAACTTCATTTCCTAATTCTCCCTGAATGTCAATGGCACTTTTATATACAATTAATTGCGCATCTTTATGCCCATGAATTTGTGTTCCGGCAGGAATTGTTAATGTCCTGTTAGAATCTAAAGTTGGATATCCGCAGGCCACTTGCCCGTATAATACATGCGGCTTGTCATTTTGCCATAATTCAATATGATCTCCTACGAGTTCATTCGCGTGAAAATAAGCGTCTTGTCCCCAAACATCTAATTTTAGATATTGATTCAATCCATTTGTTAAAAAACGAATAGAATCAGATATTACTAATGGATTTGAAGAACCGTTTACATCTAATGTCACCTCAACAAAACCATATAAAGAATCTTTTCCTTCCAATTCAATACTCTCATGATAGATTCCTGGCACACCATCAAAATTGATTCTGAATGGCGAATCGTCCCCGCCCATTAATTGAATCTCATCTATTTTAATAGTGCTAACATTATTATTATAAATTTTAAATCGTTTTGTAACAGAACCTACAGTCGTAAAAACAGTATCGAACAACAGTGTGTCTTGCGAGAAATCAAGATGATTTTTAGTAAAACCTTTATCCTTTTTACATGAAACAGAAATTCCTGCAAGAAGAATAAAAAAAGAAAACAGAATTAATCGCATAGTTAGTAATTGATTGTACAAATGTAATTACGTAATTTTAGTTTTTTTATTTTATCGCAGAAAATAATCTTGATTTAAAAAAAAATACTAAATTTGCACCTCGATTTTGCACAAGTGTGATGATACACAGCTAAATCAATATTAAGAAAAGACGAAATTAAAATAAAATAAGATGAAAAAGGGAATCCATCCAGAAGAATACAGATTAGTTATCTTTAAGGATATGTCGAACGGATACAAGTTTATATCTAGTTCTTGTGCCGCATCAAAAGAAACAGAAGCTTGGGAAGACGGAAACGAATATCCTTTAATTAAATTGGATATCTCTTCACAATCACACCCTTTCTTCACTGGTAAAATGCAGTTTGTTGATACGGCGGGTAGAATTGATAAGTTCAAAAACCGTTATGGTAAGAACATGAAGAAATCGTAAAAATTTTTATAACTTAGTAACCCGTATTGACATTGTTGATACGGGTTTTTTTATATCCTTTTTTATGCAAATAATTTTCGACGATAACGGATTACACAAAGCTTTAGCTCCATTTACTTTAACACGCCCAGTAGCTGAAATAAGATTTGGTATAATGACCATTAGAGAATCTTGGGAGCATTACTTTGATACAATCAATGAGGAATATGAAACGGCTTATTTGACAGAAGATTATTTATACGCCAAATTTGAAAAAGGAAATCCTGATGAGGAGAGTTTGATTATTGCTGGAAACATTAAACCTAGTCCACAATTATTTAAAGCCGTGCAAAATTTAAAAGCAGGAGATGCTTTATACGTTGCGCACTCAAACATGGAAGAAGGGATTAAAGTTGCTCAAAAAGGAATGTCAATTGAAAATAAAATTTCAATCAATCCAGAGCGCATCAATTATATTGAAAAGCCTTGGCACATTTTTCAACGAAATGATAAAGCCATTTCATTAGACTATTCATTATTGTCTGCAGATAAAAATAAAAAAGTACTAAGTGACACCAATCGTTGTGTTGATGAAGAATCTATTTTCATTCATAAAGATGCCAAAGTTGAACATACCATTTTAAATGCAGCAACTGGTCCTATTTACATTGGTAAGGGCGCTGAAGTAATGGAGGGCGCAATTATACGAGGGCCCTTTGCCTTATGCGAAAAAGCAGTTGTAAAAATGGGCGCAAAAATATATGGAGCTACCACTATTGGCCCTGAATGTAAAGTTGGTGGAGAAATTTCTAATTGTGTTTTTCAATCATACTCTAATAAAGGGCATGATGGCTTTTTAGGCAACTCTGTAGTTGGAGAATGGTGTAATTTTGGTGCAGACACAAACTCGAGCAACCTTAAAAACAACTACTCTAATGTTAAGGTTTATTCTTACGAAACGAACAAAATTGAATTATCTGACGTTCTATTTTGCGGAGTGTTGATGGGAGACCATTCAAAAACAGGAATTAATACAATGCTAAACACTGCTACAGTAGTTGGTGTTAGCGCAAATATTTTCGGAGGCGGCTTTCCTCCAAAACACATTCCATCTTTTACTTGGGGAGGTGTTGACAAAACAGATCGTTTTGATAAAGAAAAAGCTTTCCAAGTTGCGGAAAATATGATGCAACGACGCAAGAAAGAATTATCGGATGGAGATAAGGCTATCTTAACTTATATTTTCGATCGTTTGGCATAGTCATTGAACTATTAACCACGATTAGAAAACAAACGACTACTACAGGATTATAAGTACGTTTTTGACAGACAATAACTGTAAATAAAAACCTGTAGTGCCAAATTGACAAAAAAACTGAATATATGTCTGACTCGACAAAAGGCGATTTTTTCGCTTTATCAAATATACTAGATCAGGAACCTGAATTTATACCTTTAATTTCTGAAGAAGAAGAAGATTCACTAAATAAGGAAACCATTCCTGAAGTGCTTTCTATACTTCCGCTTAGAAATAATGTATTATTTCCTGGTGTAGTAATTCCTATTACAATTGGAAGAGATAAATCTATTAAGCTTATTGAAGATGCTTATAAAGGAAATAAAACCATTGGGGTTATCTCTCAAAAAAAGACAGAAATTGAAGATCCAATTTCAGAAGATCTAAATAGAATTGGAACAGTTGCTAGAATTTTAAAACGTCTTAAAATGCCTGATGGCAGTACTACTGTTATTATTCAAGGTAAAAGACGTTTTGAGGTTACTGAATTTGTGGAAGAAGTGCCTTATTTTAAAGCTGCTGTAAAGGGATTGACGGATGAAAAACTGGATATTTCTAAGGATAAAAACAAGGCCTTAGTAGATTCAATGAAAGAAATGGCAATGCGTATTATCAAGGAATCTCCAAACATTCCTTCGGAAGCGACCTTTGCAATTAAAAACATTGAAAGCCCTACATTTTTAGTAAACTTTGTTGCTTCAAATCTTAGTTCTGAAGTAGAGAAAAAGCAAGAAGTACTAGAAATCACATCAATTACTGAGCGTATTGAAAAAGTCATTGGTCATTTATCTGTAGAAATTCAGATGTTGAACATGAAAAATGAGATCCAAACCAAGGTTAAAATTGACATGGATCGGCAACAACGCGAATACTTTTTGAATCAACAAATCAGAACGATTCAAGATGAGTTAGGTGAAAATCCAGGAGAAAGTGAAATCAAAAACTTTGAGAAACGCGCCAAGTCTAAAAAATGGCCTAAAAAAGTTCAAAAAGCATTTGAGAAAGAGCTAAAAAAACTGAGCAGAATGAACCCGCAAGGAGCTGAATTCTCTGTTCAAATTAACTATATCGATTTAGTGCTTGACTTGCCTTGGAATGAAATGTCTGATGACAACTTCAACCTAAAACGTGCCAAAAAGATATTAGATAGAGACCATTTTGGACTAGATAAAGTAAAGAACCGAATTTTAGAATACTTGGCAGTAATCAAATTGAAGAAGGACATGAAGTCCCCTATTCTTTGTTTATACGGACCTCCAGGTGTTGGAAAAACATCTTTAGGTAAATCAGTTGCTGAAGCACTAGGACGCAAATACGTACGCATGTCTTTAGGAGGTGTGCATGACGAAGCTGAGATTAGAGGACATAGAAGAACTTATATTGGTGCAATGCCTGGCCGTGTTTTACAGAACATTAAGAAAGCCAAAACATCTAACCCTGTTTTTGTATTAGATGAAATTGACAAGGTTGGAAGAGGTCACCAAGGAGATCCTTCTTCTGCTTTATTAGAGGTTTTGGACCCTGAGCAAAATGCTACATTCAACGATAATTTTGTTGAATTAGATTATGACCTTTCTAGCGTTTTATTTATTGCTACAGCCAACAATTTATCTTCTATTCAAGGTCCGCTTAGGGATAGAATGGAGATTATAGAAGTTAACGGATATACCGTTGAAGAAAAAGTTGAAATAGCAAAACGCCACTTAGTTCCTAAGCAGTTAGAAGCGCATGGGATTACTAAAAAAGATATCAGCCTAACTCCAAAAATAATTGAAAAAATTGTGGAGGAATACACTGGAGAGTCTGGTGTAAGAGGATTAGAAAAACGCATTGCATCTATCGTTCGAAACAGAGCTAAAGAAATTGCAATGGAAGAGAAATATTCAACAAAAGTAACAGAAGATCAGCTTGCAAAAATCTTAGGGCCTGCACACGGAAAAGACAAATACTTTGGAAATGAATTTGCAGGGGTTGTTACAGGTTTAGCTTGGACACAAATTGGAGGAGACATTTTATACATTGAAACTAGCCTATCAAAAGGAAAAGGGAAACTGACTTTAACAGGAAACCTTGGAGATGTAATGAAAGAATCTGCTGTATTAGCCCACCAATATTTAAAAGCTAATGCAGAAGAATTTGGTGTTGACCCAACAGTTTTTGACAAATGGGATGTGCATGTACACGTACCAGAAGGTGCCACACCTAAAGATGGACCTTCTGCAGGAATCACAATGTTAACTGCAATAACCTCTGCCTTTACACAACGTAAAGTACGAAAGTACCTTGCTATGACTGGAGAGATAACATTACGTGGAGCTGTATTACCTGTTGGAGGAATTAAAGAGAAAATATTGGCGGCAAGACGCGCAAACATTAAAGAAATCATCCTTTCTGCCAAAAATGAGAAAGACATTTTAGATATTGATCAAAACTATTTAAAAGGTTTAAAATTCCATTATGTAAAAACAATGGATGAAGTATTGAAAATTGCCCTTCTAAAACAAAAAGTGAACAAGGCTAAAATTATTGAATAGTCAAGAGACATATTAATTGTGAAATTGAAAACCCGATTTTTAGAACTTATTGGTCAGCAAACTGCAGATGTAGAGCTGGCCAATAAGTATTGGGTTGAAATTGAAGCCGCACACAATAATAAAAAACGCGTATATCACAGCCTGACTCATTTAGAAAATCTATTTTTAGAACTAGAACCTATCAAAGATCAAATTGAAGATTGGGACACTGTTTCTTGGGCCGTATTTTATCATGACATTGTATACAATGTGCGTAAACAAGACAATGAAGAACGCAGCGCAGATTTGGCCGTGGAACGATTGCAAGCGATTGGTTATCCAACAAGGAAGGTTGAACGCTGCAAGGCACAAATAATCGCTACAAAATCTCACGCGGTTTCAAATGATCAAGACGCGAATCTTTTTACAGATGCAGACCTTTCTATTTTAGGTAAAGACTGGGATACCTACTCGGCTTATTTTAAAGCCATCAGAAAAGAGTATAAAATTTATCCAAAGGTTTTATATAATCCGGGGCGTAAAAAGGTTCTAATGCACTTTTTAGAAATGGATCAATTGTTCAAAACGGATTACTTTAGAGAGCTGTATGAAGAACAAGCTCGACAGAATATTGAACAAGAATTGACTTTTTTTAAATAGAGTAAATGAAATTTCACTAGTTTTATTGCCTTATGAAATTGCCTTTACTTTGTCTTTTTATATTGACATTTTCCCATTCCGTCGGGCTTTGCACTAAAAGTTCGGTTTATTCAAATTTGTCTTATTTTTTTCAAGAACCTGACGCCGACCTTCCAATGGTAAAAGTCTATGAAAAAAAGATTCAAGAATTAATCACTGGTCTTCATAAATACGACCAAAATTCTAAAAAGAAAAGAATTGATAGGATTTCAAATGACATTGAGGCAAAATTTTTCAAGCAATATAAAAATGACGCCAATTTGGCTGATTTATTTGTGTATGGTTATCATAACGCCATTAGTGCTAGAGCAATTCAAGCCATTGTCTTAACTGAATTAGAGATTCCATTTATTTTAGCCGAACAAGGCGAAATATTAACATTAACTACATATCCTGAAAGTGAAAAAATTAACGTTGAATATTCTACCAAACTTAATACCCTTGCTTGGACTGAGGAAACTAAAACAACCATAATTAATTACTTAATTGAAATGGAAGTTGTTAGCAGGTCGCAAGCTAACAGGTATGGTTATGAATTAATTGAAAAACATTTTGGAGGAACGAATTCAATTTCTATTCAAGAATTAGCTGGACTACATTTAATGAAAAAAGGAATTTTATTAATTGGTTCAAGCGACTTTTTGAAAGCTGTAGAAATTTTGAAGATTGGCAAAATGAATTATTCAGATAATCGTTTCAACTATTTAATGTTTGGTGCTATGAATCTCGGAATTGACGACTTAACCTTTGATGACATTTTAATAATGGATTATTTGACTACATTATATGATTTGACAGGAAAAAGAGCAACCCTTGATAGATTAAAAAACAACATTAAACTTGTTTACAGAATAGCATTAAATGAGCGAAATGATCTCGTTTACGCCGATAGTTCTAAAGCTTTAGCCAAGTCTAACATAACGCAAGAATCACGTCAAAAAATTATATTAAGTGACTTCTTAATGATAGAGATGTACTATTATGCAATTCAACGAAATAGTGAAAAATCTTTTGAATGTGCTGTTAATGGTTTAGCTCTTAATCCGAAAAACATAGAGATTCAAAATGTATTCGGAAGTCTAGTCCTTGAAAATTTGTTTTACGGAGAAAATTGGATCTATGAAGATTTAGATATTGATGACAGAGTAGACTCTCTTGACTATTATATTCAAGCTTTCCCTTTTTTATCAGACTCAAAGGAGATTAATGAGTTTTATATTGCTACAAAGTGTGATGAAATTTCTGTTTCGTTTAATAATAACCAATTACAAACTGGTTTAAAGCTACTTTCAGATTTAGAACAACTCATAAATGATTACAACTATAAAGAATCCAAAATAAATCAAACAATTGCCTCTACTTACTCAGACATTGCGACCTTTTATTACAGAGAAAAAAATTATACTGTTGCATTCGAATGGATAGAAAAAGCTGTGTCAATATATCCTAACTCAGAATCTATAAATGTTCGAAAGAAAAATATTGAGGCAAAACTTTAATCCAGAGAATCGAAAACCTGCTGCATTGTACGAACACCACTTCCATGCCAACCTTCAATTATATCCTTCCAAAGTTTTAACGATTTCTCGCCTAAATAAGCATCTAAAACATCCATCTCATCAGAATTAAAACGATCGAGTACATTATTTTGCATGGCTTCAAAAAGACCTGCTCCAATTAGGTTAATAGTATTTTGATTGGCATTAATTAACAACTTTTCGATTGTAGCTAGCACGGCTATGCTTCTATCCTTATTTTGATTTTTCGATACATCAACAACGAGCTCATGTCCAATGCTTGCAATTATGAGATAGTTTATTCCTTCATTCTTCCAATCTTTTTCCCATTTCAAGTCATGCGCGCAAATAATTGCCATTACTTGGTCATCAGTCAATTCACTTTGGTTAGTCTTATTTTTCACTGCTATCTATACTTTTGATTAACTATAAAAATCTTTCTAACTCATTGAGGCCTTTAATTTCATAATCATTATCTAAGCGACCTTGCCGAACCAAATGTAAAAAATTCCAATTCATATTCTTCGCTCCAGTAACATCTGATTGAAAGGAATCTCCAATCATTAAAATTTCATTGGGCGCACTTCCTGAAAATTCTTCTACTAATTTAAATATTTCTTTCTCTGGTTTTATATGGCCACAATCACATGAAAAAATCATTTTCTCAAAATATTTGTCCAAACCAATTTCATAAACAGGCTTTTTATAAGGGGCTGCCAAATTTGAAATAAGATAAATTTGATAGCTCTTTTTTAACTCCTCTAGAACTTTAAAAACTTCATTATATACTTCTACTGATTTTAATTCCTGCGTTAATTCGGCAGAATGCTTATTGTATAATTCCTCAAATTCAATTGTTAATAATCGAGTAACATTCTCTAAATCATTTTTCATAACAATTTGAAGATATTCTGAAATGGTAACACCAAAATTATCTTTTGAAGATTTAAACAATTTCATAAAAAAATGCTTAGACTCCTTTATCTCTACCAACGTTCCATAAAGATCAAACACTATCGTCTTAATTTCTTTCATAGTTCGTTTCTATTCCAGCCAATTTACAAAACCTTTCATGACCTCATTCCAATGTCCTTTTTCATAATTTGTTCTTCCGTCTGGAGTTAATTCGAAGAAGTTATGTTCTAACCCTAAATATCTTTTAAGAGTTAAGTTGTTTTTATTTTTCTCAATAAAAAACAAAGGAACTATATCGCATAAATCTGCCGTTCTATCCTCTGTTCCATAAGCTAAATAAATAGGAATGTCTAATGAAAGCCAATCATCATAATAAGTCTCAGTAAATGTTTTCCAAGCAATTAAACTTGGATTAGCAGCAATTGAATCTTCATTGTTAATTTCATTATAAAAAGCATAATTATCATTCATTATTGAATCCGCTCGCTCCCAACTTATAAGTCCCATTTGAGCGTTTAATCTTGCTTCGCGCACATATTGATCAATTCTGCCGAAAGGATTGGCTGCAAACATTCCTAAATGCGTCACTCTTTTATTTTCTACCGCAATTTTAGTTGCGATTTTAGTTCCTTGCGAATGACCGGCAACAACCAAAGCTTCATTATTTACCCATTTTTGTTTTTTCAAAAATTTCAAAACAACAGACGCTCTTTGAACATAATTATCTAAATAATCTGCTTCAACATATGACGTTAAAAATTGATTCTGATTCGCTGCATTTGGAATGTATTGAAAACTACTATTCAAATTCTCCTTTTTAGCCAAAACGGGCGTTTTAGGCATTGAAATAATCACTAAATGATAATTTTTGACAATTTCTTTTTGATCAAAATTAGAAATGCCACCCCCTATAAAATAATAGCCATAACCATCCACTTCACAAAACAACGGAACTGGTAATGATCCTTGGCACCATAGAAAGATCGGCTTCTTTTCATTCAAAACTGTATCAACAACAATAAAGTCAATAGTATCTCTTTTTTGTTCAATGGAGAATAAAGTTGCTTTGTTTTCTATGACAGTTCCTATTTGACTGAAACTTTGCAAACATATAAGCTGAAGGATCAATGTGATTGTTATATTTTTCATTTTTTTTTCGGGTGACAGATAATGCCGAAATATAACAATTATATTCTCCCGAAATGGGAATTTAACATACCTTAAGACATCAATTTATTGCACTACCAATCGTTCAGTAATGGTCTCATCATTCACATCCATTTCAAGCATATACACACCACTACTTAAAGTGCTAATATTAACCTCTACCTGCATAAGTTGAGGTTGTGCTTGGTAAACTAACTGGCCATCTGCAGCATAGATTCTCAAAGCATTTATAATTTGCGAGGAGTTAACTTGAAAACTTCCACTACTTGGATTAGGGTACACATTAAATGTTACTGGGGCTTGCTCAACTACACCAGAAAAGAATTCCACAGTAGCTTCGCGTCCATGACTTTCATTATAGAAGCTTCCGCTAGCATTTTCCTTTAATTTAACAGCCTTAACCATGTATGTATAAACTCCAGCCTCTGGAACAGACACATCTGTACAACTAGTTTCTGTAATGATTTCGTCATTTACTTTTGCCCAAAGTCCACCTTCTACTCTACGGTAAACATTATAGCCGTCGACAAAAGGATCTGTACTAGCTCCCCAGTTTATCATTGTGTTTTCTGCTTCAGTTGCAGCTGCAACAACACCAGGAGGCGCTACATAATACATGCGAATTGTTGGATCACCTAATTGTGCAACATGAACTCCCTCGTAAGTAATCACTGCTCCTCCTCCAATCGTCAATGAAAAATAGTCAGAATATAAATCCTGTGAGACCTGAGCCGAATAACCAATATTTTCGCCCAATGCCATATGTTGATAATGAAAATTGGGACGTCCTACCCAAGCACATGCCAAAGTTCTTCCGCCTGCTATTGAAGCTCGCAACAAATTATTTGGAGTATCCCAATCTCCAAAATTGTTACCGTAAAGCATTGTGAAAGTAGATTCGTTAAAACCGTCTGCAATATGATTAGTTGTTAATGCAGAACCTCCATTAATACCATTTGCTAATGAATAAGTTCCGTCTCCTGATCCAAACGACCATAAATAATCACTCCCACCATTCAATGTTGTCCAATAATCATCTTCATGAACTTCATCTGGTCCAAAAAATGCGGTAAAGTTTCGAATGGCGTTCTGTGAAAACCCTTCCAATGAATATTCTAAATCTCCTTGATCAAATAACCCTCCATCGGTTGGAATGTATTCTGCCATTTTAAATTCATGAGCTTTATTCAAGTAATTACGCAACAAATCTTCTTCCGATTCATCAAAAGCAGATAGGTTGTAAAAATCTACTCGGCTCATTTGTAATGTTACTTGAGAAGGTATAACACTTTGATCAAACTTTCCGTCTCCCGGAATATTATCATTACGCGGATCTATTGCTGTTTCAATTGTCACATCCGTGTCTGTCCATTCTCCATACATATCTGCATAGTACAAATCTGCAGGCCAAGCTCCGCGGTGATAATACAAATAGTCTGGATATAAATTACCAGAATACGGCACAGCTACATGACCTAATAGATACAATCCTACCAAATTATCTAAAGCTGCGTATTGTTCTAGAATTAAATCTTTTACTTCTGGTGGAGTACTAGTTGAATCCACTATTAGTTTTGTTACCATCCACCCATCTGTGTACATATCGTACTCCAGCATATCTAATTCTGTAGACAAAGCATCTGCGTGACGTTCATCAACTAACAATAATAAATCTCCTTTGTTTGGATTTAAAGTTGTTTCTATACCCGAATTAATATAACTCCAAGCATTAACCGCTCCACCTGTACGTAATTGATTCATATATTCATATGATCGACCAATAACCACATTGGTATCTGTCCATTCTAAAGCACCCCCAGCTGAAACGCTTCCAACGCTTGTTCCCCAACCAACCGTTCCTTTTTCTTTTTTCCAAATAAAATATGTTTCACCTCCAATTGCATTTGGTAACCATTTTAGAGTTATTGTTGCAGGGTCCTCATTCACCTCTGCCCACATTTGAACTGTCCAGTTATGTGAACCATCTTGAGCAAAAGAAGTTGATACAAAAAGAAGTATAAAAAGAGTAAAAATTGATTTCATAGGGTGTGGTTTATACTTATGAAGATAATTTTTTTTCTGCAATTTTAAAAATCTACTTATAACGAAATCAGTATGTTATTAACCAAACTCCTTCTCCAACCCTTTAATCTACTCATTTTATAGAATATATGGCTTTTCTAATTTTTAACGTTAAAAATTTTGAATGTTAATTTATTGGAACATAATATTTTAAGATTCCATTAATGTAGAGCATTTGTAATGATGATTTTCAATTAGATACAGTCTATTTCTCTTATATTTGATTAGCTTAAAATAAATAATGATGAAAAAAGGAATACTCTCTCTAGCAACACTATTAACAGTTGGTACTGTTAATGCTCAATGCGTGGACGAAGCAAATGTCTACTCATTTACCTTTGACGGTAAAAATTATGAATTAATCAAAGAAAACAAAAACTGGCCAGATGCAGCTGAATGTGCAGTAGACAGAGGCGGAGCTTTAGTAAGAATCGATTCTGAAGAAGAAAATGCAGCGCTGTTTGCTGCAATTGAAGATGCAGAAGTAGATGCAGGTGAAACTGTAGCACCTGACGGGGGTGGAGGCTCTTATATTTGGCTAGGTGGCACGGACCGAGCAGAAGAAGGTGTTTGGATTTGGGACATAAATGACGACGACGAAGGAGATCAATTTTGGGAAGGTGCGGTAGACGGAACTCCTGTTGACGGTTTATACAATAATTGGGGAGATGAACCTGATGATTTTGGTTCATTACAAGATGGTGCTGCAATGTCCATCAACGGCTGGCCTTTGGGTGTTGCAAGTGAATGGAATGATGTAAATGATGATGACAATGAGTTATATTTTTTCGTAGAATATGAGCCTGTAGATGGTTCTGGAATAGAGGAAGATAACAATAGCTCAATTAGTATTTATCCTAATCCTGTAGCCGATTTATTATTCATCAACACAACTACTGATGTCCAAATTGAAACCTTCAACTTTTATGATGTGGCTGGACAATTGGTTCAAGTTAGTACTGATAATTGGGTAGAGGGAATTGATGTTTCTAATCTACAAGGAGGAACCTATTTTATTGAAATCAGATTAGATAACGGTGTAATCTTTACTGAAAAGTTTATAAAATAGAGATGCATTCGCATATTCGCACTACCTTTGGGCAAAATTGTGAATTGTGACTTTTGAAGATTTAAATTTAGGACGACCTTTAATGAATGCATTGGAGGATTTAGGGTACACCACCCCTACTCCAATTCAGCAGGAGGTTTATTCCACTATTTTGTCAGGAAAAGATGTTGTGGGTGTTGCACAAACAGGGACAGGTAAAACGTTTGCTTATATTTTACCGATTCTAAGGCACCTTAAATATTCAGAACAAAAACATCCTCGTATTTTAGTTTTGGTTCCAACCCGCGAATTAGTTGTGCAGGTAATGGGAGAAATTGAAAAACTATCTACTTATATCAATGTACGGATTAAAGGAGCCTATGGGGGGACTAACATTAATACACAAAAACAAAATGTGTATGACGGTTGTGACATTTTAGTGGCAACACCTGGCCGCTTATTAGATTTGGCATTATCAGGAGTATTGCGCTTAAAAAAAATTCAAAAGTTAGTGATTGATGAGGTAGACGAAATGTTAAACCTTGGATTTAGAACACAGCTTACCAATTTGCTTGATATACTTCCGGAAAGAAGGCAAAACTTACTTTTTTCAGCAACAATGACCGCAGATGTAGATGCAGTTATAGATGCTTTCTTTAATAGCCCTCATAAGTTCACTATTGTTCCCGAGGGAACACCTTTGGACAATATTGAACAGCGAATTTATCATGTGCCAAACTTTTATACAAAAATTAATTTATTAGAACATTTGCTAGCAGAAGATGAAAGCATGACTAGAGTTCTAATTTTTGCAGAAAGTAAAAGATTGGTAGACCGCCTAGAAGAAAGAATAGCCGAAAATCACCCAGATGAAATTGGTGTTATTCATTCCAACAAATCGCAAAACTATCGTTTAAGGTCAATTGAGCGCTTTCAAAATGGCATGCACAGAATTTTGGTTGCAACTGACTTGATTGCTCGTGGAATTGATTTTGAAAACATTACACATGTTATCAATTTTGATACACCTGACTTTGCTGAAAATTATTTGCATAGAATAGGACGTACAGGTAGAGCTGAGGCCAAAGGAATCTCAATTACTTTCACTAACGAAGTTGAAGTTGAATATCAGACGGAAATAGAGAATTTAATGAATTATAAAATTCCACACTTTGAAATTCCTGAGGAAGTTGAAATATCAACCGTTTTCACACCCGAAGAGCAGCCAAACTTAGCTGATAAAAACTATTTGCCTGAAGTTACTCGAAAAGGTGTAAAGAAAGAAACACATCAGAAAAAAGCGAAAAATCTAAAGGAAAACAAAGGAGGATCGTATCGAGAAAAAATTAAAGCGAAATATAAAAAGCCTAAAACAAGAGGACAAAAACCGCGCGGTAAAAAGAGAAAATAATTATTAACCTCTATTCGCTTATTACTTAAAAATAAAGTTTTGCTTTTTGTGTGAAGCAGGATCAAAAGGAATTAATCCAGTCTCTGTTTGAATAAAGGCCTGATAATTTAAGCTTCTTAAAAACTCAAAGCATTTATCTCTATTCTCATTTTCCCAGAGTTCTAAATACACAACTGGTTTGTCTTTTTTCAATAAGTTTTGAGCTCCTTTTAGTGCAAAATATTCAAAATTTTCAATGTCCATTTTAATACCTGCAATTGGTTCTCCATTCGCTATATCGTCCAAACGCTCACAATTAACATCAATTTGCTCTCCTTCATTCCATTCATCAATAGAATCATGAACGACATGAGCCAATCCTTGCATTTTCACCTTACCATTTAATGGCAGTACCATTTTAAGTACTGTTTTTTCATCTCCAACAGCACTTGGAACTAATTCTACATTTGTTAATTTATTTCGATCAACAATTTGTTTTAGAATTGCAAAGTTGTCAGGCATTGGTTCAATTGCAATGATCTTACGATCTTTAAATTGTGTGGAAAGATGGTAGGTCATTATACCGATATTTGCGCCCACATCCATTATTGCGCCCTCTTTTTCTATGGCGTCCATAAAGGCAAAGAAATCTTTCTCCTTCGCATCATTTTTTAGCGTACGAATTTTGTATTTCGAAAACACACGTAGGTAACGTTCGTACCCGAGCGTATTTTGTAGGATATACTTGACAAAATTCTTCATAGCGGTCACAAAAATAGGATAAAATTAAAGAAAGCCATAAATTCGCCACAATGAGAATAGCGATCAATACTCGTTTTTTATTAAAGAACAAAATGGAGGGCTTTGGCTGGTTCACCTTCGAGACGGTAAAACGAATTGTAGAATCACATCCTGAACATGAATTTATATTCTTTTTTGACCGCGCATATGATCCTAAATTCATTTTTTCGGACAATGTGAAACCTGTTGTTTTAAATCCGCCTGCCAGGCATCCTATTCTTTTTAAAATTTGGTTCAACTACTCCGTAAAACGTGCTTTAAAAAAGTACAAAATTGATCTTTTTTTCTCACCTGATGGTTTTTTATCACTAACTACTGAAGTCCCTCAGGTAGGCGTTATTCATGACATTAACTTTGAGCACTTCCCAGAGGATTTACCTAAAGCTCCAAGAAATTATCTAAAAAAATATTTTCCTTTATTTGCAAAAAAAGCCGCACACCTCATTACCGTTTCTGAGTTTTCTAAGCAAGATATTGCAAAAACGTATAATGTTCCTACTGACAAGATAACAGTAGCACATAATGGTGGAAGTGATGCCTTTAAGCCTGTTAATGAAGTTGTAAAATCAAAAATTGAAAAAGAATACACCAACAACAAGCCGTACTTTATTTTTGTTGGGGCTTTACACCCAAGAAAAAACTTAGGCCGTTTATTAGCTGCATTTGATCGCTTCAAAAAAGAAACCAATTCAGAAAATCAACTCCTAATTGTTGGAGAAAGTTTATGGAAAAACGAAGGCTTTGCAGAGAAACTTGATCAAATCGAACATAAAGATGCCATCCATTTTTCTGGTCATGTTGACTTAGATACACTCACAAAACTAATGGCGAGTGCAAGAGCCCTTACCTTTGTTTCTTATTTTGAAGGATTTGGTATTCCTCTAGTAGAGGCCATGAAAGCCGGGACTCCTATTTTGTCAGGAAACAAAACTTCTTTACCCGAAGTTACTGGTGATGCTGGAATATTAGTAGACCCATTTTCTATAACCTCCATTTATGAAGGGTTAGTTGAAATTGAGACCAATGAAGAATTGAGAAAGAAACTTGTTCAAAAGGGACTAGAGCGTGGGCAATTATTCAATTGGGATTTTACTGCTGAAAAAATCTGGAAGGTATTAGATGCTGAATTAAAGAAGAGATGAACCAAGTAGCGGAATATAGTATTCAAAGTAGTCTATCGCTGGATTACAAATCCAACGAAACAGCAAAGCCATGACGAATTAATACCGTTCGTCATACAAAACGCGTTAAGGACGCATTTCGCACATGAGCTGTGCAGGATTTGTAATCCTGCTTTTTTTTTCACGGCTACAATATAAAAGTCTATCGCTGGATTACAAATCCAACGAAACAGCAAAGCCATGACGAATTAATACCGTTCGTCATACAAAACCCGTTAAGGGCGCATTCTGCACATGAGCTGTGCAGGATTTGTAATCCTGTACTTATTTACGCTAGGCTTCATTACACAGCCTATTCCATCACACTTAGGAGTCCAAAGATTCAGTTGCTTTAACAATGCGTAAATCACTTATTTTCACTATCTTGGTTTTGAATAAAAAATAAACTATGTTATTAAAAAATACACTCTTATTTAGCGCTGCAGTTCTGGTTTCAGGACTTGTTACAGCGCAAACCACAACTCGAACACCGTTGTATGAAACTTTTACTTCGTCTACATGTCCTCCGTGTGCACCTGGTAATGTTCACTTAGAAGATTTATTTGCTCAGCCTGAAAATGAAGGAAAATTTACTTCATTGAAATATCAAATGAGCTGGCCTGGAACTGGGGATCCTTATTATACAGCAGAAGGCGGTTCAAGAAGAAGTTTCTATGGAGTTAGTTCTGTACCTCGATTAGAAATTGATGGAGGATTTGATGCGGGCCCAGTAGGACTTACACAAGACGATATGGACGCGGCTTATGCAGTAGAATCTGTTGTTGAATTAAATGCTTTCTATCAAGTAAATGAGGCGACAAATACAGTTACTGTTCAAGTTGACGTAACTGCCTTGCAAGAATTAGAAAGCTCTGGAGGTTTATTTTTGCATTGTGCAATTTTTGAAAAACAAACAACTGGTAATGTTAAAACAAATGGTGAAACTGAGTTTGAACATGTAATGAAGAAAATGGTTCCAGGTATTGGTGGAACTTATTTAGGAGGTTTAGATGAAGGTGAAGTTGTTAATATTGATCTTGAGCACGAATTTGCAGGAGACTATGTTCTTCCTCCTGATGCTACTGATCCTGTTGATCATGATGACGAGCATTCTGTTGAAGAGTTTTCTGATTTAGGTGTAGTTGTATGGGTACAACGTAGCTCTACAAGAGAGGTTTACCAATCAATGTATGCTTTGGAAGGTACAGCAAGTATCGAAAACAACGAGCTTGAAGCAATCACTCAACTTTCAATTTATCCCAATCCAACAAGTGATTTAGCTATGGTAACATATGCTACTGCAGCTGATGCTGGAAATGTAACAATTTCAGTTTATGATAATGCTGGTAAACTTGTAAAAGAAGAAATTGTTCCAACTAACGGAACAGAAACAATGACACATAATATTGATACTAAAGATCTAGAAAACGGAATGTACATTGTTACATTAAGTACTGAAGAGGGTAAGAAAACAGAAAAATTAAGTGTAATGCATTAATAATAGCACTTGTAATAAACTAAAAAGTCCTGACAAATTTGTCAGGACTTTTTTTATGTAAAACATTCTTTATCGTTTCATTGCGCGATCCATTTCACGCTTAACATCTTTATCTTTTAAATCGCCACGCTTATCATGTAGCTTTTTACCTTTTGCCAAATGAATTCGAATTTTTGCTAAGTTTTTTTCATTGATGTACAATAATGAAGGAATAATTGTCAAACCTTTATCCTTCAATTTTTTCTCCAATTTCTTCAGTTCTACTCTCTTTAACAAAAGTTTTCTATCTCTTCGTGGATTGTGATTATTGTAACTCCCATTCTCATATTCAGCTATATACATATTACGCACAAATAGCTCCCCATCAAAAATGGCACAAAATGATTCCATGATACTTGCTTTACCATTTCTAATCGATTTCATTTCAGTTCCCGTCAACACAATTCCTGCATTAAAATCTTCGAGCAATTCAAACTCAAATCGTGCTTTTTTATTTTTTACTTCTAACCTAGCCATAAACTATAACAAATGTCATAAAAAAATCTCTACTTATTTCAAAAAACCATTTATTTTAAATAACATGCATTTTAAATCTGCTAAAAAAGGGAATAAATAACGTTAGCTCCAAAACCTTGCAATTATTTTTAACTTTTTTTGCCATTTGTTATACTTTTTTAGTTTTGATTTCGTCTTATCTTTGTACCGCATGATTGATTTAAACGTATACAATAAACTAGATCCGCAAAAGGGACGTCTGCTAATCACAGAACCTTTTGAAGAAAGCTCGTACTTTAATCGATCCGTTGTATTGCTTTGTGAGCACAATCAAGATGGCTCCTTTGGATTTGTTTTAAACAATTATGTTGACGTTAGATTGTCGGATTTTCAAGGTTTGCCAACAGCGGATGATGTTGGCTTTGAAGCCCGAATAGGATTGGGCGGACCTGTAAGTTCGAAAAACCTTTACTATATACACACTTTAGGCGATAAACTCCCCAATAGTGTTCAGGTTACCAAAGAAATATATGCTGGAGGAGACTTTGAACTTCTAAAAAACATGTTGATTTCTGGAGCCATACAGCAAAATGAAATTCGCTTTTTTCTCGGATATTCTGGTTGGGTTGAAAAACAATTAGATGGTGAATTAAAGCACAATGCTTGGCTTGTTGCAGACGTGCATAACACTGCCGAAATAATGAATACAAAGAATGAAACACTTTGGTCTGACTACATGTCTAGACAAGGAGGAAAATATAAGGCATTTGCCCACTTCCCTAAAAACCCAACATTGAATTAAATTCCTTTTTCAAAGGGTTAAATCACTTCAATTAAATACTTCTCGACAAAATCTATTGTTTTTAACCGATTCGCTTCCTGAGACATATAGTCTTTAAACTGCGGATAGATATCAATGTGGAATAAAGAAACGAAAACATAAGGCTCTAAAAATCCTTCTCCTCGCATTTTATCTGCAAAATGAAGTGGTTCAGGCAAATCATCCATATGTTGTTCTAGCATTCGTCGAATGGAATAAACCTCTAAATATCGATCATCAGTTTCGCCATTTTCTTCAATTATACCATCTTCATTGCAATACTTGCTCACTTCTCCTTTTGCCTTTCTGTAATCTGCCCAAATTAAATTTGCTTCTAAAGCAGGTTGTTCATCATCATTAATATCATTCGGATAAAAACGTCTATTCAAACGGTGTTCATTCATGAACTTATGTTCAATATATAGTATACGTTGCAACTTGTACTTAACATTTTGACCTGGATATACAGTTAAAGCTTCAAAACACTCTTTTTTAGCACGATAAAAGAGCTCCTGCTCCACTAATGCATCAATAATATAAATGCGCGGCTCTAATAAATTAGGCTGCATCTCTTTTGCTATTTTATAATAAACTAAAGCACTGTCAAATTCATTACGAGCCCAAAAACTATCTCCCAAATATAAATTGGCTTTATAATATGCTGAATCTTGTTTTAATGCTTTTCGATAATTTAACTCTGCCAATTCAAAATCTTGATTAATGAAAAACTCTTCAGCTTCAGAATAATACTCGGCGCCCTTCTCTGAAACTGCCGTATCAGGATCTACATCTACAATCATTTGTCTCAAATAAATATCTGCACTTGGCGAAGTAGATTCCATAGTACTCATCCTACACACGTTCAAAAATCGTGCACGATAAATTTCCTCCAACATATCTTGAAACGTTTGCGTCAATGAGTCATTACTCTCTCCTTCAACCTTAATTTCAAACCCAAACATTTTAGCGTTGCGTTTAAAATTAACATACTCCATTTTCACTAATGATTCATATGCTAATAACGAAGGCCACTCTTGCTTGGACATGTACTTTTCCAACTTAGCAATTCCTTTTGACTGACTCTTAGTTTTAAATACTTTCCAACATTTAGAAATTTGCTTTTCATCTTTTGTCATTTTTTGACCAAAAGCATTAATTCCTAATGTCATAATTGCCAAAACCGCAACCACTCTCCAAATTTTCATATGACTCGCTTCACTCACCTGCATTCCATTTTTCATTTAAATAATTGACCAATTTCCCTGAAATTGTATTTCCATACTCTTTTGTGCGGAAGGATTTCACCCATACAACGCCTTTTATTGCATTGGTTAAAAATAGTTCATCAGCAGCTAACAAATTTTGAGGCGAAATATTACATTCATACACTTTAATATTGTGTTGAATAGCCAAATTTATAATTTGCATCCGCATTGTACCTCCTAAACAGCCTAGATCTAATCCAGGAGTATAAAGCACTCCATTACTAACAATAAATAGGTTAGAACTTGTACTTTCGATAATTCCCATCTTATCATTCAATATCAATAAATCATCTACTCCTTTTTCCTTCGCTTTGAGTTTCCCCATGATATAAATGAGGCAATTTTTAGTTTTATACGGAGATAAAAAATTAACTTGTTTATTCATTTGATCATAAAGATCTAATGACAACCCTTCAGTGTTTAATTCGAAACGATTAGGAATCACCTGCTCTACTTCAATCAAATAATCTATGTGATTAGAAGTGGGTAAATAGTTGCCCCCAGCTTTTCGATCTACTGACAAGCGCACTCGCGCACTTCCAGTAATTTCATTTTTAGTCAGTAATGTTTGTATCTCTCGCTCAAAAAATGGCACATTAAATTCAACGGGATAATTTAAGCGCATAACCTTCATCCCTTCAATCAATCTGTTGAGATGATTTTCCAAATTTATAGGATGACTATTTATTACACGAATAGTTTCAAAAAGACCATCTCCATATAAATGTCCTCTATTTCCTGCACGAATTGAATAACCTTCGGTTGAAACTAATACACCGTTATTGATAACATAATTACTCATGAAACAAAATGCTTAAAGAAGTTTAACAAATAATGATAATCCACTGCTGTAATGAATAAAACACCAAAAATTGCGCCAGCAAAATGAGCATCATGCGCTATCCCTGTTCCTCCTCTCTTTGCCATGGCATATTCAATAGCTAATATTATCGGTCCAAAAATAAAACCAGGTATTTTAATATTTGGTAATAATAAAAGTTCTAGTTCTCTTTCAGGGTGCATTAAAATATATGCAAACAACACCGCCATAACAGCACCTGAAGCGCCCAACGAATTATAACCCGGATTATCTTTGTGTTTTATTAATGATATAATAGTTGCAAATAAAATCCCCATTATATAGAGTACCGCAAACATCACATATCCTTGTGTACCATAGTTGAGAACTAAAGTATCTTCCAAATTAACACCAAAGTTGTACAAAACGAACATGTTAAACCCAAGGTGCATAAAATCCGCATGGATAAATGCATGCGTAAAACAACGATACCATTTTTTATAGTGAATCACATCATAAGGGTTCATCATTAACTTTCCTTTTAACGTTGCATCCTCCATTGCTTTAACGGAAATCAAGATTGTTATAGCTAATAATAAATAAGTAACGTACATTTGCTTTATAATGACTTTTTTATACCCCCAGTTTATTATATTTAAACTGAAATGATTTACAACTCTATCAAGCGTATACTGATTCTCGCACTTTTCGTTACATTAATGAACTGTGGAGGTGCAGAGTCTGATGATGTTACTCAAGCTGAAATTGCTTTGAGTGAAATGTTAATGGACAAATTTGATTCTACGCAATACCTCGTTTATAATGAAGATACGGTATTAGCAAATTCAGAAGTACTTGCTTATTATGATGCGAATGCCTTTCTCCCAATTTGGACGGACAAAACTGATTTAAATGCAACTGGCTCTGAATTCATGGGCATGATTGATGATGCATATGATTATGGTTTTGTTCCTGAAATGTTTCATGCTAACCTCATTCACAAAATGGTGGACTCATCACTATTGGATGCTGAAATGTTATTGACAAATGCCTTTTATTTATATACCACTCACATTAATTTAGGTTGCATAGATTCAAGTGACTATACGTACGTTTGGAAAAAAGATTCTCTCACTTTTTCTTTAGATGAAGAATTAGATCGAGTAAGAAATGGTGAAAATGTTACGGAGGTAATTACAAGTCATCAACCACAATTTTGGGACTATTTACAATTGCAAAAAGGATTAACTACTTTTTTAGACAGTTTTGAACTGGATACTAATCACTATGAAATTCCACCATTTAAAGAAGATTCGGTAGCTTGTTACAAAGTAGCAAGAGAGGCGTTAATAGGACATTTATATGTAGATTCTAGTTTGGCTACAGATGATTCTATTTTTATAGAACGACTCAAAGCCTTCCAACTGATTAACGGATTGAAGGATGATGCTATTGTTGGTAAATGGACAGGAAGAGCCTTAGCAAAAAGTAATCGCGACCGTTTTTACCAAGCCGCACTGAGTATGGAAAAATGGCGTTGGAAAAAAGAGGTTCCAAGTCGTTATATCCGCGTTAATATTCCCGAATTTTCTCTTTATTTAATTGACAGTGGAGATGTCAAAAGAAAACACCGAGTAGTTGTTGGAGCGTATGCCACTCAAACACCAGAATTTCAAGCGACAATGCAGCGCATGGTTACCAATCCTTTTTGGCACGTTCCTTATTCTATTTCATCTACTGAAATATTGTACGGCGCTAGAAAAGACTCGGCCTATTTTTCTAAACGGGGTTATAAAATATTTAAAAGTGGTGAACAAGTTGATCCAACTTCTGTTGATTGGTCTACAGTTCGTCAAGGAAACTTTCCTTACCGTGTAAGACAAAATGGCGGCGGTGGCAATAGCCTTGGAAGAATTAAATTCCTTTTTCCTAATCCACACTCTGTATTTGTGCATGACACTCCGTCTAAAAGACTTTTTGCAAATGATGTTCGAGCATACTCTCATGGTTGTGTTCGTTTACATCAACCGTTTGATCTAGCCAAATCCATATTAGAACTTGACCAACACAAAGTTGAAGCCGACACATTAGACAGCCTTGTTGTTAGAGGAATTCAAAGAGTTATTGAGTTAGAAAAACCCTTTGAGGTATTTATTGAATATTACACGGCAACAGGAGATAGTACGGGTAATATTATTTTCCATCCAGACATTTATGGCCGTGATGAAAAATTCTTGACGAATAGTTTTAAAAAGTTTAATTTTTAAAAAACCCATTCCCAATTTCAAGTAAAGCGTAACATAGATTTTGTCTACCTTTACGTCTATTAAATAATGGTTCATGAAATTTCCAATTCCTAAAAAAGCACCGCATACACTTACACTTCATAATCATAACCGAATTGACAATTATTTTTGGATGCGGGATAGAGATAATCCTGAAGTGATTGCTCATTTAGAAGCTGAAAATGCTTACACAGATTCCATCATGGAACCTACCAAAGGATTACAAGAAGATCTTTTTCAGGAAATGAAAGGACGAATTAAAGAGGAAGATTCATCTGCTCCCTATTTCAAAAATGGGTACTGGTATTATACCCGATTTGAAGAAGACTTAGAACATGCTTTTTATTGTCGAAAAAAAGAAACGCTCGAAGCTCCTGAAGAAATTTTGATCAATGAAAATATAGAGGCAGAAAACCATCCTTACTATGAAGTAGTAGCTTTTGCCATTTCCAAAAACAATAAAATCTTAGCCTTTACGGAAGATATTTCTGGAAGAAGATTATATCAAATTCGGTTTAAAAATCTTGAAACGGGTGAATTATTGTCGCACTGTATTAATGATACAGGCAGTGATTTAGCCTGGTTAAACGACGACCATACAATTTATTACTCTGTAAAAGACAGTGAAACTTTACGTCCGCATATTATAAGATCAATAAATATTAATACTGGAAACATTGTTGATGTTTATGAGGAAGTAGATGACACTTATATTGTTACTGTCAATCGCTCCGGAGATTTTCAATACATTTTTATAGGCTGTCACAGTACCCTAACTACTGAATTCAGATTCAAATCTGCAAATGACTCAAGTCAATTTGATGTTTTTCTGCCGCGTAAAGAGGAACATGAGTACTATCCTGAATCAGCAGGAGATGATTTTTTTATTAAATCAAACCTTGATGCAAAAAACTTTAAAATTGCACATTGTAAAAAGAACGAACGCCATTGGAGTAGCTGGAAAATTATTCAAGAGCATAACTCTGAAGTATTAATAGAAGATTTTGAAGTTTTTAATACGCACCTAGTTGTGCAAGAAAAAGAAAATGGACTTTCTCAATTAAAAGTATACAATCGGCAAAATTATTCTTATAAAATAATTCCACCTAATGAGGAAACATACACCCTCTACATTGGTAACAACCCCGAGCCTAACAATGATTCTGTTAGGATAGGTTATAGTTCAATGACTACGCCTAACTCAGTTATCACTATTAATTTAGAGAGCTTTGAACAAACAATAATTAAGCAGCAAGAAGTAATCGGAGATTTTGATCCTGAGCATTATCAATCTGAACGAATTTGGGCAACCGCAAGTGATGGTGTAAAAGTTCCAGCTTCTATTGTTTATAAAAAAGAGCTTTTCAAAAAAGATGGAACCAACCCTATTTTGGTTTACGCCTACGGCTCTTATGGATCAACTGTTGACCCATATTTCAGTTCGGTACGTCTGAGTCTTTTAGACAGAGGTTTTGTATTTGCAATTGCGCATATCAGAGGTGGAGAATATCTAGGTGCGCAATGGTATGATGAAGGAAAACTATTAAAAAAGAAGAATACATTTACCGATTTTATTGCCGTAACAGAGCATTTAGTTGCACAAAAATATTGCGCCATCAACAACATATTTGCAATGGGAGGAAGCGCAGGAGGACTGCTTATGGGAGCAATTGCTAATCTACGTCCAAAACTATGGAAAGCAATCGTTTCTCAAGTACCTTTTGTTGATGTGGTCTCTACTATGATAGATGAAACCATTCCATTGACAACCGGAGAATATGATGAATGGGGCAATCCAAATAACAAGGATTATTACGATTATATATTATCCTATTCTCCCTACGATCAATTGGAAGGTAAAGCATATCCAACAATGCTCGTAACAAGCGGACTACATGATTCTCAAGTGCAATATTGGGAGCCAACAAAATATGTTGCAAAGCTGCGAGAATTGAAAACAGATCAAAATCCAATTCTACTCAGAACTAACATGGATGCTGGGCATGGAGGATCATCTGGAAGGTTTGAGCAACTAAGAGAGGTTGCTGAAGAATACGCCTTTATTTTGTGGATGAATCAAACTAAATAGTATTAAATAATTAATCAAAAAAACACTTTTGTTAAGATTTCCCTGCCACTAACGACTAACCTCATTTAAGGTCCCACATTAAATTATTAAATGACAGAATCCGCGATTGAAAAAAACAGGCCTGCTGAACTATTAAAATCAAGTTTGACATGGGGTACAGCCATATTTATTATTAATGCGTTTCTTCAATCTATATATGCAATTCAAGTTTGCCCCTATGTTGAGAAATTATCAAATATAGAAGTGGTTACGGCCAATTTAATCATCACTTTTCTTACAATTACGTTAAGATATTTCATTCTTAATAACTACTTTAAATCGCACTTGTTTAAACCCACCTCAAGAAAACTCATTTTATTGGATACAGCTTTTGTTTTAACAGGAGGTATTTTATGGGCTATTTACAATGGCTTAATTCATGAATTCCCTATTGAAAGTGGTCTCAAAATACTTACAGGGTTCGCATCAACAGGAATGCTTACCGGAATTTTATTATACACCATACGTAAAGTACGTTTATTCAAACGCACAGCTGAAAGCTCTAACTTACCAACTGAGCAATATACTTCTATATCTAAAGACTTATTGACTTTTGCTGTTGTCATTATAGTACTCGTTTTAGTTAACGGAATTTTCTTGGTAGTTAAAGATCTTAGATGGATGATAACCCTAGAGGAAAGTCAGTTAGTTTGGGCTACTAAAAGTGTTATAATAGAGGTTGTATTTGTGGCCATTGCTTACAGTTTTTATATCATTCTTATTGCATCATTTTATTCTAAATATTTAAAATTGCAACTGCATAACCAAACCAATGTGCTTGATGCTGTTTCGAAAGGAATATTGACCAATTCTGCAAAAATTTTGGGTAATGACGAGTTTACTATTGTTGCTCAACACACCAATAAAATGATTCAGCAATTACAGGTACATTCTGAAATATCACAAAGTATAGCTTACACAAAAAACCTCCAAAACGCTTTATTACCGTCCCAATTGCTTTTGAAAAAAAGCTTTGCGGATCTCTTTGTATTATACAAACCAAGGGATGTTGTTTCTGGTGATTTTTATTGGACTGAAAAAGTAGGAGACACCATTTTACTTGCAGTTGCAGACAGCACTGGACATGGTATCCCCGGAGCAATGGTTAGTATTGTTTGTATTAATGCCTTAAATCGATCAGTTAGAGAACATCATCTTACAAGTCCAGAAAAGATATTGGATAAAGCACAAGAATTAATTGTAGAATCATTTAAATGTGATCACAGTATAGTTAGAGATGGAATGGATGTTTCACTTGTAGCTCTTAACCTTAAAACATTGAGCATTGAATGGTCTGGTGCTTATAATCCACTGTGGGTAATTACAGACACACCTAATCCGCATGCTCATACAAACATTGAGTTTTCAAAATCAAACACATTAAGTATTCTTAATGCAGACCGCCACTCTGTTGGATACTGTGAAAAAAATCTCTCCTTTACAAAATACCACATGCAGTTGAAAAAAGGAGATCAAATTTATCTTTTTACAGATGGGTATGCCGATCAATTTGGAGGAAAAAAAGGTAAAAAACTCAAGGTTAAAAAATTTAAAGAAATCATAGCCTCAATTCATAACCTTAGCAAAAAAGAACAGCATGAATATCTTGAAACGACCTATAACAGTTGGAAAGGTAATTTAGATCAGGTAGACGACATATGCATTATTGGTGTTACCTTATAATTTTCATAAATACACTACACATCAGTAATAACATTAGGTTTGGCATCTTTCCAACGAGAAAATTGTGTAGTTTTGCAGCACTTTTTTTAAGTCAATGAATTTCGACCAGCAAAGCAGTAAAGACCTTGAGTTTGATGTTGTTTGCGAATTACTATCTACTTTCTGTAAATCGCAAAAGGCAAAGGCAAATGCTATGCGCCTTAGTTTTTTTGATCAGCCCGAACTTTTGAATAAAGAATTGGACCTACTCACAGAAATTCAAACCATACATAATGATGCCCGGTTAAGTTTTCCGCACCCCAATGCTGAAGACATTGACACAGCCTTAAACATTTTAAGAATTGAGAACGGTGTATTAATTTTGAATGAATTAATCAAAGTTTACTCTCTCTGTCAAGGCACAAAATTACTGATTGATTTTGCACGAAATCAACAAGAGAATTATCCAATTATATATGCTGCATGCCAGCATATTACTGGAATTAAAGATGTGCTAAAAATCATAACGGAGATTTTAGACACTAAAAAACTTGATATAAAAGATGACGCTACGCCACGTTTGCAAGGCATACGGCGGAAAATGAAGGCGAATAAATCTGAAATTAATAAAAACTTTGAAAAAGCGTTACGGCGTTGTAAACAAGATGAGCTTTTAGGAGATTCAGAAGAAACTTTTTTAGAAAACCGAAGGTTATTGGCAGTTTTATCACAATACAAAAAACGTGTGCCTGGTAAAATGTACGGCGTTAGTGCAAAGGGCACATACACTTATGTTGAACCGCAGGAAAGCGTATTATTAAATAAAGAACAAGAGCAACTGAGAATTGATGAGAGTAATGAAATTTTCATGATTCTTGAAAAAGTCAGCTTGCGCCTTCGTTCTGAAAAGAATCATTTAAAGGCCTTCCAAAGATTACTGATTCGGTTTGATTTATTGAGTGCCAAGGTTCTTTTTGCAAAAACATACAATGGAGTTCGCCCTGGGTTGAATAAAACAAAAAGAATGCATTGGAAAAATGCCATTCACCCACTACTCTATTTAAAAAATGAAAGTCAAGGTGTAAGTACCATTGGTCAAGAAATGGAATTGGATGAAAATGGTCGATTTTTAGTTATTTCAGGACCAAATGCCGGAGGTAAATCTATTACTTTAAAGACCGTAGGGCTTTTACAAATGATGTTTCAATGTGGCTTGTTTTTATCAATGGATGAAAACAGTAGTTGTGCGTGGTTTAATCAAATATTTTCTGACATTGGAGATAACCAATCGATAGAAAATCAATTAAGCACCTATAGCTATCGCCTAAATCGAATGAATTTCTTTTTAGAGAATGCCAATTCAGAGACACTTTTGTTATTAGATGAATTTGGAAGTGGGTCTGACCCTGAATTAGGAGGTGCTTTAGCTGAAGTTTTTTACACTGAATTGTATGACAAAAAGTGTTACGCTGTAATTACCACGCATTACACCAATATTAAAATATTGACCTCATCTTTAGATGCAGCAACAAATGCTTGCATGCTTTTTGACACAAAAAAATTAGAACCATTATTTCAATTATCAATTGGGCAACCTGGTTCATCTTTCACTTTTGAAGTGGCGCAACACAATGGCATTCCTCTTGATTTGATTGAGAAAGCCAAGGCAAAAGTATCTGAAAACAAATTAAAAGTAGATGCGCTAACAGTATCTTTACAAAAGGAAAAATCGAAGTTTAAAAAGATTAATACAGAACAATATCGTTCGCAAAACGAGGCAAAAAAAGCCTTGCGCACCTACGAAGCCAAGTTAGATAAATTGCAGGCAAAATCTGACCGTATTAACCTTTATATTGAGCAGCAAAATAAGTTTGTAAACGTAGGTAAAAAGTTTTATGAAATTCTTGGAAAATTCAAGCACCATAAAACAAACAAAGCAACTATGGAGGCACTTAAGAAATTAGCCTCTATTGAAAAATCGAAAATACTAGAAGCTGAAAAACCCGTAGTGTTGGCCAAGAATTTAAAATCGCCTGATTTGCCAGATGCTGCAAAAAAACAAGAGCCTACTGCAAAAGAAATTGCTGCAGAAAAAAAGAAGGCGGCCGAGCGTTTGAAAAAAGCATTGCAAATTGGCGGAACTATTAAGCTGAAGAATCAAAAAACATTAGGAACCTTACTCGAAGTAAATGGTAAGAAACTAACCGTTCAGTTAGGTAATTTCATTGTTAAAACTTCTGTTTCTGAGGTTGAAGTTTAATGTTGTGATTGATTAATTCTAAATGACTATAATTAGCATATTTATTGCCTTAGGGGTTCCATTCATGCTTTTGTATGGCAGAAAATCCAATTGGTATAGAACAAGTCTAAAACAAATCTTATTTTTTGGGATGTTGCTTATTGGTTTAATCGGCTTCTACCAGTCCAGCACAAATGATTTTAGGCTTTTTTTCTATGCAATTCTCATTATCCCAATTTACATTCTCGTTGATCATGCTTTTAAACTCATGAGCACTAAAATGCATAAGCGCGATTTTTATTTGTGGATAAGGTATTCGAATGAAATAGACTATACAAGGGCCGGAATGGGTAAAAACAAACATATAAAACCATCTGACATTGTCTTTTCAATTTCCCTATTAATCTTAATTGTTGCAATGTCTACACTAGGTGCTGTACTATTTGGTAATGATTCGTTATATGATAAATTAATTGGAAATTAAACAACTTAATATGATGAAATTAGCAATATACATGACTCTTATTTTCACAACTCTGGCATGCAATACTGAGTTTTTATCTGCTGAAGAAGAGGTTGAAGTAAGTCAAGATTCTCTAAAGATTGATCGTCCTGAAAAAATAACTGATTATGCCATTGATGAAAACCCTTTAATAGCGTTCGATTCATTAACCCCAATTATTCATGAAGAATTAAGAGGTCCTGTACCCCTTCACCAAAACCCTGATGGCCAATCTAGTATAAAAGTTCATGCTACGAATATCAAAATTCAAAGCTCTATTGAAACGTCTGACGATTGGGTACTTGTTGGGATACCAATAGATGAAACCTTTGAATTTAGAGATATTAACAAAAGCAATGTATGGCAAGAGATTTGGAAAAATGGTGAGCATTTTGCAACTACTTACTACGTAAAAAACAAAGAAGGAAAAAATATAGAACCATACATTTGGTATGACGATCATTTTATTCGTGGTTATGTGCACAATACGAATATTGCTTTAAATACTGTTCCTGAACACCATCTAGAAAACTTGATTAACGCAGGAGATCTCTCTAAAACAGCTTTTGACAAATACTTGTGGTCATTTCAATTTCAATATTCTGGCAAAAAACTAGGAGATTATGACAATATCCAGCAATTTTACAAACACCCGTCATATATTGATGGCCGATCTGCTCCTGACAGGTTATTACTTATTTTTCAAAACGAAAAACTAATAGCAGTGCAACATGACAGATCACTTAATCTTGATCATTTCCAATCCTTTGATTGCGAAATGGGACTTTCATTAATAATCCTAGCAGATTGGACCGAAGAAGAAAAGAAAGCATTTACGAATACAATATCTGATTGTAAATACTAGTCTACTTCATTATCACGGCTTCAATTCTACATTAAACTGATTTATGACTTATCTCAGTTTAGCCCTTCTATGTAACCATTGTTACACTAAAGTCTATTGACCAGCTATAAATTGGTGTCAACCAATGTTTATTTTATTCAAAGACAAAAAATGATGATCAACTTTATTAATCACACCAAACGGTCACTTACATTACTATTACTTATAATAATTGAGTCAACAAGCTTTGCTCAAACCACTCCATTTAGTGTGGCTATCGTGCCTATGGAAATTGAAGAGTTGGGAGGTTTGCAAGCATTTGCATGGGGACAGGCAAATGGAAAATGGCTTATTGTAGGTGGCCGATTGGATGGATTGCACCGAAGGCAGCCTTGGGCAGCTTTTGACGAAGTTGGTCATAATACAAACCTACTGGTAGTTGACCCTCTTACTAAAGAAAAATGGGCTGCTCCCCTATCCTCCCTTCCCATTGGTATTCAAGAGCAATTGAGTGCAACAAATTTGGAGTTTCAACAAAACGGAGACTTTCTTTATGTAGTAGGCGGATATGGATATAGCGCCACAGAGTTGGATCACACCACCTACCCCAACCTTTGCGCTATTCACGTCCCCAACACCATTGAGGCTATCATAAGTGGAAATCCTTTTGACGCTAATTTCAGGCAAATTGAAGATCCGTTAATGCAAGTTACTGGCGGTTATTTAAATAAAGTTTATGATACCTATTATTTAATTGGCGGGCAAAAATTTATTGGGCGCTATAACCCAATGGGACCAGATTTTGGACCAGGTTTTATACAAGAATATACTAATGCTATTCGCAAATTCAAAATTATTGATGACGGTGTTACATTAACAATTGAACATCTTGAAGAAATAATTGATACTGTAAACTTACACCGCCGCGACTATAATGCCGTAGAGCAAATAATGCCCTCCGGAGAAGAAGGAATAACTGCATTTTCGGGTGTATTTAAATATGATGTGGATTTACCGTTTTTAAACTCTGTAGATATTGACAGCACAGGTTACGTCGTTAATGATGAATTTACGCAATACTATAATCATTATCATTGTGCTAGACTTCCTATTTACAGCGTATCTAATAATGCAATGCATACCGTATTTTTTGGAGGAATTGCTCAATACTATGATTTGGATGGTGTTTTAGTGCAAGATAATAATGTTCCATTTGTTAACACAATTGCAAGAGTAACAAGGAGTGCAGATGGTGCCATGGCTGAATATAAATTACCCATTGAAATGCCTAGTTTACTTGGTGCCGGATCTGAATTTATTCCTATAACAAGCGTCCCTCATTTCGAAAATGAAGTGTTTGATTTAGATGAATTTACAGAAGACTCTACATTAGTTGGTTATATCTACGGAGGTATTAGTAGCACGGCAGCAAATATCTTTTTTACGAATACAGGAGTAGAAAGTACAGCAAGTAGCCAAATATTTGAAGTCTATATAATAACAGATACTACACTTGCCGTTGACGAATTAAATCCACAAAGTATTGGCTCTTTAAAACTAATGGTTTATCCAAATCCAAACTACGGGAAGTTTACGGTAGATTATTACCTTAATCAATCATCTGATGTAAAAATAACACTGCACAATGCAGAGGGAAAAGAGATTGAAAACCGTGTATTCGAAAATCTTCCTGCAGGCCCAAACCAGTATCAGAAAAAAATTAGAGGATTTGCCAAAAGTGGTATTTACTTCTTAACGATTGAGACTCCCTACGAATCTGCTACGCAAAAAATCGTTATTAGTGATTAACACAATAAAAATGCTATTGGAAGAAACAATTAACAAAACAATCCCTAAATTGGTGGAAAAGGATTGTACTAATACTAATTTGAGAGTTAGACAAAAAAATGTTTAATAGTATCTTAAAATGTTGTTTGCTTTAATTTACCATGACTCGTATTCTACTCTGCATATTTCTTATCCTTCCAATAAAGTCTTATTTGCAAAATACGAAAGACTCTCGTAAAGAGATTTCCATAAGAGGAAAAGCAACTTCCTTTTTCATCATTGAAGATACCTTTTGGAGAAATGCCAATATTGGAGCTGAATTTCGTCTTAATCATCATTCGGTTGGCATAGACTATGTTTATTTTAGATTCCGGTATGAAAACGATTCAATCGTGGATGGAATTGAATATTCAAACGGATATAACTCTTTTTCAAGGCGAGACTATATTAATTTAGACTATCGCTTTTATCCTTTTAAAAATTGGCCAGACAAATATGGAATAGATCCTTACATGAATGCATTTGTCAAAATTGGAAAAAGGCGGGTATGGTCTGAACATGAAACTGCGCGTGTTCGCAATCCTGGTTTTCATCCCATTAATGAACAACGTTCAAATTTTGCAGATTATGGTTTAGCTCTAGGTTTGAAAATGGGGCCTCCAGAGTTTGGTATAGACGTAAATATGGGAGTTGTTAGACGCGTAAGTGATATTTGGTATGAAAGAGGTTATAATTATTCAATGGGTTCTCAATACGAAGCTCATAATTTTAAAAGAATGAAGTGGGCATTTCACATGAGACTTAACATATATCTTAGGGTTTTAAACTTTTAGAGCTATTCTAACGCTCATTCTACACATCAGCAAATACTTAAAAACCTCCTGCAAAAAATAAGTTAAGAATCAGATTTTTAGGCAATTTTCTACAATCCTGCCTGTCAAGTTTTATTTTTGTTCTGCGTGAATTTGGCATTATACATATATCGCAGCATTAGAACTACTTGCTTTAATTCTTTAAAGTTGCAACTGTTACTTGCTTTAACAATCAGTTGTGGTGCCATCTTTTCTCAGGCAGAAACTCACATTAGAAAAAAAGCAGAAATTAAGGATGGTATTGCTCCAAAGTCAGTTGTTTCAAGTGGTAGTGGGTTGTTTTCTGCACAAAATATGATGTATCGGCATACGGTTACATTATACAATCAGTCGGGAGAATTATTAGCTAAAATAAATGACGCCGTGCGTTTAAGTTCATTTGGTATCAACAATTATGGAACGGATAAATTAAGAGGGGCACCAGTAGAGGGAGCATTTACTAAAGATGGGAAATACCTTTGGGTATCAAACTATCACATGTCAGGTGAAGAATTTACAAACCCCGGTTGTGATGATTGTATTGGTAAAGATTTTGACCCTAGCTTTCTATATAAAATTGATACCGAAAACTATACCATTGACAATGTGATTGAAGTAGGTTCAGTTCCAAAATTTTTAGCTATTTCTGAAGATGAAAAAATTCTGATCGTTTCTAATTGGGTCAGTTCTGATGTGTCGATAATTGACTTGGAAACAGAAACAGAGGTGAAACGCGTTACAGTTGGTGCCCATCCTAGAGGCGTTGCCATTACGCAAGACAGCAAATTGGCATACGTCACAGTAATGGGGTCAACAAAAATTGCAGCTATTAACCTAGAAGACTATTCGGTTGATTATGTGACTAATGTAGGAAGGTCTCCGCGCTCAGTTATTTTGGCTGACAATGATTCGACTTTATATGTTTCTTTAAATTCAAGCAATGAGATTTTAAAATACAACAGATTTAGTAAAAACAAAAGCTATTGTAAAACAGAGGGCGGACCAAGAAGTATGACTCTTTCTCCTGACGAAAAATCACTCTATGTTGTCAATTATTTTGAAGATGTTTTTACTAAAATCAACACTGACTCTATGCAAGTTGAAGCTGTTATTCCAACGAGTTCAAAACCTATCGGTATCTGCGGTAATTGGGAATCTTCAGAAATTTGGGTAGCCTGCTATTCTGGGAAAATTGAAGTGTTTAAAGATTTCAAATTGGAAAAGGAACTGCACCCTCCTTCTTTATTTGGACTTGAACTGCCTTCAATTAATTTCAACTCATCTTTACTTACAGATACAACTTCAATTATTGACACGATTATGGTAGATTCTAGTTTAATTCCAGAGAAACCAAAGAAGACTATTTTATTAGCTATTACTCCAAGAGTTGAATACCGCCCAGAAAGACCTTTAAAGCCAGTTCCAGAACCAGTAGCAACGAATAAAGGAAACAACATTGATAATGCCGAGAATAACGAACCATGCTCATTTCACATTATCATAGGCGCTTTTTCACAAAAAGAAAACGCCGAGAAAAAGAAAACCGAACTTACTAAACAAGGCTATCCTGCAAAAGTAATAATCGGTTCTCAATATAATTATGTCTCTATCGACTGTTATGCAAACAAAGAAACCGCCGAACAAGGAAAAACGAATTTCCGAGAAAAATCGGATGAATTTAAATCTGCTTGGATTTTAGAGCGATAATTTATTATTTCTTCGCGGTAAAATCAGGATTAAATGTTAATCCAAATTGTAGGTGAAACTTTCCTGCAGTTGAAACTTGCTGTTGCAGCACCCCAATTTGCAAACTTGTTGATTTTGAAAATTGGTATCCAACGGCTCCATACAACCTGTTTCGATCAAAAAAAGTAGACTTTGTATTCAAAAAGACCTCATCATAAAGTCCTAGAAAAACAGTTCCCTTTTCAATTTTCGGTTTGTTTAGCGGTACAAATAACATTAGGCGGTATCTAAACCTATTTTTATAGTCAGAATTGACCCAACGTTGTTCTATTCGATATCTATGTTCGAATTTAACTCTCCCCACATAGTTATTGAGTATAAATTGCTCAAAAATGCGGTGTTCATTTACCTCGGCATTGGTTTGAGCACTTTCATATACATGATTCGCTACATATCCATATCCAGCAGTAACAATTGCATTTTTATTGATGTGGTAATTAACTCCAGTCCTTAACAACAACTGGTCCACATTAGTTGGAGCAATAGTATGGTTACGGTACTGCACTTCTGAATGTATGCTCCAATCTTGACTCACTTTGTTCGTTCCAAAATACATGAGCCAATTCCCCATCTCGTCTTGACTGAACAGAGAAATTGGAGCAAATAAAATAATTATTAAAAATAGTTTCATTTGTTTTATCAAAATATAAGGTATAAGGCAAAGCGCATCTAGTTAATACTAAATGCGCCTTGCCATTAAAAATTTATGCTTAGCTTTTTTTCTGAATGAATGCATTCAGTTTTTCTGAACCTTCGCAATCAAGGTTTATGAATTCAACTTCAATATTTTTAGATTTTGCATTATCTATAAAATCTTCAAACAAATCTAAAATATCAAAGTCCATGTGCTTGTTTTTAGAACAATCAATTCGAACCTTAGATCCTTCTTCTAATTCGTTTAATTTTTTATGAAGGTGTCCTTTATTAAAGAAAGAAACAACCTCACCAAACTCAATAGTCAATTCATGTAGTCCATCATGCTCTGATTCCTCAAAGTTTGAATAAAGCGCATTTTCATAACTTCTTTTAATAATAAAGAAGATAGAAACCACTAACCCAATAACGATACCCCATAACAAGTTAGTTACAATGATCATTACAATGGTGACAATAAACGGCAAAAATTGACTCATACCGTTTTGATACATACTTTTGAAAAGTCCTGCATTAGCCAACTTATAACCTACCATTAATAAAATTGCCGCTAAACATGATAATGGAATCATATTTAATAAACCTGGCAATAATAAAACGAATGCAGCAAGGAAAATACCGTGAATAACCGCAGATGACTTTGTTTGTCCACCTGAGCTAATATTAGCAGAACTACGTACAATAACTTGAGTAACTGGTAATCCTCCAATTAATGAAGAAACTACGTTTCCAGTACCTTGCGCTAACAACTCTCTATTAGTTGGTGTTGTTCTTTTTTGCGGATCTAGTTTATCAGTTGCTTCAACACAAAGTAACGTTTCCAAACTTGCTACAATTGCCATGGTAAATCCAATCATATAGATTTTAGGGTTACTCAAAATACTCCAATCAGGGAATGTTATTAAACCATAATACGGTAAACCTGCATCAGCAGACTTAATATTAACTAAGTGGTTATTTGTTACTTCCAAACCGTCAAGCATTGCCGTTTCATTCATCAACATTAAATCAGGCATATAAAGCTTAAAAACTTCATTTAAAAGAATACCACCCAATACTGCCAATAAAGGTCCTGGAATAAGACCAAGAACTTTATTCTGTTTGATGAATTTTTGTTGGAATAAAATTAATAGCCCAATTGAAACAACTGTAATAACAACGGCCCCTGTAGAAAAATTAGCAAATGCATATCCAATTTCCGAAAAAGTTGTATGCCCGTCGGATTGATAGAAATCCCATGCTCCTTCAGGGTTTTTATCCCAACCTAAAGCGTGAGGAATTTGTTTCAATATTAGTGTGATACCAATACCAGCTAACATTCCTTTAATCACTGAAGATGGAAAATAATAACCAATAATTCCGGCTTTTAAAAAGCCTAAAATAATTTGAATAACACCGGCAATCAATCCTGCTACAAGGAATGCTTTAAAACCAATCATCATGTCAAAGTCACCAGCTGCATTCGTTCCTAAATCACGAATCCCGTCTGCAACAATAACAGCTAATCCTGCTGCCGGACCTGATACACCAAGAGGCGAACCACTTAAAGAACCAACTACGATTCCCCCTACAATACCAGCAATAATACCTGAAAACATTGGAGCTCCAGATGCTAGTGCAATTCCCAAACAAAGTGGCAATGCAACTAAAAATACTACGAGTCCAGCCGGAATATCTTTATTTAAATACTTGAATGGACTTAATTTATTATTTGTACTCATTTGATTGTTTTTTTGACTTTGATGAGTATGTAAAACATTTTAAACTCATCTGAAAATTTGCCTCTAAATTTGTTTCATGTTTGAAACACTTGATACAAGAATCTACCATCTAAATTCAATTTTTAACGAGGCTTGTTAAAAACCATTAATTATTGCGGCGTAGCATTAAACCTGCGGAGGAGGGTCTGGGATCTCTCGTTGAAACCCTTCATAATTAAGTCCTTTATTCCAGACTCCTAATTGAATGCTAAAAAATCGATCTGTATTTAATTGAGGAGAAATATATTCTCTAAACTCTCCTTCATTCTCAACTTCTTTGTCATCAACCTCTTCTTCTCCTTCCGCATCTTGAGATTCCATTTCTTCGTAAAGTTCGTAGTCTGTCTTTTCAAATGAAAAAAGATTGTTTACCACATTTTTCCCCATAAAAAAACAAGCAAAATAGCATAATAAAACTCCTTTTAATCCGAGTCCTACAACAACTTTGATATGTTTTAAATCTTTACTCATGAAATCATTTTACTTACTAGATCTGAATAAAAATTACACACCCGATTTTTTCCTCGTTTTTTATCTGTAATTGATGGCAAATGCTCTGCAAAATATCCTTGTTGATGCGCGCCTTCAATAACTGTTGTCACTAACATATTAGGATATTTATAAGAAGGATTAACGGCCAAAATCAATTCAGACACCCGTTGAACCATTCTTTTATATACAGCAAAATATCCTTGATCGTTTTCCTTATCTACATCTTTGGTGTGAAACACTTTTGTTGCTTCTGAAATAACAATCTTATTTAACAACACCTCGTTAACGTGAATAAATGAATTGTCAACTTTAATAGGTTTTGTTAAAATTTCTATGGCTATTTTCAACCGCTCTATGTCTGACGACTTGTTGATTGTACCAAAAACAATCTTATATTCAATCCAACTCCAATACCAGCACATTAAGTAAATCAACAGCTTGTGTTTGCTTTCAAAATAGCGATAGACTGAACTTTCTGGAGAACCAATAGCGGCTCCTAATTTTTTAAATGTAAATGCTTCAAAACCTAATTCGTCTAACAACTCAATACTTTTAGATATGATTCTTTTACCCAAATCTGTAGACTCAGGGTCCTTGATAAAAAGATCATCACTAATACGTATTGATATCGCTAAATTTTGCATTCAATCATTCTTTGCACACAAATATAATAGTAATACTATCATTTTGCAACAGTATAACGACAAAAAATAAATGTTTTATTCTTAAATTTCTATTATTTGTAATCTTAGAACAAAAAAGTCGACTATATTGTTTTAACAAAAAGGATATTGAAATGTTGAACTGGAATGATATTATAAAATTCGCTAATCACGGAGCTCCGGCTCCTGACAAAAGAGTCGAAAAAACTGAAGCTGAATGGCGAGAACTGCTTACACAAGATCAATTTAACATTACGCGGCTTAAATTTACAGAACGCGCGCACAGTGGAGAATTTTGCTCTAGCCACGAGGCTGGAAAATACAATTGCATCTGTTGTAACACACCACTTTTTGATTCAACTATTAAATTTGAATCAGGAACTGGATGGCCAAGTTTTACAGCGCCAATCAAATTAAACGCAATCAACTACATTAAAGATGATTCACATGGAATGATTAGAGTTGAAACAATTTGCAATACATGTGATGCTCATCTTGGACATGTTTTTCCAGATGGCCCAGCGCCTAGTGGCCTGCGCTATTGTATTAACTCTGAATCTTTAAAACTAGACCAATCATGAGCAAAATTGAAATAGCAACATTTGGTGGAGGATGCTTTTGGTGCGTTGAAGCAATTATTCAACGGTTAAAAGGAGTTACCGCATTAGAACCTGGATACACGGGAGGAAATGCTCCTGGAAAACCAACCTATAGAGAAGTATGCTCTGGACTGACAGGACATGCCGAAGTCATTCAGGTGCAGTTTGATGCCGAAGTTCTCAACTACAAAGATTTACTTACTGTGTTTATGACAACCCACGATCCAACGACCTTAAATCGCCAAGGTGCAGATAGAGGTACACAATATCGATCAGTCATTTACTATCATGACAATGCTCAAAAAGAAATTGCAGAATTAGTTACAAAAGAGCTTGCAGATGTATATGACGACCCGATTGTGACAGAAATTAGTGAACTGGGAGCATACTACACTGCTGAGGATTATCACCACAATTATTACAATAATAATGAAAACGCAGCTTATTGCAGCGCGGTAATCTCTCCCAAGTTAAGCAAACTCAAAGCTAAATTCGCACACCTACTTAATGATTAAGTTTTTTTTATTGTCAGATTGAAAGCAATGAATATTGTGCGCGTCAAAAAGGGAAAGAATCAAAATCAATAATCATGAAGAAAGCAATTTGGAACGGCGTTATACTTGCCGAAAGTGACGAGACGATTAATATTGAAGGCAACCACTATTTTCCACCTTCCTCTATCAACGAGTCTTTATTTGAAAAAAACGACACACATACTGTTTGCCCTTGGAAAGGAACAGCTTCATATTTTGATGTAGTTGTTAATGGAGAACGCAATAAAGATGCTGCATGGTATTACCCAGAAACATCAGAATTAGCAAAAAACATTAAAGGATACATAGCCTTTTGGAAAGGCGTAAGAGTTGAATAATTCCCCAATATTAAACCAACTATCATATGAAATCAGAAACGTTAAAAATACAAGGAAGTCAATGCACGTTATACGCCAAACTAGAAGTGCCTGCAGATGGAAAAATTCGACAATATGCCATATTTGCGCACTGCTTCACATGTAGCAGCAGCCTGAGCGTTGTCAGACACATTAGTAGAACATTAACCCTGCAAGGGATTGCTGTTTTGCGTTTTGATTTTACAGGGTTAGGAAGAAGTGAAGGCGAATTCGCTGAAACGAATTTTTCTAGTAACGTTGAGGATTTAATTGCTGTTTCAAAACACATGGCAGCCAATTATGGAAGTCCTGAAATATTAATTGGACACTCACTAGGAGGTGCAGCAGTATTAATGGCTGCATCAAAACTGGACAATATTAAAGCCATAGTAACAATTGGTGCTCCATCAGACCCTACGCATGTAAGTCATTTATTCAATGCCAATCTACCTTCAATAGAGGAATCTGGACAAGCAGAAGTTAATATAGGGGGAAGACCATTTTTAATAAAAAAACAATTTATTGAAGATCTAGAGAAAAACAATCTTCAGCAAATTGTAAAAAAATTAAGACATCCTTATTTGATCTTACATTCACCACAAGACAATGTAGTTGAAATTAAAAACGCCGCGGAACTTTACCAAAGTGCTTTCCATCCAAAAAGCTTCATATCACTTGATGGAGCAGATCATTTACTTTCTAAAAAAGAAGATGCTGTTTATGCTGCAAATATGATTGCGACCTGGATTACAAAGTACTTTCCGCAACCAGAAGAAACCACACCACTATCAACTAAAGGTGAGCAAGTTGTAGCACACCTAAATTTGGAAAATAAATTTACAACTGAAATTCATACGCCACACCATCATTTAACGGCAGACGAACCGGCATCTGTTGGTGGAGACAATCTTGGTCCATCACCATACGAATTACTAAACTCTGCTTTAGGTGCATGCACTGTAATGACAATTAAAATGTATGCCGAACGCAAAGGATGGGACTTGAAAGAAGTCTTTGTTTACTTGTCTTACCAAAAGAAACACTCTGATGATTTAGACCTTGAAACAGATCTCACGGGGAATATTGATCATATTGCAAAAAAGATCGTTTTTATTGGTAACTTAGATGATAAGCAACGAAAAAGACTATTACAAATAGCATCTAAGTGCCCAGTACACAAAACCCTACAGAATCAAGTTATTATTGAAACTATTGAAGAACAAGCGTGACCAACTTAAAAGAAAAATTTGCACAAACGAGAAATCAAACCCAAACCCTTTGTGCCCCATTAAAAATTGAAGATTATTCCGTTCAACCTATCGTGGATGTATCTCCACCAAAGTGGCATTTAGCGCACTCAACTTGGTTTTTTGAACAATTTATACTTCAGCCGCACCAAACAAATTACAAAGTTTTCAATGCGGATTTCGCCTATTTATTTAATAGCTACTACAATAATATTGGAACTAGAGTTTTAAGACCTAACAGAGGTTTAATGACTCGGCCAACAGTAGATGAAGTATATGCTTACCGCAACTACGTAACAGAAGCTGTACTTGATTTTTTAGACAACGGATTTCCTTCTGAATTAATCCCAGTTTTAGAATTAGGAATAAATCATGAAGAACAGCATCAGGAACTTTTGGCATATGACATTAAATACATTCTTGGAAACCAACCTTTTTTTCCATCATATGAAACCAAAGCAAAATTATCGGTAGAAGATTTTGACTTAGAATACATTAATATCGCTGAAGGTGTTTATAATATTGGTCACCGTTCTGAAGAGTTTTGTTTCGACAATGAACTTGGGTATCATAAAGTATACTTAAACGCTTGTTCCATTTCTAATAAATTAGTAACGAATGCTGAGTATATAGAATTTATAGAAGCTGGAGGATACACAAACTTTAATTATTGGCATGCAGAAGGTTGGGATTTTGTTCAAAACAACAAATTGGAAGCACCATTATATTGGCACAAAATAAATGACACTTGGCACTATTACGACCAAACAGGTTTAGTGCCCGTTGATGAAAACTTACCTGTGATGCATGTTAGTTATTTTGAAGCTTTTGCATTTGCAGAATGGAAAGGTATGCGACTACCTACTGAATTTGAATGGGAAGTAGCATCAAACCATTTTAGATGGGGACAATTATGGGAATGGACCAGTAGTGCCTATCAACCTTATCCTGGTTTTACAAAAAAGGAGGGAGCCATTGGCGAATACAATGGGAAATTTATGGTAAACCAGCAAGTTTTACGAGGCGCCTCAATAAGCACAGCGGCAAACCATTCTAGAAATACTTACAGAAACTTTTTTTCAACCCAATTGAGATGGCTTTTCTCAGGAATCCGATTAGCACAATAAAAAATGATGAACAACTTTGAAAAAGATGTTTTTGAAGGATTAACCGCTTCAAAAAAAGCACTCAAATCAAAATATTTTTACGACGATATTGGTAGCCGAATTTTCCAAGAGATAATGGAAATGCCCGAATACTATTTAACGAATTGTGAATTTGAAATTTTTCAAAAGCAAAGCGAAGAAATTTTTAATGCGCTTAACTTTCAAACTCACTTTAACCTTATAGAACTTGGCGCTGGAGACGGACTAAAAACCGCCGAACTAATTAGATATTTATCTGCCAATAAAATCTCGTTCACATACACTCCTATAGATATTTCGCAGGAAGCCAATGAATTACTTTCAGCAAAGTTAAAATTGGAATTTCCTGAATTGAAAATTTCTCCAAAAACGGGCGATTATTTTGAGATTTTAAAAGACTTACGAAACAACAACACCCCTTCTCTACTCTTATTTATTGGGAGTAATATTGGTAATTATTTGAAGGATGAGGCAGTTGCTTTGTTTGATTTATTCAACCAATCCATGAAAACGGGCGACAAATTATTAATTGGTGTAGATTTAAAAAAGGATCCAGAGATAATTCACCAAGCCTATTTTGATCCGCACGGTATCACGAAACGATTCAACATAAATTTGTTAACGCGTATTAATCGTGAATTGGGCGGAAATTTTATTGAAAACAACTTTGATTTTGAAGTTAACTATGATCCTACAACCGGAGAAGTTAAAAGCTATTTAAAGAGCTTAGTTCACCAAAAAGTTGAAATCAAAAAAATCAATTTAGAAATTGAATTTAAAGAAGACGAAACCATATGGACGGAATTATCGAAAAAGTATGATTTAGCAGAACTAAAAACCTTACTGCAAAACTCAGGCTTTAAAACCTTAAAACATTTTACTGATTCTCGAAATTACTTTTCTGATAGCGTCTTTGAAAAAGCTTAATACTATCGACGCTTTTGATTTAATTTAGCTTTAGCTCTTTCTTTCTCTTTAGCATCACAATATACACTCATGATAGAATAGAATATATCTTGACGCGTTGCAACTGGCTCATATCCAATCTTCTCTTTGCAAAGCCTCACTAACTCTACATGTGCTTCATTTTCCTCGTCGTAAGACAACTTCGTCACATCAAAATCTACATTTTCTTTAGCATAGATTTTTGTAAACAAGTCTCCATGTATACGCACGAATAACTGTTCAACCGCTAATTTAAGCGTTTCTTTTACCGATTTTTTCATAAGTTTTAAGAATTCTCGTTTTCATGATGCTCAGCTATCTCTAGCTCTTGAAAGGTAATTTTAGGCACCGCGTAATTGAAAATTGCTTCTATGCGAATGTCAAAAAAATTAGCGATAATTGCAAGCTTATCAGCTGGAATTGTTGCACTAGATCCCTTCTTTATATACTTCCATTTCCTAAACGTCTCAGCACTTACACCTATTTTTTTCGGAAGCTGCTTTGACGTAATCTTGTATTGGTTATGAGGTAGCTCATTCATAAATTTATACAATAAGTATTTATACTTATCATCCATTTTTGCATCATTTTTTTTTGTGTTCATTTGGGTGAGTTGGGTTTGTAAATCTTGAGTTTTATCTACTCCAAATATAACATTTTATTTTATTCTATTTAAAATAAATATTGAATATAAAATAAAAATATTTAAAATTTATTCCTTTTAATACGCCTAAAAAACCTCACATAACTCAGAACCACAGAGGCAATAAAGAATATTTTCAACATAAAATAAATGTCAATATATCTTAAAATAACTCAACTGTTTTGTATAAATTTCATGTTTTAATGTAAAATTTTACCCTAATCGGGTCGAATTTTTAGTATATTGCCCAATTATTAAGCACAAGAAACCATTGACAATCCCACTATTCTCAATAAATGAAAATTAAAAAGACCCAAATTAAGAACTTAATCAAGCTTAAATCTTTAAAGCAGAAAGAGGTAGCTAGCCAAATAGGTGTTGCCACGCAAGACTGGAACAACTGGATGTTTAGAAGTGTTTTTCCGCATTACGATAAATTGGAAAAGCTTGCTAAAGTACTTGATGTAGAAACCTCTGAATTAATTGATGATGATAATATTACAGAATCTCGCATCTATTATAAACAAGGTCTTCTACCTCCAATAAACATTTCAATCCCGTTCTACAATCAAAAAAGCAACAATCTCATTCCAATGCTAATTGATGAGGACGCCGATTTTGCAACAGATGATTTTATTTACATCCCTGGATTGAGTGCAGATATTGTTATACCGTTTTACGGTAAACAAATGGATCCTGTTTTAACAAATGGCGATTTAATTGCACTAAGACGAATTAACGATTATTCATTTTTCAATTATGAGGACATTTATCTCATAGTGACTAAGGAGCAAATGTTCGCTCGATACATTCATTCGTCATCAACAGAAACTGAAATTGTTCTGAAGGATGAGAGAAACGACAACGACTTCATAGATATCTCATTATCAAAAGTTAAAGCCATATACTTAGTTGTTTCGACCATTAAGCGCAGGGCTTTATAAGCACATAATTTCTTTCACTTTATTTCTCTTTTTATCGATTTTTTGCAGACTATCGTGTAAAAAAGTCGTGTTTTTGGGTTGATTTTTCTATTTTTAGAAACTGAATTAGGCATAATCACCTTTTCGTTAACCCTAAAACGCACAGATGAAAATCAACAAAGAACTAATCAAATTATTGATTAAAAAGAAATCTCTCAAACAAAAAGATGTTGCCTTAAAGCTTGATGTCAGTCCGCAAGATTTTAATAATTGGATGTTCAGAGGCATTTTCCCTCACTATAATAAACTAGAAAAGTTAGCCGAAATATTAGACACGGAGGTTACAGAATTACATATTGAAAATAATATTTCAGAACCTTTTACAATTTACGGTAAAAAACTTTCATTCAATTCAGATGAATTAATCCCCTTCTACGAACTGGATCAACATGTTGGTCTTTCAGCAATTTGGAATAATGACGGCAGCCTTGCACCTAAAGACTTTATATACCTACCAGGTTTAAATGCTAGTTTTTTAATGACTTATTACGGAAACGGAATGGAGCCACAACTAGAAAATGGTGACTGGATAGCATTGCGCCGAGTATCTGACTTATCTTTCTTTAATTATGGCAGTTTACATGCCATTGCAACAAAAGAACAAATTATAGTTAGAACACTAAAAAAGGGAACAAACGAAAGAAGCATTAGACTCTGCTCCAACAAAAAGTCAATTGATGATATTGAACTTAACAAAAAGGCAATAAAAGCCCTTTATGTAATTGTATCAATTGTAAAGAGAAACTTAATTTAGACCTACTTACAGTCTTTCGCAATTCTTAACACCTCACGAATAGAAGCTTTCTTTACGTCTTCGTAGTTTTGATATTTTTCTGCAACAACATCAACTGCACAATCACAATATTGTTTGGCTTTTTCTTCTCCAATTAACTTGCCTGCATTAGTTTCACAATTTGCAACAAATTCTTTAATCTGTTTTTTAGTCCAATACTTTGCAGCTGCTCTACCAAACATCTTGCAAGAAGAAAACACAAATAATGTAGCAATTAAGAATAGTGAAAAATTTCTGATTCTCATTTCGTTTTGATTAGTTCAATGCAATAATAATTATTTTATCTGTGAAATGACTTTTATCACTAATAACTTTAGATTTATACGTAACTTTGCGCTATTAAATGTCAAGATTTAAACAACATATTAGTATTGCCTTAACAACTGCCATGCTTATCGGTATGGTTTGGCAAACATTTACTGTTGTTCATTTCTACATGAATCAAGATGAAATTATTGAGGCTCATTGTGTCAACAAAGACAAACCTGATTTAAACTGTAAAGGTCAATGTCATTTAAAGAAGCAGATGGACACCGCTGTTCCTGATCAAGACCTTTCTAAAACAACTCAATCCTCTAAAGCTTCGATCCTATTATTCGTTTTTGCTGATACGGATGAAGCCATTTCTTGTGATTGCCCAGTGCATGAAGAAAAACAATATCCTTGCAGGGTGAATGAAACAAACGATTTTGTTTCTGAAGTATTCACTCCTCCGCAATTCGCATAATTTCACAAACCGCATTGTCGGTAATTTTTACAGTTTGAAATTAAGTACAGGACGTGTCAGTCCTTGAATCGACACGTTTGGAAAATGCAAAACAAATAAATGAAACATTTAATCATGAGCGTTATGCTCTGGTTTCCATTTTTAAGTTTCGCATGTGACAATTGTAATGTATATCTTAACCTATCTCCTAACGACTATAAAAACTCCATTGGAATTTTTATGCGACATAGAGAGATGCATGGAGAATATAACCTCCTTGGTGAGATGATTACAACTAAGCATGCTGGACATGGAAACGACATGGCTTTTTGGGGTGAAAAAGTCAAAGAAAATTACTTCACCTATGAATTGCGCGGAAGTTTTTATTTCCGCGAAAAGTGGAAAACAAGTCTTATTCTACCATTAATCAACAACCATCAATGGATTGGGAATGATCACCGCTATAATATAACTGGGGTTGGAGATCCAATTATCATGGAGTCTTACCAAGTGTTTAACACTAAAAGAGATACACTCAAAAAGTCGTTTACGCAAAGACTTACAGTTGGTGCCGGAATCAAACTTCCATTAGGTAAAACTAATTTGACTTATGATCGTGGAGTTCCTAACCTAGATTTACAACCTGGAAGCGGAAGCTGGGATATGCTCGCATTCATAGCGTACACATTCAAATTCAATTTTGCTGGAATAACCTCCAATCTAAATCACAAACGAAATGGATGGGATGCTGAAAAATACAGATACGGCGCAGTTACAAACGGAACCGTGAACCTATTTGCAGATTTAAATTTAAAACACTTTACTGTGCGCGTTGCAGGCGGAACCTATTTTGAGTTTTCTCAAATGGATGAAAGCCAATTATTTGCAAATGAATTACCTTTTCAACATTATGACACAGGCGGAAATGCGTGGTTTGGGAATGGGAAAATTCAATTATTTACCGACCACTTTGTAGTTTTTGCCGAATATCAAACCCCATTAAAAAACAACCTCAACGGCTACACTCAATTATTAACAAAAAATAAAATTAATACAGGTATCATTTATACCTTTTAAAAATTTAATAAAATGAAATATTCTATAAAAATATCAGTTATCATAGCAATTGCAGCTTTATCATTCACTTCAACGTCTTGTAAGAAAGATAAAGAAGATCCGACAATAACAGTATCAACGCCTGAGCAACATACACACTTCAACTGGGGTGATGAGGTTCATATTGAAGCTAGTTTTGCAGATGATCGTGGCTTAAAAAATTACACAGTAATGATGGTTGATGCAGACGGAAACCACCAAGATGATTTCGATTTTATGAAAACAGGCACAACAACTGAATTGACGTATGATTTCCATGATCATTTTATGGTTCCTGATGATGCCCCAATGATGGCATGGGTACAATTTAATGTTACAGATGCAGAAGATAAAACAGCAACATTAACTTGGATGTTACACTTTGACGAATAGAAAAAAATGATTAAATTGAGGAGGGTTAATTGATATTGCTCTCCTCCTTTAAAAAGCTTGAAATATGATAAAAAAAATAAAATCAATCACCGCACTTAGTTTTGCTACTCTACTTTTATTTGGAGTTACGGCTTGTAAAAAAAATGGAGAAAAAATTAACTCTGATTTAAGTATTGCTTTTCAAACACAGGTTGGAGGCTCTAACTATGCCATTAATGACGTTTACAGAAATGCAAGCGATATTGATATTAAATTTGAATCCTTTCAATTTTACTTATCTGATATTACAATTGTAAATTCTGATGGAGAAGGAAGACTTGTTAGTGAAATAGAGTTATTCAAGTTTGATGCAACGGGTCATTCTAAATTAGATTTTCGTGTTCCGCATGGAAAATATGAATCTATTCAGTTTGGTATTGGAGTAAAAAAAGAACTTAACGAAGCAGATCCTTCCAACTACTCGGCAGAAGGGCATCCTTTAAACACAATTGAAAATACTTATTGGGGCTGGGCAGGTATGTATCGTTTTGTAATGAACGAGGGAAGGTTTGATGCAGATTTAGACGGAGATTTTGAAGGCATATTTGCGTACCATACGGGGCGCGAACTAAGCTATAGAACACTATCTGTTCCGCACAACTTTACCGTTTCTAAAAAAGAGGCTAACGCACTTAATTTTACTGTAGACCTTTACCAACTATTAGAAAAACCAGGGAATGAAGTTGATGTCGTAACCGAGCCATTTTATCATGGAAGTACTGAGAATGAAGATATTTCAATTCGGATTAGTGACAACATGAAAGACGCAATTTCAATTGCTCCTTAATAGCAATTCAATTACCACAGAATCAACAAAAGTAACACTTTACGTTTTTAGTTGTATGATTATGTAAGTTTAAAAAGAAAATACCGTCAAAGGGTTTTTACACTTACCTATGAAGGTCGCTATACTTATAACATTTGCATTATCTATCTGTTTTATATTCATTTACAGCTTGATACAATTGAGTCTTATCATCAACTATTTGCTTGATAAGAGAAGAGCTAAAAAAAATGTTACAGCACTAACAGATGACGAATTACCCGTAGTTACTATTCAACTTCCTCTTTTTAATGAACTTTATGTTGTTGAGCGTCTCATTGATTGTATTTGCGCATTTGATTATCCTAAGGATAAATTAGAAATTCAAGTATTAGATGATTCAGATGATGAAAGCTTTGATATTGCTGCACGAAAAGTCCATTTTTATCAATTACAGGGCATAGACATTCAACACATTAAAAGACCTGAACGTGTTGGCTATAAAGCAGGCGCACTAGCATACGGAACTGCAATTTGCAAAGGTGAATTTATTGCAATTTTTGATGCTGATTTTTTGCCTGAGCCTGATTTTCTAAGAAAAACCGTTCCACACTTTGCCAACCCGAATATAGGTGTAGTACAATCTAAATGGGAATATACCAATGCAGATTATTCATTTTTAACAAAAGTACAAGCCTTTGGTTTAAATGCACATTTTACTATTGAGCAAGTTGGAAGAAACGCAGGCGACCATTTCATCAATTTTAATGGTACTGCTGGTATTTGGAGAAAAACATGTATTGAAGATGCTGGAGGATGGCAATCAGACACAATTACTGAAGATCTTGATCTTAGTTATCGTGCACAATTAAAGGGATGGAAATTTCAATATTTAGAAGACCTAGGTTCTCCTTCAGAGCTTCCTGTAGAAATGAATGCACTTAAAGCGCAACAATATCGTTGGACAAAAGGAGCTGCTGAGTGCGTAGGTAAAAACTTACCAAAAGTTCTGCGCGCTAAAGGTATTTCTTTAAAAACTAAATTACACGCAACTTTTCATTTAATGAATAGCTCTGTTTTTGTTTTTATCATGCTACTTTCTTTATTATCAATGCCTGTTATTGTAATTAAGCCAGAGCTAAATGAATACATATTCCTGTACAAGCTTTCATCATTCTTTATGTTAAGTTGGTTTATCTTAGCCGCCTTTTATTGGATTTCTCACTCTTATGGAAAAAAGGATAAGGGAAAACTACTATTGAGCTTTTTTGTACAATTCCCCCTTTTCCTTTCAATATCAATGGGGCTTGCATTGCACAATAGCATTGCGGTAATTGAAGGTTGGATAGGTCGTAAAACACCTTTTGTTAGAACTCCTAAATTCAATTTGAATAGTGAAAACACCAATTGGGAAGCAAATAAATACAATGTAAAAAAAATTGGGATCCTCACCTACTTTGAAGCTGCATTGCTAATCTACTTTATATTTACATTTAATGAATGTATAAATTATGGTGATTACGGAATGATGCCAATGCTTGCCTTTTTAATTATTGGTTATAGCATTGTTTTTTACAGCTCAATTTCTCATTGGAAAAAATCAACTAAAACTGTTACCTATGGCCAAACTGCTTAGTATATTGCTTGTAGGTGTCTCTAGCTTTATTTTGTTTTCTTTTGAAGAAGATGCAAACCATAAAGCTGATTCTAAACTAACCGTATTGTTTGACAACATTAGAAACAAAGAAGGAAAAATATTTATATTCATCTACAATTACGAAAATCAATATCCTGAAAATCCTTACCTCAATTTTGAAATAAACAAACAAGTTGTTTCTGATTACGGGACGCTTAAGTTTACAATACCAGAGAACTTAAGTAAAGGTAATTATGCTGTTTCAGTTTTAGATGACGAAAATGCGAATGAGGATCTTGACTTTTTCCTTGGGCTACCATTAGAGGGTTACGGCTTTTCAAATAATGTTTCGCCATTTCTTTCTATGCCTAATTATGAAGATCTCTTATTTGATCTATCAACGCAAAAAAAAACAATTAATCTTACGCTTCAATACATAATATAATGCGCCAAATTTCTTTAATTATTACCCTACTATTTGTAACCTCCGCTTTTGGACAAGTACACAGCGATTTTTTTAATCGGGCTGATGTATTTTTCAAAATGTACACCAAAGACGGCCGAGTAAACTACAATGCTTTGCGTAACAATAGTGAGCAACTAGATTGGTTAGTCGATTATTTAGCGACCGAAACGATTGAGAAGACTACGCGGAAAGCCTATTTAATCAATGCCTATAATATTTTGGTTATTGATCAACTTGTTGACCATTCAAAACTGGTTACCTCTCCCATGAAAATCTCTGGCTTTTTTGACAATAAATCAGGAATGATTGAGGGTAAAAAAATCTCTTTAAACGAATTGGAAAATCAAATGATTCGCCCAGTTTACAATGATCCCCGTGTCCATTTTGTTTTAGTTTGCGGAGGCCTTGGTTGTCCTCCCATTGCAAGCTATGCTTATCGTCCTGAGAATTTAGATGCTCAAATGGATCATCAAACTAAACTCGCCTTTAATAGTGGAGATTTTGTTTATGCTGATGTCAGTAAAAAAAGTATTTACCTTTCGCAAATTTTTGATTGGTATCAAGGTGACTTTGGAGCAAATACAAAAGCAGTTGTTACCTATATAAATAAATACAAAACTGAGCCTTTTAATATTGATCATAAGGTAAAGTATTATGATTATGACTGGACAATAAATAACGCTGAGTTTGAGATTATACCGGTAGAAATTGAAACACCTGAATTACCACATAAAGATTTAGTGTACAGCTCTAATGGAGAAAACAAGGACAATGAAACCATTGAACCAGATAACGGAATTGAAGAAGTGGTTAGCACTGTAGAAGAAGGCGAAGAAGAATTAGTAGAAATCCCTGTAGCTGGTGATGATGGAATTAACTTACAAACATTTACTGCTGGTAGTTTATTAGGTAAAGGAAAATTTGACTTTACTCTATTCAATACACTTTATACTGAGAATCACCAAGTTTGGCAAGGACAAGAGTTTTCAGGATATCGTTCAACTTTTGTTACGCATTTAGCTCAGGTTACCTATGGAATCACAGAATCCAAGCGAATTAATGTAGGGTTAGATATTAATTTCAAAAATTCAGGTCGATCTTCGGTTGATTCAACTTATGGTGGTATTTCAAATGCCTTTGCTTATGCCAATAATGATTCGGCTCGGGTGGGTATCACATCAATTGGAGCAAGAATTAAAGTACAACCATTTAAATCAGTGAGTAACTTCTCTATTCAAAGTACTTTATTTTTACCAACGGTAAAACATCCTGAAGGCTTTAGTGATCCAGAAGGGCTTAATAATCTTTATTGGGCAGATTGGGATCGTATTACTTGGTGGAATCAGTTATTTATGGACAAAACATTTGGAGATTTTCAAGTTTTTGCTGAACTCGACTTTTTATTCCGATTCAAACGATATGATAGCCAAATTGGAATGTTAGACATGCCTGCAAGTGTATTTTTAAGTTATTTTCCAACGAAAAAAATTACACTTTACGCCATGACTCAGCATGTTGCTCGTTTCACCAACAATATTAACGGACACGATCCTATTGTAACAGATTGGGTAATTCCAATGAATTATACCGCTTCTGGAATTGGGTTCAAATATCAAATTCTTTCTAACTTAAATGTAGAAGCACTCTACACAAACTTTTGGAGAGGAAGCAATAGTGGACTTGGTGAAACTTTCAATATTGGAGTGAAATTTTTAACGCGTTAATCCCAACAAAAGGTGATTAGAATACTAGCTTTTATTGGACTTTTTACATTTCATTTATCAAATGGATATGGACAAATATTAGAAACAATAAGCTTTGAGGGCGCAACAAAAACCGACCCTGGCTACTTAACTACTCTAATCAATAGTAAAGTTGGAGAACAATTAGACTCCACAACCTTAGCTAAAGATTTACAAACTCTAAAAAACTTAAATTTATTTTTTAGTGTTGATCATTCTTTAAAGCTGAACGAAACAGGAAAGGCAGATCTAATATTCAAGATAGAAGAAGCGGTCTACCTCTATCCTATCATTTCAATTTCTGGTTTTAAAGATCAGTTTAAGTTTCAAGCTGGTGCCAACCAAATTAACTTTTTGGGCAGAGCACAGTCATTAGGTATACTTTATCAGTATTATGATAGACACTCGCTTTCTTTATTTTACACAGCTCCAAAACATGCTAATCAAAAAACAGGACATGAGGTAGCCCTTGCAAAATATTCTACTGTAGAACCGCTCTACTTTAAAGATACCGTTTCCAGTTTTAATTTTGACAATTATTCCGTTTCAATAGGAGGTTTTTATTGGCTAGGAAATCGATTACGGCTAGGCTTAGGAGGAATGTACATGTGGGAGAAATATGAGCAAATTGATAATGCTGACATTGGTTATCAGGCTAAAGAATTTAGTTTTAATAAATACCAAGTTAGATTCAGAGCTGACTACGAAGGAATTAATCAGCACTTTGAATTTAGAGAAGGAACATCTCTTTCCTTTTTCTCAGAAACGATTCAAACAGAAGGAGTGCCTGACGCCAGTTTTTTCAAAGCCACTACCCGATTTAAATATTTTAAGCGCCTCGGAAAAAACGGAAACTTGGGGATTCAAAATCAATTAGGAATTTCAACCAACAACAATAGCCCTTTTGCTCCTTTTGTTTTAGATGGTTTTATTAATGTGCGAGGAATTGGTAACCGTGTTGAACGTGGTACAGCCGAGTTCATTATTAACACTGAGTATCTCCACACTGTGCTTAAAAAGAAATACTTTATCGCGCAATTAGCTGCCTTTAGTGATTACGGCGCTTTACGGGCTCCCGGAGCATCAATTGGATCTATTTTTCAAGAACAAAAAACAAACCTTTATGGAGGAATTGGTCTTCGCCTTCATTCTCGCTTTATATACAAAACCATTTTTAGATTTGATTTAAGCACAAAAATCATTCAAAATGATAAAAAAATGGCATTTACTTTTGGCTTGGGGCAATTCTTCTAACCTTCTTTTTTCTTAATTACGTTACCTTTTACATTTATTGTATTTTAGTCGGTATAAAGTATCATAATGAGTCGTTTACTATATCGTAGTTTCTTTTTTATCCTCTTAATTGGATTCTTTTCAATGATTCCTGCTGATTCTGCTCAAGAAATCACCTATAATCAAGAAGAACTATATCAACACTACAAAATTGATTCTATTCTTATTCGATTTGGTGATTCAGTAATTGATGAAAATGATCCTTTACAAGCAGTAACTGTTTTAAATGAGAAGGGGTTAATGAAGAGCACCACTGAATTTTGTCATAATGGTGAAGTGATGAATCTCAAATACTATAACCGCAAAGGTGAAATTTTAAAACAAACTAGTTTTGAAATTCCCTGTACTGGAATTAAAGATGATCAAACCATTTATGTTTATCAAAAAGGTTTATTGGTTCAAAAATTAATCTCCCGTGACTTAAAAACTTATGGAATAAATGAAACATGGGGCTATGATGACGAAGAACGTTTAACCGACTATGCAACTTATAGATTTGGAGAACCTGCTTGGACAGAACACACAGATTATGACACCATAAGAAACACCTCATTTTTAACAAGAGTAAAAGGCTATGGAGAAAAGGACACTATTTTTACCACTGAAACTTTTTTCAATGCAAATGGGCAACCCGTTAAAAATATCAACAGATATGACCATGTCATTAAATCTGAATATACTTTTGAATATGATAAGTACGGAAATTTAAGTCGGAAATTCGCTCATTTCTATCCTTCCGATCGTATTGGAGTTGATCGACATTATTATTATAGTAAGCCATACAAACTCGACAGTACTTGGTCATTAGCTGGAATAAATTCTAGCATTTACAACAAAACTTATTATGAATATGACCAAAAAGGGTTGCTAAAAAAGAAAATTCATCACGATAATCGCAACAATTCGGTTAATACAAGATTCTATGAATACAGGTAATACAAGTTCTGCAAACTACATAATGGAATATCGAAAAATATTAAAAACAGATAATTCTAAGGTTGCTCAAATGATTAGGCGAGTATTTGATGAGTACAAAGCCGTAACAAAGGGCACCGTATATACGGATCCTACAACAGATAATTTATTCGAACTTTTTCAAGTTGACAAGGCCGTATTTTTTCTGGCGATTCATAACAACGAGGTTAAAGGATGCTGCGGTATTTATCCAACTAAAGGGCTTCCTGAAAACTGTGCTGAGTTGGTTAAATATTATGTAGCTGGAGATGTGCGTGGAACAGGTGTTGGGCGCCAATTATATGAAAAATGCGAAAGCTATGCAATTGAACAAGGATATAAGAATTTGTACATTGAATCTATGCCCGATTTTAATCAGGCGGTAAGAATCTATAAAAAAATAGGTTACAAAGTTTTAACCAAACCACTGGGGAATTCAGGTCATTTTGGTTGCGATATTTGGATGCTAAAGCAATTAAACTAATCATTTTTGTTCCTTTCATTAAAATATCTTATTTACATTAATTAAAAATTACCCAATGGATTTTGTAGAAACAGCTGGCGAATTACTTGTTGAAATCATAATACCTTGGTTATTTATGGTTCCTGGTGCATTAATTCGGTGGATTATCTCCCAAATAAATGGGTCTAAAAAGACATACCGACATTATTATAATGCTGGTGGATTCTTAACTGGTTTCCTCGGTTTTCTTACCTATGTTGTATTATTCATAATCATTTTCTAAGAACTGGAAAGGTATCTAGATTAGTTTTTTACTAATATTTTTAGTAAATTAGTTTTTATGAAAAATCTTATTAGTATTAATGAAGGCGCTACTTACGACTATTTACCACATGCTTTTGCCGTTTTAGTTATAGGAATGGCACTATTAGCTGTGCATTGGATTCCGGCTGTTGTAGTATTAAGTATTGCAATAGCTATTATAGGAATTAAAACCGGGATTGAAGTTGATGTTGAGAACCGACAACTTCGTAAATACAAGCAACTCTTTATTATTAGATTTGGAGAATTTACTTCTTTAAAAAACACCTTAAAAATAAAATTAGTATTGAATAAATATGATTCAAAACTTGCTATTCCTGTAAGAAATTTGGCATGGAGAGAAGATCCTGCTCAGCTCACAACATTTGACCTTATTATTGTGGATAATACCGAAAACAAAACGGTATTCAACCAATTTATTAAATATAGTTTAGCAGATAAGACAATGAAAGCACTGAGTAAAATTGAAAATTTGGATACCTTTAATGAGGTCGCTGGCGTATTGCAAAAACAAAGACAAATGAGAAGGCGTTAATATTATAATTAGTAATACTAAAATGACATAAATCGAAGAATGAAGAAGACCAACGTCTATTTAATACCTGGACAAGGTGCAGACAAACGACTCTTTAATCAACTCGAATTTGATGAACGTTTCAACCTGCAACACATTCTCTATTCTACACCAAAAAGGAATAGTACAATGCTTTCTTATGCAAAAAAACTCTCAGAACAAATAGACCAAACAACGCCTTTTATTCTTGTTGGCACATCATTGGGAGGAATGTTAGCCACAGAAATGAACTCTTTTTTAAAGCCATTGCAAACCATTATTATTTCCAGTGCTAAACACCGTGGTGAATTGCCGTTTAAATATCGCTTTCAAAAACAAATTCCTGTTTACAAAATAGTTCCGGCGGTTATGGTGAAATTGGGCGCTAAACTTCTGCAACCTTTGGTTGAACCTGACAGAAACAAAGAAAAAGCTATTTTCAAAGCCATGCTAAATGCAAAGTACCCCCAATTTTTAAGCAGAACAATTCGAATGATTGTTAATTGGGACAGAGAAAGTACTAATGCAAATATTGTTCACATTCATGGTAATAAGGACAACACGATTCCGATAAAAAACGTTGACTATAATTTTTTGATTAATGGTGGATCGCACATGATGACTTTAACGAGAGGAACTGAAATCAATAAACTTATTCTGGAAATTTTGGATAACTAGAAGGTCGAATCGTTTTTTTGATACCAAAACTATTGTATATTCACTTCCGCAATCCAAAACTTAAACTATGAAATTTATTAAATTCTCCCTCATTCTTCTCGTTCTAACTTTTTGCCAAATCTCGCATGCTACTAATTATTTTGTATCCAACAGTGGCGACAATTCAAATGATGGATTGAGTTTAGAGAACGCTTTTCTTACACTGCATTACACAACTGACATTGTAGCCGCTGGCGATACCATTTTCGTAGAAAATGGAACTTATGATGGCTTTGATTTACGCTATGTAAGTGGCACAAGTGAAGCTCCAATCGTTTACAAAGCAATGGGAGAAAGTGTTCTTATAAACACAAGTGGCCCTATTCGAGATGATGGAATTAATATTGAAGAAGCAAACTATATAATACTAGATGGGTTTATTGTAAACAATATGGAAGGGAGTGGAAATGGAATTCGCGTAGTGGTTGCTAACAACTGTATTGTTCGGAATTGTTCTTGTGATAATAACGCTGAAAGAGGAATTTTCACTGCGTTTACAGATGATATAATAATTGAATATAATGTTTGCACGAATTCAATTGATGAGCACGGTATTTATGTTTCAAACAGTTCTGACAGACCGATTATTCGATATAACGAATGTTACGGAAATAATGCAATTGGTATTCATATGAATGGTGATTTATCTGCTGGAGGAGATGGCATAATTAGCGACCCTATTCTTTACGGTAATGTATTACATGATAATAATGGCGCGGCTGGCATAAATATGGATGGGGTTGAAAATCCTATTATTTATAATAACCTTATTTACAACAATCATTCGAGTCAAGGTATTGCTTTATTTCAGCAAGATGGAGCAATTGTTACTAACGGTGCCAAAATTTTTAATAACACTATTATTGTTCCTACTGATGGTAGATGGGGCATTTTATTAATGGAGGGCGCCAATGTTGGTACAGAAATCTATAATAACATTATAATAAATCAACATGCTTGGCGCGGATGCATCTCTGCTGAAAACACCACTGATTTAAGTTCTGATTTTAATATTGTTAATGACAAAATGAGCAATGTAGGTGACGGTGCGGCAATAAGTTTGGCCGATTGGCAAGTATTGGGTTTAGATGAAAACACCGAAATTGCTGAAGATTTAGATTTAATTTTTGTTGATTCTGATCTATACGACCTTCATTTAATTGAAGATTCTCAAGCTATTGATGCCGGAACAGCTTTAGTAACAGAAGTAGTTGAAAACGACATTGACGACAATCCAAGACCAATTGGGGATTCATTTGACATTGGTGCTTATGAATATGCGGTAGAACTTTCTTTACCAAACTGCAGCGCGAATAGCATACACCTATACCCCAATCCGGCAACTGATTTCATTAAATTAGATTACAACCATTCATCTATTGTTATTAGTTCCATTGAACTGATTGACCTAAACGGTGATATTATTCAAACCTTTGGAAGTAAAGAGTATTTAGATTTAGCAACAATTCCAACAGGTATTTACCTTATTAGAATTAATGTAAACAGTGATTCTGCTATATACAAGAAAGTACTTATTTATTAGTTTTCGCCTTTGAGGTTTGTACTTTAAACTGTTCTCCAATTGTAGATTTTTCAAGATCTTCAATCGTGTCAATATCATTTAAAGTTTCAAAAAGATGAATCGAATCTCCTTTTTCTGAAATTTCAGCCTTGGTGATGCTTAAAAGCTCAGTTGTACTCCAAGGTTTGTTTTCAAAGATATATTTCCCTTCTTCCTTAGACATACCTACCATATAGTAGCCTCCATCTTCCGCCGGGCCAAATACAAAATCACTATCATTCAATGCTTCAAACCCCTTTTCAATTAGCTCATGTCTAATATCTGGCAAATCAGCACCAATACCAATAATATTTGTATATCCTAGTTGATACCCCGTTTCAAAAGCAGTTTTCATTCTATCTCCCAACGTCTCACCAACCTGCACATGTTTTGGGCAATTTAACCACGCTTCTTCATCTATAAAGTGTGAATAATGCACATGAATATCCGCATTGCTCACTGCACAACTTTCGCGTTCAGTAATATGATATAATGCCTCATAAACTTCAAATGCTACATCATCTCCAATTGTTTTTGCCAATCGGGTTTTAACTTTGCCAAACAGTTTATTTTTTGCAAATACAATTAGTAGATTTTTTAACATTAATACTGACCCTTTCCTTTATTAAGCCACTGTCCCCACTTTTTAGAGTAGACATGCACTGCTTCTGTTTTCTTATTATTCTTATAAACTGGCAACCCTTCATTCACCCATTGAATAATGCCTCCGTATAAATTATATACATTTTGAAATCCATGTTTTTTAAGACGATTACCTATCGTTTCGCTTCTGGCACCTATTGTACAATATACAATTACCAAATCATCTTTACTGATGGATTCAACTTTTCTTCTTGAAAAAAACAGGAACCCAACATGAATAGCACCTTTAATTGCTGAGACTTCAAACTCTCTTCCTTCACGTGTGTCAAGCAAGTGCATTTTTTGTCCGTTTAAAATCTTTTTGTAAAGTTCTTGCGGTTGAATAAAGGGAACAGATTTATCATACTCCTTGTCCAACATTTGATCATATTCAGCCTGTGTTTTTCCTTGCGAGAATGAAAGGGCTGAAATCAAAAGTAAACTGAGTAAACCTGCAATTTTCATTATAAGATTATATCAATGCTCCCTGACAACTAGATCCTTCTCCAGCCGTGCACCCAAAACAATGTTGGTTGAATACAATATTTCGATCTGCTAATTCCTCAGCATCAAAATCCATGATGTTTCTAGAATTTTTAACTGCAACGGGCATTTTCAAAATTTGATTAAAATCACAATCAAATAAATTTCCATTCCAATCTACCGATAAAGTATTTGTGCACATTACTTCTTTCGCAGCAAAAGGATTAAAACTGTTAGCTAAAACCTCAACATATTCGTCCAATTTCCCTTCTGCCTCTAAATACTCTAAAAAGCGACTTACTGGTAAGTTGGTAATCGTATAAAGGTTATGGAAATCAATATTAAAACGTTCTCCTAACTCTCTTTTATAATCATCCTCTAGCTTGGCTTGACTTGGAGCAATAAATGCACCACCAGGATTGTATACTAAATGTAAAGGCAAATCTTCTTGTCGACCATAGCCCAATTCGTTTAATATTTTCAAGGCTTGGATTGATCTATTAAAAGTACCATCTCCTCTTTGAGCATCAGTATTCTCTTCGGTATAACAAGGCAAAGAGGAAATAATTGTCACTTTATGTTTAGCTAAAAACTCAGGATAAGTCTTGAACTTCCCCTCAACCAAAATGGTTAAATTACTTCTGATAATTGTTTCCAAATCGCGTTTTGCTAATTCCTCAATCAGCCACTTAAAATCCGGATTCATTTCTGGAGCACCACCTGTTAAATCCACCGTCTTAATGGTTGGATTTGCATCAATTACCTCTAAACATTTTTCTAAAATATGCTTAGGTGTAATTTCTTTTCTTCTTGGAGAAGAATCAACATGACAATGTGTGCATTCCATGTTACACATATAGCCAACATTAATTTGCATAATCTCCAGTCCTTTTGGTTTTAGAGGGAATGCGCCACAATCCTTCATTTTAGAAATGAAGGATGTTCCAGTTGCAGCTGACTTATTTAATAAATCGATTTGAGCTTTTAAACTCAAACGTTTTTGAATTGTTGTATTACTCATTTAATGACCAATTATATGGAAGGTATTCAACTTTTGCGTCTGCGTTAATTTTAATTTTCGAATATTTATTCAAATATTGAATTAATGTTTGATCATCTTTCACAAAGTCAGTAGAATACCAATCGAAAATTTTAGAAATTTGAATTTTCTTAGCTGTAATCACGTTATGCTTAGGATTGTTAATGTATTCCTTCGTTAAACGTGTCATTCTTGAACTAATATTATCTTCAGTAAAAGCATGGTTCCAAATTCGAGGGCAAGAATAAGAAGCACAGTTAATAGCAAAGTGAATTCTTGCATCTTTCATTTTTCTTAAAATCTCATTTTCTACATGTGCCAATGTAAAGGTCTTATCACCAAGTTTCACCAATTTTACAGACCATATATCTTTCCCACTAAAAGAAGCATCTTTTACAGATTTTAATGGATATTTTACCAATACTAGTTTTAATGTATAAGCATTATAAGCGTTTACATAATATGCTTTTTTCGCATTTCTACTCCAATCACTTGAAGGAAATGTCCCCCTTAACTCAGTAATATACGCATCCAACGAATCCATTTGCGTTTTCATTCCTTTGTAGTTAACCTTACCAGAAGAACTGACATATTTTTGCAAAAATCGATCAAAAATACTGTGATCTGGTTGGTCTGAGGCAAATGACATTCCTGAAAGAACCAGGAGGCTAAGTAATAATATTTTTTTCATAATTTATGTATTGTTAGTGGTTGTCGTTTTAATCTATAATTGCTTACAGAATTAAAATTATTTTTCTCTTTTCCGAAAGATAACAATAATCAGTCCAAGAAGCAAAATTCCTATTATTGCAGTTAATAACCAACTTTTTACAATAAAAATTGAAATCAAAATTGTTGGCAAAAAAAATAGAATAAGTAAATGAAACTTTCCTTGATACTGTTGCATTAATAAAATTAAAATTGAACAATTCTTTTTGGTGTAACACAAGTATGTAACGGAATGTCAGCCTCATGTATATCATCAATTTTCTCTATTGGATCAAAATAACTCAAACCTATAAACTGGCAACTAGAAGAACAATTAGACAAAAACTGATCGTAAAATCCTTTGCCATAACCTACTCGAAACCCTTTTTTATCAATTGCTAATAACGGCACTAAAACAAAGTCTAATTCACTTGGTGCAATGGTGTCACCATAAGTTGGTTCAGGAATCCCCCAGCTTGACACTTCAATTTGTTTGGCTTCTTCATATTTGATGTGCACCAATTCATTTTCACCATTAATAACAGGTAAATAAAAATCCGCATTAATTTCATTCAGAAAGGGCCATGTATTAATTTCTGCAAAACGCTCAATTGGTAAAAAAACGCTTATCTTTTTTCCCTCTAATCCAAATGTATTTTTAGTTAATTCAAAGATTGCTAAAGAACGTTTCTCCAATTCTTCAACAGCAAATTCTTTTCTTAATGCTTTGTATTTTTTTCTAATCTCTTGCTTTATCATTCTAATTCAATATTCCACCAGCTAAAGTAACACCAAACACCAGCATTGCAATTGCAACTACCACATTGAGCATTTCAAGTTTAATTTTTTTCAAAAACAACTTACCGGTAATTGCTCCAACGAGAGCTCCTAATAAAGACAATAATATTAACCACCAATTTTCACTAATTGCAGCATAATCAAAACTTGTAGCATATACAGACGTTCGCACAACATCAATCACTAATGCCACCATAATTCCTGTTGCAATAAATACTTCTTTTTTCAGATTATACTTAATCAAAAAAGCTGTTCTTAATGCTCCTTGATGCCCTGAAAGTCCTCCAAAAAAGCCACTAATTAAACCTCCTAACCACAAGCTTTTTTTAGAAAAAGCAATGCTCCATGCTGGCACAAGTTCAACTAATGCAAAAGCAACTAAAATTAATCCAAACACAAAGTTTAGTAAATCAACCTGCATATTTCTCCCAAACAATTCATATCCATAAATAATCTGATTATCAATTTGTGTTGCCAAAAATGCACCTATAAATGCTGCGGGTATAGCAGCCACTCCAAATGGTATCGCAACGCTCCAATTGACACTTCTTTTCATTAAAAGAAACTTAAAAACATTATTCAAAAAATGAACAATTGCAGTTGCTGCAATGGCGAGAGTCATATCTTTAAACAAAAGATAAAACACTGGTGTTAACATAGTTCCTAGTCCGAACCCACAAAAAAACGTTAGCCAACTTGCTCCAAATGAAACGGCTATTAATAAAATTAAATCCATTAATTGAAAGTAAGTAAAAAAGAGTACATTTGCTCCGCATTCACAATCTATTTTTATTATAAAATAACTAAAGATTGATCCATTAATAATAAGTAAACTACTATGAGCGATTTCGAAGAAATTGATGATTTTGATAATTCAAACAATTATCCGCAGGCATTACCCAACGCCACTGCTGTTCTGGTATTAGGAATTCTTTCTATTGTAACCTGTTGGCTTTATGCTATTCCTGGAGTTATTATGGGAGTAATTGCATTATCATTACACAAATCAGATAAAGCTTTGTATAATTCTAATCGTGCAAAATATCAACATTCGTTTAACAATTCAAATGCTGGTAAAATTTGCGCAATAATTGGTTTATCGCTTTCTGCCTTATTTTTACTTTACATTTTATTTGTAGTCGTTTTAGTTGGATCGCACGGCGGTTTCAATTACTATCGTTATTAATATATGCTTGATTGCCATTGGAAATCTACGCTAGGTATTGAATGTCCAGGTTGTGGTTTCCAACGTTCAGTTGACTTATTAATTCACGGTGACTTTCTAGGAAGTATTCAACTTTTTCCAGCAACTATTCCATTAATTGCAACACTAATTTTTGCAATACTGCACCTGCAATTTAAATTTCGCAAAGGCGCAAAGATTATCATTGTGCTATTTTCATTAACAGCACTATTAATCTTAATTAATTTTTGCGTGAAATCTTTTTAGATGTTAGAGGTAATAGACAAATATAAAAACCCCCATTTTAAAAACTTGTACAAACACTACCTGCGCGTCAAATTACTATTTTTCTTTGAACTTATAATTGGGACAATTATTCTATCCTATTTTATATCTCTATTTAATAATGGTATCTATCCAGGAATATTGACATTTGCTGGTCCCATGTTTGGTGCTGCTTTAATTTTAACTGGATTAACAAGTTCAAAAATTAGTGAAATAAACATTGATTTATCTCAAAAAATAATAGAAATTCATAAAGAATCTCTCTACTCCTCCAAATTAGTAAAAGTAAAATTTGACGATTTAAGAACTGAGTTAAAATCAACAAATGGAAAAAAACATATTCTTATTGCCAAACTAAAATTGGAATTTTATAATTCTGATAAAAAAGTTAATGAAATGACTAGTAATTTCCTCGGAATTAATAATGAAACTCTCAGGAAACTGCATTCCGAACTTAAGTCCATTTACATGAAACCCAATCAAGAATTGACACCTACATTCCAGGAATAATTCCTTTGGCAGCTTGTGCCATTTCCATTTCCTTAGTTCTGTTGGCTTGTTCTAATGCACGATTAGCAGCAGTAATAATTAACTGTTTTAATTCTTCGCCTTGCAAATCATCTTTCCAAGAAAGATTAGTAATAACACCGTTTCCGTTTACCTCAATTCGCACAGCTCCCTCTTTCGCCTCTCCTATTAATTTGATGTGATTCAATCGCTCTTTTGCTTCCTCTGCTTTTTCTTGCATGGCTTGCATTTTTTTCATCATTCCGTTTCCAAACATCTCTTTTGTATTTCGTTAATTATTCTTCACAAAAATAAAGAAGTTTAATCGATCAAGTGCTATCTTTGAACCGAAATTTAATGGATATACATGACTATGCAAACAATTATTGAAAACGCTTGGGAAAACCGCGAATTATTACAAAATGAGGAAACGCAAAACGCTATTAACGCTGTTATTGCAGATTTGGATGCTGGAAAATTAAGAGTGGCTGAACCTCTCGAAGATGGATCATGGCAAGTAAATGAGTGGGTAAAAAAGGCTGTTGTTATGTATTTTCCAATTCGAAAAATGGAAACTATTGAGGTTGGTCCGTTTGAATTTCATGATAAAATGGCTTTAAAAACCAATTATAAGGAAAAAGGTATACGCGTTGTACCACATGCTGTAGCGCGTTACGGGGCTTATATTTCTTCAGGTGTTATTATGATGCCATCATACGTTAATATTGGCGCTTATGTAGATGAAGGAACCATGGTAGACACTTGGGCAACTGTAGGTTCATGTGCTCAAATTGGAAAAAACGTACATTTAAGTGGAGGTGTAGGTATTGGTGGTGTATTAGAACCATTACAAGCTGCACCAGTTATTATTGGAGACAATGCATTCATTGGTTCACGTTGTATTGTAGTTGAAGGAGTTCGTGTAGGAAACGAGGCTGTTTTAGGTGCAAATGTAGTGTTGACTATGTCCACTAAAATTATTGATATTACAGGTGATGAGCCAGTTGAGATGAAGGGCTTTGTGCCAGAACGAAGCGTTGTTATACCTGGTTCTTATACTAAGAAATTTCCGGCAGGAGATTATCAAGTACCTTGTGCATTGATTATTGGAAAAAGAAAAGAAAGTACTGATAAAAAGACTTCTTTAAATAACGCATTGAGAGAAAATGATGTAGCGGTTTAATACCGTTACTTCATCTTATTCTATTTTAGCGATTACTATAATAGCAGTATTGTATACTACGAGAAAGGTTATTGAACTGTAACTTTTAGAAGTTAATTCTACTTCGCATACTGAACATCATTAAGACGGAAATGACAGCTGTTAAAATTGTGATGTATCCTATAACGATCAATGATTGACCAATTAGTACTACAGTTTTATTAGTCCCTTCGTCTTGAGCATCTGTTGGGCTACCTGATTGTTTACCTGCAACTAATAAATTGAACGAATCACTCAAGACGGCCATTGCATTTGGTAAAAGTCCTTGGCGGGTATCCTCAACCTCATCTAATCCATCTATTTCTTCGTTAGACGATTTTTTAAAATAGTTCAATGCACTTTTGTGGCGAACAATTAGGACGCCCAAAGCTATTAACACAAAACCAAGAAGTATTAAACTAATGGTAGATATTATGCTAATTAACTCCATAAAAACTTAAGCTACAACATCCTCTTTCAAGCATTGCTCATCTGGTCTTGCTCCGCAAAAGCTGCAATTTTCGCCTTCTTCATTAAACATTGGATTATTACTTGCGCAAGTACCTTCAAATTTGCCGCCTTTTTTGCCCCAAATTTTTATTGCAATTCCTGCAAATCCTAAACCTAATAATGCAATTGTAATCAATGCTAATTTCATCTCTATCGAATTTCGTGTACAAATTTAAGGATTGTTTTAGTCAGAAACAAAAAACGCCCTGACGAAATCGTCAAGGCGTTTTTGTCACAATTAATCCATTTTTTTAGTATCGACCAACAAATGCAATTGCTGATAAAAACATTAAAATATAAATTGATATAACCACAATTGATACAATACCAATAAATTGATACTGTTTTCTCATATAAATGAAGGCCTCATTCATTGAAACTTGTCCTCCAAATTCTAATGCAGATTTCATTTTAGACGAAAATTGATATAAAAAGTAAACTGGAAAAAAATAAACAATAGCCATAATCATGTAAGTTATTGCCATCACAAACATTTGTTCTCCATAAAACCCTCTCCCCATATTACCGAACATTATCAAAGCTCCTATAAGCATAAAACCAAGTCCTATAAACCCTAGTATGGATAGAAACATAGTCCATTTTATAGTTTTCTTTAATTCATTCTGAATCAAATCGTTTACTATCAATCCCGAATCATTAGAATTCGAGTTCGTGTCAATTATTTCTTCTATCATTCTTTAATAAACTTTAGTTCTTTGAAATAGCAAAATGTTTCCATTAGAGCAGTCAGAAGTCCTTTCTACAAGGATTTATCAATTAAATAAGAGCCTAACCTCAGAACCATTAAGCATCTAAAATTTCATCATTAGTTAATTCATCAGAACCTTCATAAGCGGAGTCTCCAAAGCCTAAAATTGGATAAAAGACAAATCCTAAAAGAGCCAATCCTACTCCAAACCCTTCGGACTTTCCAAATTTACGGCCAACTGCCATATGAAGCATAATGGCAAAAACTAGCGTTGCTATTGGTCCTGCAATAGGAATTATACCACCAACCAAGAAAATAGCTATCCACCACATTGGTTTTTCCGCTATTTGGATTAGTATTATTAAATTATAAATTGGTATAATAGCAGCCCAACCAGGCTTTCCTGCTTTAACAAAAGTTTTCCACAATCCAGCAATTGTAATAATAGCTATTAAAAATACAACTATTATTATTCCCCATGCCAAAGCAGGATTCGTTTCTAAAATTCCTCTACTTGAATACATAATTAATTAGATTTTGGTTTTTATTAAGTTTAGTATCTCAAAAGTAACATTATTCATTTAAATTCAAAATAAATAAGCACTGTTGAGCAAACTTAAGAAAGGTACTTTACGTTAACACTGTACATTATTATAAACGCTATTGTGAAAACAGACGACAGCATCACAATTATTCCCATTAGCCCAAATCCTAATACGGCTATTGGCACAATTATACTAATTACAGAAGCAGCTATGTAAAGATAGTACCCTGTTTTTTTCAATTTTCGCATTAAATAAGCTCCAATCAAACAAGCAATTGCCATTACAATGGCCGATCCCTGTATTAAGTACAAATTATCTAACATTACTTGCGCTTGTTCTATAAATTCAGATCCAAAAATATTTGAACTAGGCATACTTTTTAACAAATCAATCTGTTGTTGTTGTTTTTCAGGAGTTGCAATATTATAAAAACCACCAATCAATGCTAGTCCACTTCCGATAAACGTTAATATGGTTAAAACATTTAAAAATTGTGGTAACTGACCGTTAGAAACTTGTCCCCCTAAATCTTCTATTATTTCGTCGTGCAATTCGTCTTTATTCATAATTTATAGATTAAAAAAAACGCCATTACCCAAATCGGATAATGGCGCTTTTAAATAAATTGATAATTAGTTATCTTTTATTTCGTTGAATTCGTCTTTAATGCTGTCTTTTGTAGGCATTTCAAATTCACCACTGTCTTTAATTACGAATGGAACAGCTATGATTGCCGCAGTAGCCAATAAAGAAATCCAGATACCAATTCCTAACCCTCCAGTACCTAAAGCACGTAGAATGTTTAATAAAATAATAAGAAAAGGTACAGCACCAGCTATAGCTACAAACTTCACATAAGAAGATTCGATTGCAGTATTGCGATCATCTCCTAAAAATGCGAATACACCTGCTGCAACACAAGCTAAAAGGGTTAACATACCAGGCCATATAGAAATTCCACTTACGGTGTAATTCCCGAACATTCCCATTGAAACGCTCACCCATGGTAAAAACGTACCAATCAACCCCGCTCCTGCGGCTATAATAACGGCTAATCTTTGTTTATGCATAATAATTGATTTTGGTTTAAATATTGTTTTTAAAGGAATAAAATTAAGATTAAATGTGAAAAATCAGTAATCTAAGCAGTTATAATTTTATTATTTGTCCAGAACCCACTCCGTTAGAGATTATATTTCCCGCCTTATTTTTATAAAAGACATCCCCCGTTCCGTCAATTACAATTAATGCAGATGAGTTGTCTAAATTAATAAATACATCTGCTGTTGAGTTCTGATATATATAAGTGTATACAGAACGAAAACCTATTGCATTTCCAGCGCCATTGTTCTGCACTTTTAGTTCGGCAATATCTGATTTTCCAGTTAATGTATAATCACCCGCTCCATTTGAAACAACCATAGAAATTTCAATCACATCAACATCTGCAACCAAACTTCCTCCACCATTTCGCATTTCAACCGAAAACTTGTGCCCACGAACGGTGTTTTCAAAAACTACGGAATCAGACGCATCAATGTAAAAGTTTTTTAAATACGGATAATGAATTTCAACCTCAACTATCTTCTCAGGATCTCTTAAAAAATTACATTTATTACGGTTGTCAACATAAAGTACATTATCTCGATTATCTAACTCAATATTGGGAACCAAGTTTTCACCTCCTTTAATAACAACCTTATACCCTTCGTCTTGATAAATGCGATATTTAATGTTTTTGTTTAAATGAAATGCACGAACAGAATCTAATGGAATTGAAATCTCAGTATAATCCCCAGCACCTTTTAAACACTTTCTATCTTCAGATTTTTTACAAGAAAATACAGCAAGGCAAAATGCAATAGCAATTACGCTTTTAAAAAATAAATTCAATCTTTTATTACTTAAATCCTTCATCTTTCTATAAACTATATCCTAACCCCCACTCTAAATAATCTGCTACACCAACATGTGCTTTAATTCCAATAGAAAAATCCCAAGGACCGTCCCCTTTAAATCGAATACCTACTCTATTATAAATCCAACCTGCTGGGTTTATTAAATTGAGCGCATATAAACCTAAACCAAAATAAATTTGAGTTTTATAGACAGATAATGCCATTCCACTATATCCGCCAATTAGGAAGCCTTCATAAATAGGCTCTGGCGTTACGTCATAAAACCAACGATTAGCTTCATTGTAAACTAAATCAACTCCAAATTCTGCATCCCAAACAGGAGTTAGTCTTTTGCGGTAAAGACCTTGCAAGGCGGCTACACCAAAGTTTCTTGGTTGTAAATGATCTGCTAGGTTTTGCTTCAAACTAAACACAAATTGAAAATGCCATTTAGAAAAATTACGAACAGTCTCAATAGAATCGATTGAAAACTTGGGCTGATCATACACTTGGCGCTCGTACATATTATAACCTATGGTTGCAAACGTTGTTAATGTGTTTAATCCTTGATTAGGTGATTTTAAACTTGAATTTGAAATATGTGAAAAATCAATTCCTGCCCCAACAAAAAACTTATTAAAATGTTTCGTCCAAGAAAATTGAAGATTTACAAAACCATTAATATGCGAACCTATAGCAATATTCTTTTTATTACTGTATTTATCATATTTCTCAGTAATATAACTTAAACCTTGCCCTAACCTAAAATCAATAAACCCCCATTTTTCGCTTTGATAAATAGGATATTTTGTAAATCTGAAAAAAGTTAAACTTGTACCTAATACCTCACGATTACCATAGTCTTGAAGAATAAAAGAACCTCCTCTAGATGGATATCTATAAATTTGGCTGTATGCACCTTTAGAGGTATCCTGTCTTGAAAACTCAAGCTCTAGTGCATTTGGACGCCCTTTTACTAAATGATGCATAGTTTCTCTATGCGCCATTAAAAGCCCCGTTTTAGGCGACAAAGATATTGAAAATGGCCCCTCTAACTGAGCTTGCCCATTCAACTGAAACATTATCAACAAAAAAAGTAAAACTAATCTCAAAATGCGAAGTTTAATTTAATTTTACGCAAAACTAAAAAAATGAACCATAAACTAAAAGCGTTTGAGCGGTTATTAAATATCATGGATGACTTGCGTGAAAAATGTCCATGGGACAAAAAGCAAACGCTTGAATCGCTTCGCCATTTAACTATTGAAGAAACGTATGAACTGGCAGACGCCATAACAGACGGAAACATGAATGAGTTAAAAGGTGAAATTGGTGACTTAATGTTACACATGGTTTTTTATTCTAAAATTGCTTCTGAGACGGGCGAATTTGACATCTCTGATGTACTTAACGCAATATGTGACAAATTGGTTTACAGACATCCGCATATTTATGGTGATGTTGAAGTGCAGGACGAAGAAGAGGTAAAAGCAAATTGGGAAAAACTGAAACTTAAAGAAGGGAAAAAATCTGTTTTAGAAGGTGTTCCTAAATCCTTACCTGCTATGGTTAAGGCCACTCGAATTCAAGACAAAGTGAAAGGGATTGGTTTTGAATGGGAAAATAAAACCCAAGTATGGGATAAAGTAAAAGAAGAAATTGAAGAGCTACATGTAGAGGTTGAAGCTGGGGATAAAGAAAAAATGGAGGAAGAATTTGGAGATGTACTTTTTTCAATGATTAATTATGCACGTTGGATAGGAGTTAACCCTGAAGATGCTTTAGCAAAAACAAATCGAAAATTCATTAATCGTTTTCAGTGGATGGAGGCTGAAACTAAAAAAGACGGAAAAGAGATTAGTGAAATGGATTTACCTGCAATGGATGCTTATTGGGAAAAATCTAAAAATTTTGACAAATGAGCGGATTAACAGCTATTGTATATGTAGTATCAATCTCTTTGGTTATCGGGCTAATATCAGGATGGATGGTACAAAAAAAAGGGTATTCCTTTAAGCAATATTTTGTATCTGGCTTTATTGCTTCTTGTGGGATATTGGGAATCATTTTTAAGATTATTATGGATTATATAAACTAAGTCCTAAAATCATTCAAAACTGTTAAATTTGACAAATGATAAAACGCACTTCCGTTTTGTCGATAATTGAAACGCATTTTTATGAGTATAAACGAGATCTTTAAAGATTTTTCATCTGTTAGCAATGCTGACTGGATGGAAAAAATAGAGACGGACCTAAAAGGAAAACCTCTAAGTGTTTTGACATCTAAACCAGAGCCAGATCTTGAAATTGTAGCCTACCATCATGGTGACAATACAATAGACAATACTGACAAAGGATTGAGTCGCAACCTCTCTAAAGCAAATAATTCTTGGAAAATACGTCAAGAATTTTCAAATAATGCAAAGATTTTGAACGGCCTTAACGAAGGGATTGACGCAATTGGTTTAAAAGTGAATTCTGAAACCAATTTTGATCAACTGACAAAGGATGTTCAATTCAATTATATTGCAAGCGATATTACTTTTGCAGATAAGTTGACAGCCTTAAGCACAAAAGTTCCATCAGAATCAGTTATAAACTATGATGTGATAGGAATGAACCTTGCAGCAGGAAATTGGCAAGTTGAACTTGATGATTTTTTAGCGGTTTATCAAAAACACAACAACAATAAATCCATTTGGGTTTCTGGTTCCGTTTATGGCAGTGCCGGTGCTTCTACAATTCAAGAACTTGCATTTGCAATTGCACATATGAATGAATATATCCAGTTTTTGAAAGACCAAGGATGTTCTTTATCAGAAATAAATGAAGGTTTGGTTGTAGAGCTTAGTGTCAATGAAAATTACTTTGTAAACATTGCTAAATATCGTGTCATAAAAGATTTGATTCAACTTGTATTTAAAGGTTATGACGCTACTTATGAGATTAAAAGCCCAGTAATATATGCTAAAACTAGTTTACGCCATTTAGCACAAAATGATAAGAATAACAATCCATTAAGAGAGACGACACAAGCTATGTCTGCCGTTATTGGAGGCTGTGATGTATTAACGATTACTTACGGGCAACACGGTACACCACAAGAAGTGGAACGATTTGAAAGAATTGCAAAAAACATTCAATTGGTTTTAAAGGAAGAGGCCTACTTAGATAAAGTTCTTGACCCTAGTGGTGGTTCTTACGCAATAGAAGCTATAAGCAAACAATTATTAACTAAAAGTTGGACGCTGTTTCAAGAAATTGAAAAAAATGGTGGACTTATAGCCGCGGTTCGCAACAACGTTGTTCAAAACAAAATTGCCGAGAACCAAAAACAGCTGATTGCAGACATGGTCGATAATTCAAGTACGTTCTTAGGAGTTAACAAACATCCAAACGCTGCAGAGGCTTGGGTTAATAGCACTGACTGTAACACTGACCAGCCTACAGCGTTTATAGCATTACAACCGTTTCACTTAGAAAATCATTTCCCTAATAATTGAACCAGATGAATAGAGTAAAATTTGATCATATAAAACCTGAGTTTCAATCCGCATCAACCAATACGGAAAAAAAGGAAATTTTTGAAACTGCTGAAAAAATTGGAATTCAAAACTATTATACAAAAGCCGATACGGAAGGCTTGAAACATTTGAATTTTGTTTCAGGAATTGCGCCTAATTTACGTGGCCCCTATTCTACCATGTACACCATGCGCCCATGGACCATTCGCCAATATGCAGGTTTTTCCACGGCTGAAGAATCAAATGCTTTTTATAGAAGGAATTTAGCTGCAGGACAAAAAGGACTTTCAGTTGCTTTTGATTTGGCAACGCATAGAGGATATGATTCTGACCATAAAAGAGTAGTTGGTGATGTAGGTAAAGCAGGCGTTGCTATTGATTCTATTGAGGACATGAAAATTCTCTTTGATCAAATACCGTTGGATAAAATGTCCGTATCAATGACTATGAACGGGGCGGTTATTCCAATTTTAGCTTTTTATATTGTTGCAGCAGAAGAGCAAGGAGTATCTGCTGAAAAACTGGCAGGAACGATTCAAAATGATATTTTGAAAGAATTCATGGTGAGAAACACCTATATCTATCCTCCACAACATTCAATGCGCATAATTGCAGATATATTTAAATATACTTCGCAAAATATGCCCAAGTTTAATTCTATATCAATTTCTGGTTACCACATGCAAGAAGCTGGAGCTACGGCTGATTTGGAACTAGCATACACATTGGCTGATGGATTAGAATATATAAAAGCAGGAATTGCTTCTGGAATGGATATTGACAGCTTTGCGCCACGTTTATCCTTCTTTTGGGCCATTGGAATGAATCACTTCATGGAAATCGCTAAAATGCGCGCCGGACGAATGATTTGGGCCAAAATGGTGGCTGAATTTTCTCCAAAAAACCCAAAATCTTTGGCATTGCGTACGCATTGTCAAACATCTGGTTGGAGTTTAACAGAGCAAGATCCTTATAATAATATAGCCCGCACTTGTATTGAAGCTATGGCTGCTGCATTAGGCGGAACACAATCATTACATACTAATGCCTTAGATGAAGCCATTGCTTTACCTACAGATTTTTCTGCTAGAATTGCGAGAAATACGCAAATCTATTTGCAAGAAGAAACAGGCATTACTAAAATTATTGATCCTTGGGCAGGTTCCTATTATGTAGAAAAGTTAACGGCGGAAATAGTTGAAAAAGCCTGGGAACATATTACTGAAATTGAAGGATTAGGAGGAATGGCAAAAGCCATTGAAGCTGGAATTCCGAAAATTAGGATTGAAGAAGCCGCGGCACGAAAACAAGCCCGAATTGATTCTAATAAAGATATTATTGTTGGTGTAAACCGTTATCAGTTAGACGAAGAAGAGCCGATTGACATTTTAGAAATTGACAATACACAAGTACGTTTATCTCAAATTGAGCGCCTTAATAAAATGAAGGCTGATAGAGATGAAGTTGCTGTACAAAATGCTTTAAAAGCATTAACAGAAGGAGCAAAGTCTAATGCTAACCTCTTAGAACTTGCAGTTACTTGTGCGCGTTACCGTGCCTCATTAGGAGAAATATCTGATGCTATGGAAGCAGTTTTTGGACGCTACCAGGCAACCATTCGGTCTATATCAGGCGTATATTCAGCAGAAGCTATGGATGACAACGATTTTATTAAAGCCAAAAACTTGGCGGATGAATTTAGCGAATATGAAGGACGTCGCCCAAGAATCATGGTGGCCAAAATGGGGCAAGATGGGCATGACAGAGGAGCTAAAGTAATATCAACCTCATTTGCTGATATTGGTTTTGATGTTGATATTGGACCTTTATTTCAAACACCTGAAGAGGCGGTTATGCAAGCCATTGAGAATGATGTACACATATTAGGTGTAAGCTCATTGGCTGCCGGTCATAAAACCTTAATTCCGCAAGTTATTGCAGAATTAGAAAAACATGGCAGAAATGATATAATGGTAGTTGCCGGAGGAGTAATCCCTGCGCAAGACTATGACTTTTTATATGAGCACGGTGTAATGGGGATTTTTGGACCTGGAACGAAAATTGCAACTGCAGCAATTGATATACTTGAAATTCTGCTTAAATTCCACAAAGATTAAACTTGTTAAATTTTAGTTAATGACCAGATTTGTGTAACTTTCGGCATCATATTTGAGTTTAATAGAAAAAACGAAATACAATGAAAAATTTATTCTTCTTATTCTTATTTACAATGGGGTGTGCTTTTCAAGCATCTGCGCAACCGCCATTATATGATGATTTATTAATCTATTACGCTGATGGTGACTATGAAAAATTAGTTTCAAAAGCAGAAAAGTATATTGGAAACGATAAGACTAAAAAAGACGCGCTACCATATTTATATGCTTCAAAAGGATATTTTGAAATGTCTAAAGACGATATTTTTATAGACGATTATCCTAAAGCTTACAATCAAGCAATTGGTATGGCTGGAAAAGCATTAAAAAAGGATAAAGATGGTTCTATGTATGCTGAGCATATGAATTACTACACAGAAATTAAATCTTCTGTAGTAGAGGAAATTCAAAACATGGTTGACCAGCAAGATTATAGCCGATTAAGAGGAACAATAATGAAATTACAAAGATTGGACCCTAAAGATGTAGGATCATACTTTTTATTAGCTGCTTGTCAATATCAAATTAAAGATAAAGGAAGTGCCAAACTTACTGTAAAAGAGGCTCAGGCAAGGTTAGATGCTATTGAAAGTGTTGAGGACTGGAGAGAGGTTGATTTCGACATCATGAGAATAGGAGTGATGGAATATGCTCGCTATTTTGTTAAAATGAGACAAAAAGAAAAGGCAGATGAAATTATGAATAAAGTGAAGCAATGGTATGAAGATGATGAAACATTCATGGAAGAATACGACGAAATTGTAAATGGATAATTTCTCCTAAGAAGAAAATTAAATTGGGATCCTCTGTGCTAATGTGCAGAGGATTTTTTTATGGTTAAAGATTAGATATAGTAGCTATCAACAATTGTATAGATAGAAGTTCTTCAACTTATAATTTCACAAATTGAATGGATTCGTTTGCTGACGGAGTGACTACTCGAACCAAATAATTACCTGCAACCAAATGCTCAAAGTTAAACTTGCGGGCGTAACTTCCTTTTGCCAAATACTCATAAGATAACTCAGCAATAAATTGTCCTTGTAAATTGAATAACTGAATCTTCACCTCATCTGATTCCTCCAATGAGAAGTTAAGCTCTCCATGAGTGCTTAAAGGATTAGGATAAAGAGTCAGTTCAAATGGAGAGTTGGGTGATTCAAAAACGGCTATTAAACTATCTCCAATTGTAGGATCAATTTGAATGTGAATATTCTCTACAATTTCTCCAGTTCTTAAATTTTCCCAATGCAGAAACGTTTCTCCTTCATTTGCTAAAGCAGTTAAATCAATTCTATTCTCAGAATAGTACTTTCCTATAAACGGAAAACTATCTAATTCAATTGTATTTAATTCAATTATCCCAGCCTTTGAAGGATACATCCCTACATAAACATCCAAAGCGGCCTCTTTATCAAAAACTACTGACAATTCATTCTGAACTATGGCTACTCTATCATTAAAAAACTTGTCATAATCATGGAAGTTCTCATTCCATTCTTCATAAATGCCGTACCATTTATAAAAGTGGCGTTGCATTTCAGGATTTAATTTTTCTTTGGCTTTATATATGTAGTTTATAATGTAGTCTCCCTCTAAAACCGTATTCATCAAATCAGCATAACGATTAATGAAGTAGCGTTGAAACTCTGAATTTTCCAACATTTTTTTGAAAATTACAACATGTACATTACCATCTCCATATGGTCCTAAAATATATTCCAGACTATGAAAATCAATTAAATCTGGTCCATAATACTTTACTCCAGCATCCAAATCAGAATAAAAATAACGCCATTGTGGATTTGAAGCAGAATTCCATAATTTAAGATTATTGTACGGCCAATCACGATTATTGACATAAAGTTCCATGATAAAATAATCAACCATTGAATTTAAATCTAATCTTGCAGCCACCCAATCATAATTCGTTTGATTTGTCATATCATTCGCAACCACAAAATCACGCATTTCTACAAACTCAGCAGAATCACCCGCAATTACATATAACTCTTCTTCCTCTAAAAGGTTGACTGTTTCAGGGTCAATTCCATAATTACTTGCAAGATAATATTTATCCAATTTTTCTCGCATATTGTGAATCCCCCAATACAAACCATTAATATAAACCACAACTGGTTGATAGCCCTGCGCATCTACATTTAGCTCATGATCCAATAAAAATTGATGCAGCACACCATCTTTTAAATGGGTTCGATTAAAATCACTTCCAGAATTACGAAGCAATAATCGTTTAAAATAGTTCACATCCTTATTATCAAAATATGGATAGGTAAAGGATTCTTTTTCATAACGGTTGTGTGCAACTAGGCGGAGAGATTTCATTGGGCGCGTTGATGACACGGTTCCACCATGAATTTTAACACCACAATCTAAAGACTCATGCATAACCATTGCGGTGTCGAAATATTCATAAAACGCATGAATTTCAATGTCTTTCCAAAAATTGGCACCGTAATAGGGATATTCAGGATCTGCATCTGGCCCTAAAACATAAATTCCAATGATTTCATCTAGCAATTCTAGACTATCTAAGTTCAGGTTTACAATTGGTAGTTGATGATTAACATCAACAAAATAAGTGCTAAAAGCCGCCGGGGAAGGTATTAAAGAATCTGCCACTGCTATGGCTCTAATACTATTCGTTTTTTGCAATACAATTGGTCCAGTGTAAAGATTCCCTTCAATTGGATTAGTGCCATTCAAAGAATAGTAAATCGCTTCAGTGTCGTTTGGCGTATGCAATGTAATGTTTGTTCCCTTACTATATTCTCCAGGCACTCTGTTAAACTTTGGAGAACTTGCATAACCTTTAAACCCGGTTGCAGTGGTATTAATTGCTTCAGGTGTTGGAGTGTCAAAGTAAAACCATTTGTCTGCATAGCGTCCATAAGAATCATTAGGCTGCAATTGCGGATAAATAATTGAATCTATTAATTCCTCTGAAGAATTAGCTAAGTAGACATTTCCTCCGCCTCTTTTAAAAGAAAAGGGAATAGTTTCAATTTCCTCAGGAAGTTCTTTTGCTGAAATGACAATATAGTTACCATCTTCGAGCGGACCACCTGACTCAATAGGCCATTTTGTAGGATCATATCTATCGTCTGTAATATAATAATCACTTAAAGACAAATCTGCTCCGCTATTGTTCCACAGCTCTACCCAATCTGTAAACCCTTCTTCCTCATTTTCAAAATTATCAACATTTGAAGGGCATATTTCATTAATAACCTGACTAAAACCAGCCATGGATAAGAGCAAAAGAAAAATTACGCTAATGCTTTTCATTGGATTACCTCTTTCAAATTATCGTATCCGTTAACGGAACTTTATATTATAAATTGTAAGTTACAATTTAATAATTTGACTTGCCTCTCTTCCATAATTTGTTATTAAGAATAAAATGTATTGTCCTGCCTGTAAATCAGCAACATCAATAATTAATTCATGCCTACCTCTAATAAAGTTTTCAGGATATAAAGTAGACTTTACCACCTTACCTTGTAAATCAACCAAACTAATTTCAACAGTACTAGCCTCTAAAATAGAAAAACTAACGGCAATCTCACTCTCACTAGGGTTTGGCGCAGTTTTTAGCTCAAAAATATCGGTTGAATGGCAAACAACAACCCATTGATCTTGATCTACTGGATCAATTTGAATTTGCAATGAAGCAATACGCTCTCCTGTTCGAAGGTTTTCCCAATATTTGAATATTTCTCCCAATTTAATTTCGGCGGTTAAGTCAATTTTATTCGTATTAAAGTAACTCCCTGTAAAAGGAAGTTCCAATATTTCTAATGTATTTAATTGAATTGTTGCTGCACCAGCAGGAAATACATCAAATGTCATGTTTGCAGCTTCTGGCATATCAAATACTTGAGAAAGTTCTTCATGAACAATTGATTCTCTCGCCTCTATAAACCCTCTTTGTCCTGTAAACCTTTCATGCCAATCTGCAATGTCTCCACACCACTTTGTATAGTGCATTTCCATGTCATTTTCTAACAATTGTTTTTGATCAACAATTCCACCAAACATTTTTTCAGGATCAAATGTGGTGTTTAATAAGTCACAATAACGGTTGATAAAATAACGCCGGAACTCTGCATTATCCAATAAAGCATCTAAAATTTGCACATGTGGATTTGTACTCGTCAGATTATTCAATATAAACGCTAAACTTTGCTGCTCGATCAATCCATCCCCATTATATCTCAGCCCCACATCCATATCATAACAGATGTACCGCCATTTTTCATGCCCATCTGCATTCCAAAGCTTTAAGTTAAAGTTGGGCCAATCACGATTATTAACATATAACTGAATGATAAAATAATCTACAAATGAATTTATATCTAATCGATTATCTACCCAATTATAATGCAATTCATCTGCTAAATTGTTTGCTTTTGCATAGTTATTTAAAGCAATAAACTCTGTCGCTTCGCCATCAATTTCATCTAATGTTGCTTGTCCCAAAAGATTTACCTCATCAGGATCAAGCCCATAATTTGACTGGATATAATAACGATCTGCTTTTTCACGCATATTTTGAATTCCCCAATAATGCCCATTAATATAAACCACCACCGGATTGTAAGCCAGCAAATCAACATTAAGTCCACTTTGAATAAAGTAATTATGCAAGGCTGCATCTTTCATACACGAATTGCAAAAATCATTTCCTCCGTTTCTTAAAACCAATCGTCTAAACTCTGCAATTTCCTTTTCTTCAAAATATTCAAATGTGAAATACTTTTTCTCGTAAGATTTTTTTCCCCTCAGTTGAATTGATTTCATTGCACGCCAACGCGAACCTATTCCACCGAAAACCTCTATATGGCAATTCATAGCATCATCTAAATGAAATCCTTCATCAAAATATTCGTAATAAATATGCACTTCTTTATCCTCCCAAAAATTCGCTCCTAAATGTGGTGGAGTATCAACAGCATCTGGCCCCATCATGTAAATGCCTGTTTCGGCATCAAAAAGATCTAAACTATCAACCCCGATATTAACAATGGGTAAATCATGATGCTCGTTTACAAAATATGTACGATACACAGAGGCCGAGTTTATCATAGAGTCTGCTGTGGCAATTGCTCGCATGCTTTTTGTCTCACCAATGGCAAACGGAACATCATAAAGCGTTGCGGTTTCAGGATTTGTGCCATTGAATGAATAATAGACTGTTTCACTTGGCAAAATCGCATTTAAAGATACTTCCGTCTCTGCAGCATACGCTCCAGAAACTAAATTAACTAAGGGACTATTGGCATAACCTTTAAATCCAACGCCTTCATAATTATGATGCCCAGGGGTTGGTGTTTCAAAATAATAGAAATTAGAATCAATTTGTCCATACGAGTGGTTTGTTTGCAAAGCAGGATACATCAATGAGTCAACTAATTCCCCTTCAGGCGAAAACATATAAACAGTTCCTCCCCTTATAGGAAAAGCAAAATTTATTGTTTGTGAAAGCACTGGATTGTCTGAAGCTGTAATTGTAATAATTCCCGAACTCATGAGTGTCATTGCAGGAAAAGTCCACTTATTGGGATTGCTTAATTCATCAGACATGGTATACCCTGTCATTACAATAATCTCTTCTGTTGGATTATAAATTTCAATCCAATCTAAAAAACCTGCAAAAAAATCTTCGTGAACCTTAGTATTAGAAGGGCATATTTCATTAATTATTTGAGCGAAGCTGCTCGATACAAAAAATGTTATAATTAAAATATATTTCCCCATTATTCAACACTCGTTAACCAATTTACGTAGAATTTCAACTTGGCGTTGGTGATTCAACGAAAAAAGATAATCTCTTGCAAAGCTATTCCCTTTTACGGAATGATGAATCATCAAAAGCAGGTTTTATTGACAAAGTTTATGTGCAGTGCTGATAATTGTCAAATAAACTCGATTTAATTGGCCTTAAATTTATCCTAAAAGCTAAAAAAGATGAAGATTGAAGAAATAATGAGCTCACCTGTTGTAGTAACAAGAGAAGAGACAAAACTCAAACACACACGCGAATTAATCAACCGTAAATCTATTAATGCGATTCCTGTATTAAAAGAGGATGGAGAAATTACAGGTATTTTAAGTTCAAGCGATTTGGCAAAGGCACACGACGAAAACATAACCGTGGCTGATATCATGACTGATAAAGTCCATATTGTACTCAAAAACAACCGTGTTGAGGATGCTGCTAAAACCATGATTAAGCACAGCGTGCATCACTTAGTTGTAATGGACAATGGACAAGTAATTGGCATGGTAAGCTCACTTGACATTATTAAGGCCTACATAGACTCTTAGTTCAATTACTTCATATTGGTTAAAAACTCCATCACCTTCTCATAGGCGTGGTCTAACTCTTCGTCAGTTATGCAATAAGGTGGGTTAATAAATATGACGTTTCCAAGAGGGCGCATTAATAAATTATTCTCTAGGAAAAAATTATATGCTTCTAACCTTATTGCAGAAAAATAACTGGTTTCCTCTCCTACTTCAACCTCTAATGACAATATTGTACCTAAGGCTCTAGCATTTTTAAAGATCGGATTAGCGCCGTGCTTCTTTAAAAAGTCTTGGTGTGCGTTCGCAATTCTATTTATTGAATTTATAGTATCCTCTTGCTCAAACAAATCAAGCGAAGCACAAATTGCTGCACAAGAAAGAGGATTACCTGTAAACGAATGTCCATGTAAAAGCGCTTTACTTGTATCTTCTGATAAAAATGCATCAAAAACTTTTTGCGTTGTTACAGTCAACCCAACTGGCATAACACCACCTGTAACTCCTTTAGACATGCAAACAAAATCTGCCGTTTCTGAAATTTGATTAATCGCATACATAGTCCCTGTTCTATAAAAACCGGTCATTACCTCATCAGCAATGGTTAACACGTTATACTTTTTGGCTAAAGCAACCGCACTGTTCAACCAGCTTGAATCATAAATTCGCATACCAGCTGCCCCTTGCACCAATGGTTCAAATATAAATCCTGCAAAATCATTCGTTGCAAAAAGTTCCTCCATTTTAGCCAATATCTCTGCTCCGTTTTCTGCTGTAGGAAAAGGAATAAAGTCAACATCAAAAAACAAATGTTCAAAAGGTTTATTAAAATAACCTCTTTGCCCTACTGACATTGCACCAAATGTATCACCATGGTAAGCTCCTTCAATTGCTAAAAAACGTTTTTTAGTAATGCCTTTATTATACCAATATTGGTAGATCATTTTTATCCCAATTTCAACACTTGTTGATCCATTATCAGAGAAAAACACCTTTTGATATCCTTCCGGCAAACTTTTAACAATTCGCTCAGCCGTTTCCACCGCTTTCGGATGTGTTGCTCCTGCAAAAATTACATGATCCATCTTTAAAAACTGCTCATGAATTGCTTTTGCAATATACGGATGTGCATGGCCATGATTAATTGTCCACCAAGATGAATTTGCATCCAAATATTTTTTCCCATCCTCATCAAATAACCAAGCACCTTTAGCGGTAGTAATTGGAATTGGGTCTGCAGCATTTAGCGCTTGTGTAAACGGGTGCCAAACGTAATTTTTATCTTTTTCTACTAAATTCATTTAAATCTTGTAATGTTAAAAAACGAACTACAATAAATCTGAAATATCTTTGATTCCAATTGGGCGATCAACTGTGAATCCTTCGCCGTATTGCGTTCCTATACTTCTACCAAATTCGCTCCAGCGTCCTTTTAAAAAGTCTAAAAACTCTTTACTTGAAATTGGCGTGTTTGGCTCAGTTGATTTTGGATTAAAAAACTGCGTTTTATATGCTTGGATAGCTTCTAACTTGCGCTCAATAAATGGAGTAATGTCTACCACAAAATCAGGTTTTAAATAATGATCTTGAATATATCCATAAACTGCTTTTGGACGCCATTTAGCTTGAGCTACACCATCCATCTCTGTTTCAATTTTAACCAATCCAGAAAGAAAACATGCCTCTTTTGCTAAAGTAGCTCCTTTACCATGATCTGGGTGTCTGTCAGAATAAGCATTAACCAAAACTATTTCTGGTTGAAAAAATCGAATTTGCTCAATGATCTTCAACTTATTCGCTTTTGAAAAATCAAAAAAGCCATCTCCTAAATTCAAATTAACACGCTTGGAAACACCCATTATTTCAGATGCATCTGCCGCTTCGGCGTAACGCGTTTCAATTGTTCCTCTTGATCCTAATTCTCCCTCTGTCAAATCAACAATTGCTACTTTTTTTCCCAAACTTATTTGCTGCATTATTGTTCCTGCAGCTGATAATTCAATATCATCAGGGTGTGCTCCAATTGCTAAAATATCTACTTTCATAATTTCTTTATTTAGTTCCAAACCTTCCGGAATATTCTGCAATGATTTTTTCCAAATCATCTAAACTAGTTTGCAAGGCCGTTACGTTAATCACAATAGGCGTTTTATAATTGGCTAAATTATGATTTAGTAATCGCTTAATGGCATTGTTTTTCGCGTTATCAATATACTTCTGTGGCTTTTTCACCATTACTAAAACATATTTAGTAGCTGGTGTTTTCACTTTTGAAATCCCCTTAATATCTTTCCAATAAATTAATCCTGAACTGATCGAATTAGATTGATCATCTATTCCTTTTCTATTAATTGTTAGTCCTGCAATTGTACTTTTTACATTTTTAGCAAAAGTTCCTGCCAGCACCATAAAAAACAATAACACTACTATTGATGCAACTTTAAATACAGTTGGGCTAACCCAATCTTGATTTTCTCCTAAATAATAAGTCACCAAAAATGCACCTATTCCCAAAACAGAATACAATGCGGTCATCAAAATCATTTTTTTTCGATCAATTGGTATGAATACTTCTTCTGCCATGTTTATGTTTTTTCCTGAGAACTAAAAAATTCTTTCAACTGAATGCCTACTGCTCTCTTATCCCAATATTTATAAATCTCGTAAATCAATATTCCGTAAACGATAATATACTCCGCTGTATTTAAAACCATATTCTCTTTAAAACCAGGGGTAGAATATGCATAATAGCTCAGCATAATTACAATTGACCAAATTAAACCGAATTTATATTGCGTAAAAATGGATAATACCAAAATAAGACTAATATACCATGGATGGACTGTAGCTGTTAAACTATAGTATATCATAAAGGCAAATAACATCCCTGTTATCATATCCAAATCTTTGCGGTAAGCCTTTAAAACTGCCAATACTAAAATTCCTATTGTAGAAATCATGGATAAAACGGGCCCCGTATACATTATAGGATCCCACCCAATTACTTTAAAACCAATTGCACTAACAATATAAGCTATACTTCCGTTGAACTGAAAACGAATAAAATATTCATTGACGCTTTCCATCATATTAGCCAAATAAACTTCATTCAGCATTAAACCTCCCACTGCTAGCACCACAAATGCGGTCAAGGCCGAGAAACCAATTGCATTTTGCCATCTTAATTTTTTATAGAAAAACGGAATGAGCATTAACGGAATTAACTTTACTTGCACGGCTAATCCTAACAAAACTCCTCCCCAAAGCCAATTGTTCCTTAATACAAAATAAATAGCACCAAGTAAAAAGAAAATCATTACCCCTTCAAAATGAAGATTTCCTGAAAACTCTAATATTATAAACGGATTAAGCCCGTAGAGCCAAATATTGTGCACTGCTATTTTTAAATGTTCGGCAATTTTTTTTGCAAAAATAATTGCTCCAATATCAGCAAGAATGACAATTATTTTTAAACCTATTACATTGCCTGCAATAGTGTCACTGAACATAGCAGGAATAAAAAATAGAAGTTGATTTAAAACGGGATAACAAGTATAATGATCTTGCGAAAGTTTTTCCATCCCTACAAAAAGTACTCGTCTATAGGAATCATCATAATAAGTTTGATAAACCTCGTTATGCGTAAAAAAAGTATGAAACATGTCCACAGGTCTTCTTTCAAAAGGGTTGTATCCATCCGCTATGAGTTCTCCATCCCAAATAAACCGATAAAAATCATTGGACAATTCTGGTGTGGCAAACAATAGAATTACCCGCAATAATATTGCTACAATAAAAAAATGACTAAACTTTAACCCTGCTTTGTTCAACCAAAAAATATAGAAAGTTGTGAACAGTAAAAGATATTGCGCTATGAAGAAAACAAATTCGGTTCGCGGAGTATTGCCACCAATATTCCAAGTTAAACCAAGCATGATTAACACCAATAAAATGGGTAAAACTATATTTTTATTTTCCTTTTTTATCATACTTGAATTTAGCGCGAAATCAATCAGATCGTAAAAATCTGCATTTTATCGCAATTTGAACCAAAAAAAAATTAATTTTGCACAATATTTCGAAAGTAAAATGGCAAAAAGTAAAAAACAAACGAAAGCTCAGGCTAAGACGGATGAGTTAGAGCAATTAACATCTACTGAGAGTTTCATTGATCAATATAAGAAGCCTCTCGCTATTGGTGTTGGAGCTATAGTCGTAATAATTTTAGGTATTATTGGATACCAAAAATTTATTTCAGAGCCGCACGAGCTAGAATCGAGAGAAGCATATTGGCCAGCTTATTATGAATTTGAACAAGATTCTTTAGGATTAGCTATTTCAGGATCTGAGGATTTTGATGGAATGGAAGAAATTGCTGACGAATACTCAGGTACTTCTGGTGGAAACATTGCTAACTATACCATGGCACTTGCTGCAATGGATCAAGGTGCATTCGAAGATGCTATTGATTATTTTGACGAATGTGATTTTGAAGACATTATTGTTGGATCAATGGTAATTGGCTTAAAAGGAGATTGCTATGTAGAGTTAGATGATTATTCAACTGCGGCTGGATTGTTTGAAGAAGCTGCATCAAGAGAAGTTAATGAATTTACTTCGCCAATGTATTTAATGAAAGCTGGATTAGCTTACGAGGCACTTGAACAAAATGATGACGCTTTAGCGGCTTACGAAAAAATCAAGAAAGATTGGAGTAAGAGTGAGGAAGCTTTAGAAGTTGATAAGTATATAGCAAGAGTTAAAAACTAATGGCTACAGCAAATAAAAATTTATCTCAATACGAGAAAGGAACTATTCCTAACGGTGCCGATTTTAGAATCGGCATTGTTGTTTCAGAATGGAATGATGACATTACAACCCCTTTAATGAGTGGGGCAATTGAGGCCTTGCGAGAGAATGGCGTCAAGAAAAAAAATATAATTGTTAAAAACGTACCCGGTACGTTTGAATTGCCTTTAGGCTGTCAGTTTTTACTAGAAGCTGATCAGGACTTAGATGGAGTCATTGCCATTGGATGCGTTATTCAAGGTGAAACAAAACATTTTGACTTTGTCTGTCAAGGAGCCACACAAGGTATTATGGCTGTGAACATGGAATATAATACACCCGTTTCTTTTTGTGTATTAACAGACAATACCAAACAACAGTCTATAGATCGTTCTGGCGGTAAACATGGCAATAAAGGAATTGAATGTGCCGTATCGCTTTTAAAAATGATTGGTTTACAAGAAGAGTTAAGCTAGAACCCCTGTTCCCTATTATATGTTAGGCATATTAGTCATGTTTTATGTAGGGAAATCCTTTTTTGATTTAGCATACAGATTTAATAAAGAAGTTTGGCTTCAATGGGTATTGGGGTTTATGGGAATTGGCATGTACTACCTTGGAACCTTTATTGGAGGTGTTTTATTAGGTGTTGCCGAAGCATATGGGTGGATATATGTTTCAAACATGAGTGATATCGCTATAGCCTTTTTGGGACTTCCATTTGGTTTATTAGCCTGCGTTATTTTCTATTATCTTCTTAAACGATACTATAGTAAAACGAAAACTCAAATTGATCCCAATATCTTAGATGACATTTAAGGTTGATCCCCACAAATACTTACTTGCCAAACTGCAATAAGGTTCCCAACTTTCCGCAATAGCTAACATTTGTTTTCTGAGCTCTTTTTTTTCTCCTTTCAAATTATAATGACCAATCATTTTTGTTTGAATTCCTAAATCGTCAACAGGAAATACATTTGGCCGGTCCATTGGAAACATTAACACCATTTGCACTGTCCACTTCCCTACTCCTTTAATTTGCGTTAAATAAGCAATAATTTCATCATCTGTTTTTGCGCTTAACAATTCAAAATCCATCCCATTTTCAATTGAGAATGTAGCTACATTTCGCAAATAGTTTGCTTTCTGTCGTGACAATCCTACACCTCTTAAAACTTCATCTGTTTCTTGCTGCAAAACACAATCAGTTGGATACTGATCTGGAAAAAGATCTAAAAATCGTTGCCAAATTATAGCAGCGACCTTAACTGATAGCTGTTGCGAAACAATTGATTGCAATAAATCAAAATAAATATCAACACTTGGCTCAGGTACTATTGGATCCTTTACAGATTCAATTATTTGTTTCAGCCTAGCATCTTTCTCTTTCAAGATTTCCGCAATTTCGTCGTATGGTTTTTCTGAGTTAATCATTCTTTAAAAATAGTGGTTTCATTTTAATTCAAACATACTGCACTCTTAACCCACTTATTAACATCCAGTTCCAAATTTTGTTAATCAATTGTCAATTTTTATTCATTTTTTTTGTTTGCAGGACCTAAATTTCGACTACCTTTGACCCCCGTAGTTACTAAACAAGATTATGTCTAATTCAACTAAGTACATCTTTGTAACCGGCGGGGTTACTTCTTCACTAGGAAAAGGAATTATTTCAGCTTCTCTAGCAAAACTTTTACAGGCTCGTGGATACGCTGTTACCATTCAAAAACTAGATCCTTACATCAATATTGATCCAGGAACATTAAATCCATATGAACATGGAGAGTGTTTTGTTACGAATGACGGTGCCGAAACAGATTTAGATTTGGGTCACTATGAACGCTTTTTAAATGTTCCTACATCACAAGCAAACAATGTAACCACTGGGCGAATTTATCAAACAGTAATGGACAAAGAGCGCCGTGGAGAATTTCTCGGCAAAACGGTTCAAGTTATTCCGCATATTACAAACGAAATTAAAGAACGAATTCAAATTTTAGGTAAATCCGGAGAGTTTGAAATCGTAATTACAGAAATTGGTGGAACTGTTGGCGACATAGAATCTTTACCGTACATAGAATCTGTTCGACAAATGATGTGGGAATATCCAGATGATTGTTTGGTTATTCACTTAACATTGGTACCGTATTTAAAAGCGGCTGGTGAATTAAAAACAAAACCTACACAGCACTCTGTTAAATCTTTATTAGAGGTTGGTGTACAACCCGATATTTTGGTTTGTAGAACTGAGCATCCTTTAGATAACACTATTAGAAAAAAGATTGCACGATTCTGTAATGTTAAACCTACTGCAGTAATCGAATCAATAGATGCAGACTCAATATACAGAGTACCATTATTAATGCAAGAAGAGCAACTTGATAAAGTTGTTTTACAAAAATTGGATTTACCTGCAAAAGGTGATACTGAATTGAAAGATTGGAAAGCATTTTTAACTAAACTAAGAAATCCAAAAAGTAAAATATCAATTGGTTTAGTTGGTAAATACATTGAATTAAAAGACTCGTACAAATCAATTGTAGAATCATTTATTCATGCTGGAGCTTATAATGAATGTGAAGTTGATATAAAATGGATTCATTCAGACAAAATTACGTTAGAGAATGTGGAAGAAACAATTTCCGGGTTAGATGGTGTTCTTGTTGCTCCAGGATTTGGATCTCGTGGAATTAAAGGTAAGATTTTAGCCATTCAATATGTACGTGAAAACAACATTCCATTTTTAGGAATTTGTTTAGGAATGCAATGTGCTGTTATTGAATACGCTCGAAATGTACTGGGTTGGAAAGATGCGCATACAACTGAAATTATTGAAGATTGCGCAAGGCCAGTGATTAACATCATGGAAGATCAGAAAACAGTTACTGATAAAGGCGGAACAATGAGACTTGGATCTTATAAGTGCGAATTATTAGATGGAACTAAAATTTCTGAAGCATATAATGAAGAGGTGATTAATGAACGTCACCGTCACCGTTTTGAATTTAACAATGCTTATTTAGAGGATTTTGAATCAAACGGAATGATTGCTACTGGTAAAAACCCTGAAAATGGTTTGGTTGAAGTAGTTGAAATCCCTGAACATACTTGGTTTGTAGGTGCTCAATTTCACCCAGAATATAAAAGTACTGTTGAAAAACCACATCCGCTCTTTTTAGCTTTTGTTAAGGCGGCTATGGAAAATAAAAAATAGTAGTTCTAAAATATCTTCAATCCTCATTCGTCATTCACACGTAGAGAAGCATAATAAGTGCTTAATCTTAATGCAGAAAACAGAATAAATATTAATTTTGCACGCGCCTACGGAAAAGTAGACATAAATTTATTTTACAATGGATAAAAGATCAATCATAGGTTTATTGATAATTGGAGTAATCCTTTTCGCATTCAGTTATTTGAATGCTGAAAAACCAACAGGTGATAAGCAAACTAAAACAGCTCTAACTGATTCAATTCAGCAAGAACTTCCTGATACATTAGTTGCTGATATGGATACAATTGCTGCAGTTGAAGCTCCAGTGAATTCATTAGTACCGGTATTAAACGAAGATGGTGATCATTTAACAAACAATATTGGTCAGTTCAGATATAACGATACGATTACAGGACTTGATACTCTTTTAAATGAGAAATTAACAGACCTACAGCCAGAGCCAATTGTTGAAGCTGTACCAAAAGGACCTGAAGAAACGGTTAGAATTGAAAATGACGTTATTGCCGTTGATATTTCTAATAAAGGTGGACGAATAGTTAATGTACTTTTGAAGAATTATTTGACTTATGATTCTTATGTAAATAAAATTGACAAACCGTTACAACTGTTTGATCGTCATTCAACTTATGGAATCGATTTCTTTGAAGGAGATAAAAAATTAAACTCGCAAGATTTTGACTTTAATATCGTAAGCCACACAGCTAACAGTGCTAAAGTTGTGATGATTAACCCTACTGGTAAAAAAATCATTTACACTTATGAATTGACTGATGGAAAATATGATGTTGATTTAGGTATTAGCTTCAAAGGTTTTTCTGATAGAGATGCTGCAGATTTAGATTTCGTATCTGACTTTAAATTATTATCAACTGAGAAGCACCTTCCGTCAGAGCAACGTGTAAGTACTTTGTTTTATAAATACGAAGAAGATTCTTACGACTATTTGTCAATTGCTGGTGATGATGAAGAAGAACTTGAAGAAACAACGCAATGGGTAGCTTATAAGCAAAGTTATTTCTCTGCTATCTTAATGAGTAAAACAGGATTCAAACCTGGTAATGGTTCTAAAATTGAAGTTATCAACCTAGATGAGTCTGACACTACTTATATCAAGCAATACAAGTCTAATCTAGATTTAGGAATTACTAACATCAACAACACTGTTGAGTTAGAATGGTATTTTGGACCAAATGATTATGATGAGCTAGCAACATACGAAAACGGTAGTGAAGATGTTGTAGATTTAGGTTGGGGATTATTTAGATGGATTAATGTTTACTTTATGCGTCCTATTTTCCTTTGGATTTTAGGTTGGGGAGTTGGAGCAGGAATTGCAATTTTATTATTGACAGTATTTGTAAAACTTTTGTTAAGTCCTGTAAACTATAAAATGTACAAATCATCAGCAATGATGAAAGTATTGCGTCCTGAGATAGAGAAAATCACAAAGAAATTCCCTAAGAAAGAAGACGCAATGAAAAAGCAACAGGAGACCATGGCACTTTACAGGGAAACCGGAGTTAGTCCAATGGCAGGTTGTGTACCAATGTTGGTTCAAATGCCCATTCTCTTTGCTATTTTCCGATTATTCCCATCAGAAATAGGTTTACGTCAAAAAGGGTTCCTTTGGGCTGAAGATTTATCAACATACGATTCTGTACTTAACTTAGGATTTGATATTCCTTTCTATGGAGATCACGTAAGTTTATTCACACTATTAATGGCTGCAACCACATTATTGTATACACATTACAACAGTAACAACATGCAGCAGCCAACAATGGAAGGAATGCCAAACATGAAATATATCATGTACTTCTTCCCATTCATGATGATCTTCTTCTTTAACAGTTATTCTTCAGGATTGAGTTATTACTACTTCATTTCAACATTAATGACAATTGGAATTATGTTCTCTATCAAGAAATTCATGTTAGATGAAGATAAAATTCATGCTAAAGTTGAAGCTAATAGAGCAAACCCAAAGAAGAAAAAGGGCAAATCTAAGTTTCAACAACGATTAGAAGAAGCGCAGAAAATGCAGCAAGAAAAGCAAAAAAACAAAAAGCGATAAAACACAAACTCCAAATTAAATTTGGATCGTGCTTATACCCGTTTTAAGGTATTTTGTCGAATAGTGAGAAAAATGAAGTTTTGAGACTTCAAAAAGCCGTAACTTAGTACCGCATGGAAAAAGAAAAAAGCACCTCAACAGCAATACCCGCATTTGTTCCCCCGAAATTCTCAACGAAAGTTGGAAAGGAATTTAACGCGACTTTAAAAAAGCGTGTTCGAGCTTACTTTAAGGACAACAATATCTCAAAATATGCTAATGCCAACATGAAGTTCAAAACGGTCTTTATGTTGTCACTTTATTTTGTTCCGTATTTTTTAATGATTACTGGAACAATAACTAATATTTGGGGAGTTATTCTTTGTTGGGCACTTCTTGGGTTTGGTATGGCAGGAATTGGAATGACGATTATTCATGATGCCAATCACGGAGCTTATTCAAAAAACAAGACGGTTAACTATTTGTTAGGGCGTTGTGTTAACTTAGTTGGAGCATTTGCTCCTAATTGGAAAATACAGCATAATGTATTGCACCATACTTATACTAACATTCAACATTTTGATGAAGATGTTGATCCACCAGTTCCAATTATTAGATTTACACCACACGATAAGTATCGTAAAATTCACAGATTCCAGTTTTTATACGCTTGGTTTTTCTACAGTTTAATGACTGTATCTTGGATTACGATTAAGGATTGGCAGCAATTATTCCGTTATAAAAAGATGGGGTTAACTAAAAATGAAAATGAGAAATTCTCCTCATTATTCATGGAACTACTCATCTCTAAAGTGTTTTACTACACATACATCCTTGTATTACCAATCATTTTCTTAGACATTCCTTGGTGGGGTATCGTATTATTACTTTTATTGAAGCAGATGATTTCAGGGTTTACATTAGCCATTGTATTTATTCTTGCTCATGTAGTGCCAGATGCTGCTTTCCCTAAACCAGATAAAGACTTGAAAATGGAGAACAGCTGGGCTATTCATCAATTAGAGACCACTTCAAATTTTAGTCCTAAAAGTAGAATATTTCAATGGTTTATTGGTGGACTTAACTTTCAGGTTGAACATCACCTATTCCCCAATATTTGCCATGTTCATTATAAAAAACTATCTAAGATAGTCAAAGAAACGGCCTTAGAATTCGGGCTGCCTTATTATTCTGAACCAACATTTTTAAGTGCTGTTCGAAGTCATTCTAAGATGTTGTACAAGCTTGGAAAGCCCACTGCGAGTTAAATTTTAGAGTCGTCCATGATGGACTGTTCATAAAAGAAATGCGGTTACAAAGCCAATCGAACTAAAAAGGTTACCTTTGTAGCTCAAGAAACTTAAAAATAAAATGGAGAACAAGACGCAAGCATTAAAGCCCATTAAATTTTCACCGAAAATTGGTCGCGATTTCAATTCGACATTGAAAAAAAGAGTTCGAGCATATTTCAAGGATAATAATATCTCTAAACATGCCAATACCAATATGAAAATCAAAACGGTTTTCATGATTTCATTATACTTCACACCGTATATTTTAATGATTACTGGTGTAGTTACCAATATTTGGTTAATTGCTGCATGTTGGGCTTTTATGGGATTAGGTATTGCAGGTATTGGTTTATCGATCATGCATGATGCCAATCATGGTGCTTATTCGAAAAATGAAAACGTAAATTATATCATTGGGCGTATTGTTAATCTAGTTGGTGGTTATGCTCCTACCTGGAAAATACAACACAATATCTTACATCATACTTACACTAACATTCATGGTTATGATGAAGATGTTTCTCCAGCAGTATCTCTATTGCGTTTTTCTCCAGCAGACAAACATATTCCAATTCACAGATTCCAGTTTATTTACGCATGGTTTTTCTATAGCCTTATGACTGTAATGTGGATGACTACAAAAGATTTTCAGCAGTTATTTCGCTATAAGAAAATGGGACTTACTAAAACTGAAAGTGCCAACTTTGGAAAACTATTTTTTGAACTAATTACGAGTAAAATTATCTTTTATGTATACGTAATTATAATACCAATGCTTGTTTTAGACATTCCTTGGTGGGCAACACTTGCATTTGTATTTATGATGCAACTAATCGCAGGGTTTATATTGGCTATTGTTTTCCAACCTGCACATGTTGTTCCTGAAACTAACTTCCCTATTCCAGAAAAAGATTTGACTATTGAAAACAATTGGGCTATTCATCAGTTGGAAACAACCTCTAACTTTGCTCCAAAAAGCACAATACTATATTGGTTAGTTGGAGGATTAAATTATCAAGTAGAGCATCATTTATTCCCGAATATTTGTCACGTTCATTATAAAAAGCTTTCTAAAATTGTTAAAGAAACTGCAGAAGAGTTTAGCGTACCTTATCACTCTGAACCTACTTTTTTCAGTGCACTTAGAAGCCACGGAAAAATGCTCAAGCAATTGGGTGTTGCTCCAAAAGCAGAAGCGACTACATAATTCAAATTACGTTTAGAACTTCCGCCTCATTAATTGGAATACTCACCGTTACATTTGATCTCTAAATGAAAACATCAGTTAAATACGGAATTTTCTTTTCCCTATTGTGGATCATAGTTGTACTATGTGCTTTTTTGACAGGACATTCTGTTGATTTTTTCCTAATCTCTGAAATCCTTAGTCTTCTCCTATTAGTTGGAGCAATTTTTTTAGGTCTATTTATGACTAAAAAAGAAAAAGGATATGAAAAAGTTAATGCCCTAGAAGATTTTAAAGTTGCCATGCAGTCTGGCATTGTATACACCATTATTGTTACGGGTTTCATTTATGTTTATCACAACCAAATTGATACCTCTGTTAAACAAACTTTTATTGATCAACGGATAGAAGCTTTGCATGCCGAATATCCTGATGAAGCAAGTTTTCAAGGATTGCAGTTAGATGACCCTAAATGGGAGTCCTTTAGTTATGATGATTTTATAGAGAATCAAGAAGATCAAGCCACCTCATTTATAGGCCCATTCTTTACCTCATTCTTTCATTTGATGGTATTATTCATGTTCTCCCTTTTCTACTCCTTTTTCGTTATGCTAGTTATACGAAAAGTAATTTTGAGACAATAGCGAATACCTTACGACTCTATCAGTTCTTTTGCAAAAGCATTTAAATCCACTCCGTGGAAATTTCCGGAACTCATTAATAGCAAATTAGCATTGTCCCATGTGGTGCCTCTTAAACGTGCTACAATTTCGTCAGAATCGGTATACACCGTAACATTTTCTGTTCCAAATGCAGTTTTAACCATTTCGACAGAAATAGGCTCTAACTTTTTGTGCTTAACAACATCATGCGAGAAATAAACCAATGCCTCATCAGCTTCTGCCATGCAGTTTTTATAATGTGGTAAAAAGTCTTTTTTTAAGGATGAAAATGTGTGAAGCTCCATACATGCCACTAATTTTCTATCAGGATATTGCTGTTTAACAGCTGCAACTGTTGCTTTCAACTTAGAAGGTGAATGGGCAAAATCTTTATAGCCATTACAAGTTTCATTTGATGCAATTAACTCAAGTCGTTTAGCCGCTCCTTTAAAACTTTGAATTGCTCTATAAAAATCCGCGTCAGAAACACCAATTTGATTCAGCATTAATTTAGCTCCCAACATATTTTGCAAATTATGATTGCCAAATACATTTAACGGAATTCGATTTCCTTCGCTCAGAATAAATGTTTTACCGTCCACCAATTCATGATCTGGTATAGTGTATCCAATTGAAGAAATATCAGCTCGTAATTGAGGAATTATTTCCTTTATAGAGTCATCCTCTTCAAAATAAATCAAACTTCCGTTTGGTTCAATTTTATCGGTAAAAATTTTAAACTGCTCCACATAATTATCAAAGGTTGGAAACACATTGATATGATCCCAAGCAATTCCGCTAATTAAAGCCACATGTGGTGCATACCAGTGAAACTTGGGTCTTCTATCAATTGGTGAAGATAAGTATTCATCCCCTTCGATTACGATATATTCAGCATCAGACAATTGCACCATGCAATCAAACCCTTCTAAAAGAGCCCCCACTAAATAATCAGTTTCAATATTCAATTGATCCATTACATGAAGCAACATTGAAGTTATCGTTGTTTTACCATGGCTACCGCCCACAACAATTCGCTTTTTATGCTTCGTTTGTTCGTAAACAAATTCAGGATAAGAATATATCTTCAGGCCTAATTCCTGAGCACGTAACAATTCAGGATTATCTACCCTAGCATGCATTCCTAAAATAATGGCATCTATATTCGCACTAATAGCTTCGGGATTCCAACCAATTTGAGAAGGTAAAATACCATTTGATGCAAGGCGGCTCTTAGAAGGCTCAAATATTTCGTCATCCGAACCTGTAACTTCATCCCCTTTTCTTTTTAGTGCTATTGCTAAATTGTGCATTGCACTGCCTCCTATTGCTATAAAATGAACACGCATAATGGTATATTTTATACTAAATTCATGAAAATACCGCTAGCATCCATTAAAAAAAAGGATAGTTTTCAACAGGCTTTATTGAACGAAGAAAGATTCTGGATTAGCTTTTACTGCTTGACAACACGAACTAATTCGCGCGTTTCACCAACTAGTTCAACAATATATATTCCATCAGAATATGAACTTAAATCCAATTCTGTTTGTCCCAATTCAGAAACGGCCTCAGTTAAAATAGCCTGTCCATAAATATTATAAACTGAAATTTGTTGCACGGCGTCTGCAAACACAATATTAAACACACCTGTATTAGATGGATTTGGGTAAACAAGAGAAGCATTATTATCCACCACTTCTTCCTCTTCATCAATACTCAAGGCAGTACAACTATGCGAATAAGAATCTAATTGCGCACTTACCGTTGCATAACGAGAACTAATAAATGATTTTAAACCAGGGATTACCGTCTCAAATCCCCAACCATCTACAACTGTAATATTGGTATTTACGTTTGTGTTAAATTGAGAAATAGAAAAGTATTTATTCGGATCCTCTTCCAAAGGCTCTGCAATTAACGCTTTTGTATCATCAATATACGATTCAAGGTTTTCAAGTGTAAAGTAGTTATCAATATAGACACATAAATGATTAAAGTATAACTCACGATAAATCTCACTATCCATAACATTTGCAACTAATGGTTTTGTTTCTGTCATGCCACCACCATCATAGTTAATTACAATATTGGTTTCAGATGTAGAAAAAGCCAAATTATAATCCCAAGGAATCCATTGAAAAGCAGTTGCTAAAGAATCATAATAGATATAAAAATTTCTACCGTGTTCATAATAAGAATCCCAGTTATACATTAATACATCAGCTGCCAATACACGTAAATATGAATTCATTTGTAAAATCGTTGAGATGCTATCTTCAAATTCGTCCTCATCATTAATTTTTCCAACCAAATCAATAAAACTATCCCAATTATCTAATTCTTCATTCGTCTTTAATCCAAACTCATCTTCGTAATTTGTCTTAATAGAGCCTTGCCAAGCTAAACTAGTGTTGTCAATACACTTAAATATATTACCGTTGTCATTT
>CAKZON010000056.1 GCA_937136425.1 uncultured Crocinitomix sp.
ATTGATGCAAAACATCTTTGTGTGAATTCTCGAGGAATTAGAGACATTCAAAGTAGTACTGTAACAAGTGAGTTTGGTGGGAAATTTAAGGACCCTGAAACTCGGAAAGAGTTTTTAAACTATCTTCAAATGAAGGTGAGTTTGTAAAACAACATTAATTGAATTGTAAAAGGCTGTCAAGAATTAACTCTGACAGCCTTTTTTTATGCTAACAATTGAAAGAAACACTTATACTCAATTAATCAACAAATAATTTAAAAACCCCACTAAGAAATTAATCTTGATGAGGTTTTGTTTCATAGCTATTTTCTTTTTATTAAAATGTACAGTTTCAATAGGCTTTATCTGATAATTTTATTGGTAAGTGGTTGAATAATTATATTAATAGTCAAACCTAGTTCGAATTTTTATAAGTATTATGGATATGTTGTGAGTCGACAAATTCTGTTGTGAATGAACAAATTATGCTTAAAACAACAGTTTTAGAATCGTTTACAACAAAAAACTATTGTTCGTAACATTTGCTTGTTATGTAAGATATTTTAGAACTACATTTGTTCGATTGATAATTTTGATCAGGTTTGCTCCTGCAAAGTACTTAGCGTGAGGTTAGTTGTTGATGTTTTTTGCTGATTGTCTTAATAAAAATGTTGAGGTAGTGTAAATAAGTTATAAATGATGATTTTTGAGATCTGTTAAAAGCCCTATGAGAATTGTAATATTGGAGGATGAATTTTTTGTTGCTGATCATTTAAGAGAGATGGTTGCGCAACAAGGTTATGATGTTGTAGGTGTTTATCATAGTGGTGAAGATTTTTTGGAAGAAACGGATTGGAACATTGATGTTGCTTTAGTTGATATATTTTTGTCAGGTAAAATTCTAGGATTAGATGTTGCCAGTAAATTCCAGGAAAAAGAAATTCCATTTATTTTTCTGACTGCAAATAAGGATTTAGCAATTTTAAAAAAGGCAGCTTTTCTATCTCCAAAAGCTTATTTAAGTAAACCTTTTAATGAAAATGATGTAATTGCCGCTCTCGAGATCGTATCATTAGAAATTCCATCAAAAATATTGTTGAGAGGTCATCATGGAGTTGAAGAAATTGATCCAAAACAGATCGTTTTTATTAAGTCTGATGGGGCATATATTCAGGTTCAAACAACCAAAAAGCAAATTGTTCAACGAAAGTTGTTAAAGGAGATAGAATTAGAACTGCCAGATAATTTTATTCGTACGCACCGCTCTTATATTGTGAATAAATACTATATCACGCAAAGAAAGTCGTCAGAATTGCAACTCGGTGAATACGTAATTCCAATTTCTAAAAGCTACAGAGGTTTTTAAGAATTAAAATAGAACTCGTACGTTCCATTTAAAATATCAAGTTTATAATCAGTACCGTTTACACGTTTTACTAATTGTTCAATTAATTTGATGCCTGTACCAAACTTTGCATCATCTGGATGCGAAGAACCGTCCGAGTATGAAAGAATATATCCCTTATCATTCGTACTTACCTTAATGAGTACTTCTTCAACATTTTTTCCGTGTTGCAATGTATTGGCTAACATTTCATTTAAAATAAGTCCAAAATAAACTATTCGCTCTCCTTCTATTTGAACAGGACAAATTTCATGCTTAATAGTATAGGTCATTCCAATTGTATCGTAATGTTCCGTTATTTCAGAAAAGAAGGTGCTCAATTCTACCAATCCATTATGTACATCTAAATATAAGTGCTTATGTAAGGCGCTAATCGTTCGGATTTTACTGGAAATACTCATTACAAATTTAGGATCTAAATTTTTCGATTGCTTTTTGGTGTATTCGAGCATTGAAATAATCATCTGAAGATTATTTTTTATGCGGTGATTACTTTCCACCATCAACATTTGGTATTTTTCGTTAAGAGTATTTAATTCAGAAACAGTGTTGTTTAAAGTTCTTTTTAAACGCCTTTCTCGAAAAAAAACGAGTACCACAATTACAATGACTAATACTAAAATAGTAATGAAAAAGTAGAGTTCTTTGGTTTTGTTGTATTCATGTTCAAGCTCTCGTGATTTTCGAAGGGCATCTTCTTTATATAAATTGGTATCGTGAATAATTTTGAAAGCAGCCATTTGGGCTGTATTTGTTTTTTCAATTCTTCTTACGGTATTTTGGTGGGATAAGTCGAGCCATTTTAAGCCTTCAATTTCCTCTCCATTAGTAATAAACGGAGAGGAAATTATGCGGTATAGATTACTTTTTATGGCGTACCACTCTGTGTTTTCAACACGTTCAACAAGAATTGGGTAGAGCGAATCAAATTCATCAAAATGCCATGTGTGAACGTAGGCATCTAATACGTTTGTAAGCACACTAACTTCGTTAATGGTGTCATGTAGGGCTTTGTATAGTTCCGCGGCCTTAAGCAGATTGTCCAGTCCTTCTTCAAAATTTCCATTTCTACTTTGTCTAAACCCCCGTTCATTTCTTAAGCTGGCTTCCTCCTCTTTAAAATTAAACTCAATTGCTAATGCTATTCCTTCATCAATAAACACTTTAATTGAGTCACTTTGTGTTTGGTGGTCTAAATTGCCATTTTCAGCATAAAGTGCGGCAAATCGGCCTAATTTTTGGACGTGCAGTTTAGGGTAACGTTTTGTGTTTTTTAAAGATTCTAATAACGTTATTCCTCTATCAAAGTTTTGCGTTTTTCTAAAAATCTCGGCTTTTTTGATTGTTGCACTAATCCTCGTTTCTTCCAAATTGTTTTGGCGCGCAATTTTAATGATTTGGTCCAATTCTCCAATGCTCTCTCCATATAATGCTAAACCATTATACTGATCTGCCATTTCAAAATGTGATTCTAAGTCATTTTGAATATCCTGAGAAGTTTGAGAAACTGCCCAAAAAGGAACGAAAAATAAAATGATTAGAACAGTTTTCATAGATTCAAATGTAGTTATAAATGCAATTGAAAAAATTTCATTTCGTTAAATTTTACTCATTAGTAAAGTCATTATTTCGTATTTTTAAAAAAATCGTTTGAATGAAATCACTACTTTATTGTCTAAGCATTTTTCTCTTTATTTCTTGTCAAAATGATTTTGAAAATCAATCAAACTCAACCCTGTCAAACGAAACAAATGATGAGTTTGAAACTGCTATTCCAGATGAGTCTGAAATAGCTGAAACTTCCATTCCAATGGATCTTGGATTAAGAAGCATAGAGGCAGTTGATTTGCCCAATTTAGACTATGATGGAAATTTTACTGATTGCTGGACTTGGGATGATAAGAATGGAGAAAATTACCTATTACGAACAATTGAAGAACCTAAATTCAACTATCCTGAAGAGGATGGTTGGGAAACATACGACCAAAGTTTACATGTTTATCATTACAGCAAATTGGAGACAGGTGAGACTATTTTATTGAGAGATTTAACTGATTTTATTAAAGATTGTGAGTTTGATTTAATAATGAATCATTTAGAACCAGTTGAATTGAGTGATATTGATAACGATAATTATGGAGAAATAATTTTTGGTTATCGATTACACTGTACAAGTGATGTTAGTCCAAGTAGCCAAAAAGTGTTATTATTTGAAAACGGAGATAAATATATTTTAAGAGGTACGTCAGTGGCAATGGGATACGGAGGAGAGTATACTCCTGGAGATGAATTTAATAGTGGACCTGAAGGTTTTTTGGATAAAGCAGAAAACTATTGGGAGGAGAATAAGGTTGAATATGCTTTAGAACCTAATGAATATTAAAAGTGAGCTATGAAAGAGGTATTGGACGACAAATTTGAAACGCAGCAGCTGATGGAGAAGGATCAAGTTGTTCTTGTTGATTTTTACCATAAAGGAAATTATGATGCTGAGGATCAGAAAAGAATACGTAAAATACTGCTTAAACCAAATGTTGAAAGTTCAATTAGAAGTTTTATAACCTTTTTACTGTTAGGTTTAATGATAGGCGGAATAGGGCTGAGTAATGGTGGAGCTGATACTTCAGGAGGGGTAGCAATTGGTATTGGGTTGACATTTTTAATAATTGCCTGTTGGACGGTGGTTGATGCCATTAAAATGAAACAGTTTCTTGCCCGACACTTTGCTAAAATTGATAAAGGTTATGAAGAGCAGGGAGAATATGAAATTTTCATGAATGAAACATCTTTCGGAAGTAAAGACTATGTAGGTAAACACCAATTTAATTGGACTAACACGATCCATATTAAAAGGAAGAGTGATATTCTTTTCTTTTATCAGTGGGAAGATTCTAATGATCCTATATTTTATCTATCTAAAAAGGCATTGGGAGATGAAGAGTTTGAAACAGTTCTTGTATCTATTGAAAATAAAATAGGCAGATTAAAGCCTGTGAAAAATCAAGTTCATCCTATTGTTTGAAATCTTTAAGAAAGAAAAAATAAGTATAGGATTTTAGCGTTAGGAATTATAATTGTTAGACATAGTTAAAATGAAGCATATATGATGAGTTATTTAGAATCCATTAAAAAACAATTTGAATACTACAAATCGTTAGGAGATAAAACATTTACTCAATTAACAGATGAGCAATTATTTTGGCAACCGAATGAAGAAAGTAATAGTGTTGGTATTGTGGTAAATCATATCGTTGGAAATATGCTGTCCCGCTGGACAAATTTTTTAACTGAAGATGGTGAGAAAGAATGGCGAAAGAGAGATCAGGAATTTGAAACTGTTTTAAGCACTAGGGCTGAATTAGAAGCTCGGTGGGAAGAAGGATGGATCTGTTTATTTAAGGCCATAAACCCGTTGACAAATTCAGATTTAGAAAAAGAGATTTATATTCGAAATATGGGGCATACAGTGACAGAGGCCATAAATAGGCAATTGGCTCACTACGCTTATCACATTGGACAAATTGTGTTTATTGGAAAATTGGCTGCAAATGAAAATTGGGCATCACTTTCTATTCCTAAAGGAAATTCTAAAGCCTATAACGCTGAAAAGTTTGCAAAGCCTAAACGTAAAGAACATTTTACGGATGATCTATAAGGATTGTTAATGAAATTACTTTTCTTATATGGGTATTTATTTGCATTGGTTTTATTCAGTCCATTCGTATATATGTGCATTTCTCTTTTTTGGTGGGATCAACTCGATTTTAACGGATGGAATTATATCGTAACCTTTTTTCTCTATATACTCGGCGGTATTTTTTGGTACTACCTTATTAAGCAAAAGAGAAAAGATAATTTGAAAATTTATTGGTGGGAGCATGTAGTGATGTTTACCTTTAGTTTTACCGCACTAACAGGAAGTGTTTACTTGCTATTAGCTGGGTTTTTTGGTGTGCTTTTAAGTTTTATAATACATGGTTTTTCGTTTGGCGGAGTTTAAATTTGAAAGTATCTTTTGTTGATTGCGTCTAAAAAAATCAATTAGATTGATTTTTGAAATATGACAAATGAGTTTAAAGAATTCTCTACAGATGCACTTTTACGAATAGGTGATGAAGAGTTGTTGTTACCTTATAAGGATGTGAAACAAATAGGGGTGTATACATTTATTCAAGCTACAGACACTATGGCAGAAATTATAGTGGATGGAGAGTTACTGGTAATTTGTCCCAATCATATAATGTCACTTACACCTATTCAATCCGTTACTTTTGTTGGAGGAGAAAATTTAATTGTTCATCAATTTAATCGAGAGTTTTATTGCATTAAAGATCATGATAAAGAAGTGAGCTGCATGGGAGTTCTCTTTTTTGGAAACAACTTTACCCCAATTCTAAAATTGTCAGATGAAGAAGTGGAAAAGTTTGAGCAATTACATAAGGTCATTAAAGAAGAAATGGAAATGCGCGATAACATTCAGGCAGAAATGCTAAGAATGCTACTAAAGCGTTATATCATTAAAGCCACAAGACTTGTCAAAGAACAACAACATTTAGAGCAAGAGTATTCTCCAAAGTTAGAATTACTGAGACAGTTTAATATCTTAGTAGAAAGTCATTTTAAAAACGAACATCAAGTTGTTTTTTATGCTGAACAATTGAATAAATCACCTAAAACATTATCCAATACATTTCGTCAATACAATACTGCACCTTTAAAAATTATTCAAAACAGATTGATTCTTGAAGCCAAAAGATTATTGAGCTATACGGATCTTTCGCAGAAAGAGGTTGCTTATGAACTTGGGTTTGAAGACGCGTCACATTTTAGCCGATTCTTTAAAAACAAGGTAGAAATATCACCTAGTAGCTTCAAAAATTCCAAAAAAGGAAAAATTGGCATGTCGTAGGGAAAAATCTTCCTTTTTCGCGGGTTGAATTCTCCGCAACTTTGTCTCATCAAATATAAACAGGGATTTATTCCCAACTAAAATAAATTAAGATGAGAACATTTGAAGTACCTACCAAAGGACAAGTTAGTGAAGCAAACCAAACAATTTTTGACGATTTAAAAGGCAAGTTAGGTTTTGTGCCGAACTTATATGCAACATATGCTTATTCGAATAATGCACTTAAGAATTACTTGACATTAAATAGTGCAAGCACTTCTTTAAATAATAAAGAAAAAGAAGCAATTAATCTTGCTGTAAGCGAAGCAAACAGATGTAATTATTGCTTATCTGCGCATACTGCAATTGCTAAAATGAACGGTTTAAATGATACTGAAATATTAGAGTTAAGAGCAGGAAGCGCTTCTTTCGATCAAAAATTAAATGCATTGGCAACTTTTGCTAAACATTCGGTTGAAACAAGAGGTAAAGTAAGTGAAGAAGTTAAAGAGGCATTTTTTCAAGCGGGTTTCACAAAAGAAAATTTAGTAGATACAATTGTATTAATTGGAGATAAAACAATTAGTAATTACTTGAACAATACAACTGAAATTCCAGTAGACTTTCCTGAAGTTCAACCACTAGAATTTGTACAACAATAAAAAATAAAAACATAATATAAAAATAAATCAAAATGAAAAAGATCATTAGAAATAGTATCCTAGCATTGTCATTATTAATAAGCGGAATTGGATTTTCGCAAGATGCAGGTAACGTAGTATTAGAACAAACAGATGGACAATTTACAGTGCAAGAATTGCATTTAGCAGCAGGAGATTATGTTTTTGAAATTGTAAATAATGGAGTTGATCATGAAATTGGTTTCGTTATAGCGCCCGAAGGACAAACAGATGCTGAACACCACATTAAAGAGGCATACGTAACGGCTCCTGTTCAAGAAGGATCAAGTTCACAAACAAGTGTTGTTACTTTAAAACCTGGGACATACGTTTATTTTTGCCCTTTAAATCCAACACCTGAATATAAGTTGATAGTCAATTAAGAAATAGTTAGTTGTGTAATTCAAGAAAGTCATCCATAATTATTTGGATGGCTTTTTTTTGTAATGAACATTTAGAAAATTCGGCAACTCAAAATCGCTGTATCATCTACATAATTACGAGGGCCGCGCCAATCATCTAACTTACTAAATACAATTTCATTTAAATCTTCCATGGATAAGGGATAGAAGCTTTGTACAATTTTGGTTAACCGATCTGTTTCAAATTGCTCTTCTGTGGTGTTTTCTAACTCAACAACTCCGTCAGTATATAAAATGAGAGTTGTATTATTTTGAATTTCAACTTCTGCACTTTCTAAAAATGGAAGTTCATCTAACATACCCAAACCAATGCATCCTTTGTTTAGGAACTGAGATTCACGCCCTCTAATTAATATCGGCCAATTATGTCCTGCATTAACGTATTTTAATTTCCGCGTTTTAGAATTGTACTCAGCAATAAAAAAGGTAATAAATTTCTCTCCATTGGCGCTTGTGAAAACCTTTTCGTTTAAGGTCGGCACCAATTCTTCCAAATCAAGCCGTTGAAAATTATAAAGCGTGCGAACAGTTGCCTGGAAGTTCGCCATTAGCATTGCTGCCGAAATTCCTTTGCCTGAAACATCTGCAATACAAACAATAAACTCATCCTCATTCAGCCGGATATAATCGTAATAATCGCCACTTACTTTATGATGTGATAAATACTTTGCCGAAATATCAATTGTTCCGTTAGACGGCAAGTCAGAAGGGAAGAGGAGACGTTGCATTTCAGATGCAACTTCCAATTCTTGCTTAATGCGTTGTTGTTTTAAACTCTCGTTAGCTAAGCGTTTATTCTCAATAGCAACAACAATTATATTGGTAAGAGTTTGAATAAAGTTGAGGTTACTAAAGCGTTCTTTGTTCTCGGTACTCTTATCATGGATGCCTGCTAAAAATAAATAGGCCAGCGGTTTTTCTTTGTGAAAAACAGGAATGATTACATCAAAATTATTCAGCGACTTTTTATAGGAAGATTCTATGACAGTAATTTCCTTAAACTTAAGAATATCACGTTCTATATTGATGTCTTTAATTTTTCCTTTTACGCCAAGTTTTGTAATCACCTTCCAATCATTTTGGTGGTTGTACAATACAAACTTACGTATGCCCAATTGCTCGCGTAGGATAAAGCTATAAATGTCTAATAATTCAGACACAGGGGCATTAAAATTGATGGATTTTGTGATTTCCAACAATGAGTTGAGCTTAAATTCATTTGAGAGTAATTTATGCTCTAATTGATCGACGATATTTCCTACGGATGAGGTCATAAATTTTCAATAATCGACGGGAGTCTTTTAAATGCAGCAAGTTCTTTAAATTTAGACCTTGCCTCACCACATGGTGAACCAAAGTAGGTTTTACCGGCAGCTAAATCCATTCCAACTCCTGATTGTCCTAAAACAGTGACATTGCTGTTGATAGTAATGTCACTTACAACACCAACTTGCCCCCAAAGGGTTACGTTATCTTTTATTATTACACAACCTGCAATTCCAACATTTGCAGCAAATAGGCAATTTTGGCCAACAACAGTGTCGTGTCCAACATGTACCTGGTTGTCTATTTTTGTTCCTTTACCAATTATCGTATCTCCCGTTACACCACGATCAATTGTGCTTAATGCTCCAATTTCAACATGGTCTTCTAAAATTGTTCTACCGCAAGTATGCATGCGGTTATAGCCGTCTGATTTTTTCTTGTAATAAAATGCGTAGTGACCAATTACTGAATTAGGGCCAACTACTACATGGTCTCCAATTATAGAGTTATCACCAATTACAGCCCCAGAATGAATAATTGTATTGTTTCCAATTGTCACATTATGTCCAATAGATACATTTGGAAAAATAGCCGTGTTTTCACCAACCTTAAAGTTGTTACCACTTGGAGATGTCCATGGAATATCAGGAGAAAAATGATTGGTAATTTGGTTAAACGCATCAAACGGAGCATCACAAACAATAATTCCTTTTCCAGCTGGAACGTCAACTTCTTGATCAATCAAAATCACATCTGCAGCACTTTCAAGCGCTTTTTTGTAGTATTTGGGATGGTCAACAAAAACAATCTCTCCAGCTTCAATTTTATGAATTTCATTGATTCCGGTTATCTGCAAGTTTGCATCACCATGGAATGGTGCTTTAAGCAAATCTGCTATTTCTTTTAAAGTATATGAGCGTTCAAATTTCATTAGCGTACTATTATCCAAAGGTAAAATTACGCTATTCGGTCGCACTGTAGACAGTACAGTTCAGGTACTTATTAATGCTGGTTTGTTAATGGATTAGGGTTGGTTAAGCTGTTTCTACAACTTTTTTGTTTGCAATGACACCAATTAGAAAGGCTGTTATTGTAGCAATTACTGCAATATCAATTGCAATGGAGATGCCTGAATAGCGCCATTGTGCTATGAAAAAGATGAGTAAAAATAAATTGGCTAGAATGACTATAAATGAGCAAATTTTAGAAATGATAGAGGGAGAGTTTCCCCATTGCATTAACTGTAGTTGAACTAATAAGATGTAGAGTATACCTAGCGCTATTAACCAGTTATAGGTTGTTAAAACAGGAATAATATTGAAGCTCACTAGGCCTGAAAAGACAACTAATAAACCTCCTATGGCACCAATTCCTAATTTAATTTTAGGATTGGTTTGTGGGCTATGCGCATTGAGTAAATAACTGCCAGATAAAACAATAGCGATCGTGAGTACAAAAAGAAGTAATTGAAAATTAACAGCTGAGAAAAATTCACCTTTCATGGCAATGATAGTAGCAATTATAACCAATACAAGAATTGATGTGATTGCTCCAATACCAATTAATTTTCCCTTCATATTATTTTTCAATCTGCTATTCTAAAACCTAAAGATAAAATTATTCCTCAAAAGGGCTATCGGGTTTTCGGTCAATTTCCCAAGAGAATCCTTTGAAAAAGAGTTCTTTTTGCGGAATTTGATTCATAGGGTAAAACGTACTTGTTGGATTGTCAATAAAAGTGACACGTCGTATTTCTCCGTTTAAAAATCGAAATATTATTTCACTACAATCTTTCCGATCCATTCCCTTTAAAGTTTTAAATTCAACTCCTGCGGAGTCGGTTTTAGTTTCTTCGGCGTAGTACAAACTCTGAGCATTTTGCTCAATTCGTATTTGTTTTATTTTACTAGAGTCTAGGCTAGCTATCATTAACTTTCCTTTCATTTGGTCGTAATGAATGGTGTCATTTTCATGTTTAGAAATGAGCATTGCATTTTGATGCATGTACATTTTGTGAAATTCGTTGTCGTAATAGGTTGTTAAAACTGAATCTGCAAATAGTTGCATGTCGCCGTTCCAAATAATAGGATCTTTGTGCAGTTTTAAAATGGAGTCTGTTTCGCTAAAATAAGCAGAGTCACATCTTATAAAATTATCCCCATTGATAATGGCAACGTTGTTTTCAAAAATGGACTGCTTTGCATCCGTTATTGTATCTTGATAATAAGTAATAGTATCTGCTGCAAGGTAAAGGGTGTCTGTTTCAGAATATTGAAAAATACGGGCATTATCTTTTAAAATGAGTTCTGTATTCTTTGGCTTTTTTAATAGATAATCTGATAAAAACTTAACCTGCTCGGTGGTGTCATACATAACAACATTGCAAAAGCCTTCACCAAAATCTGTTTTTTGATTGAATAATAAACTGTCAGCGTAAAAAGAGCGCCCAGGTTCATTGAGCGTTGCGCCGTTCCAGAGCTGCACGCGTTCTTCTTTAGAGAAATAAATTCCCTTGTTGCATTCCACGGTTGAAGAGTCAAAAAAAATGGTTGTGGGACCATGAAAATGTGCACTGGAAGGAATTGTACGAAATTCTAGTGTGTCAGCAAATAATTCATATTTAGTATCCTCAATATGGACACTATCTTTAAAAAAGAATGTTTTTGATGTAGAATAATAATACCCTTTAACTGAGGTCAATTTTAGATCAGAGTTAATGCTGGTAATTTTTGCATGATTGGTATAAGATCCAATGGATTTATTTCCATCATAAAGTAAGGAGTCAGTTGTCATGACATATTCGCTGTCGCGGAACCTAACATTACTCAGTAATTTTGATTTATTAGTATTCCCATTATAAATCAGCGAGTCACAAAACAAATTGACAGTATCACCTTGGTTGATTTGTACATCACCATATGAATGTACGATATTTAGATCTTGAAAATAAAGAGCTGAGTCACAAAACAAGCGGGTGTTTCCATGTTTAAATTCAACATGTCCCTTTGCTACAGTTGTATTTTTATGAACAACAGAATTTACAACATCCTCAGCAAAAACCAGTCGAATATTTTCGTTTTGGCTCCAGTTGGTATGTGGAAAAAAAACGGCGCTTATTAAAAGCGCCGTTATCAATATGTTCGTTTTTGTAAACAAGTTACTTTCTAATAATCGTTTGCTCTCTATCAGGTCCTACGGACACTATTGATATAGGTGTTTGCAATTCTCGTTCCAAATAACTGATATAGTCTAAAAATGCTTGTGGAGCATCTTTCATATCGCGCATTCCAGTTAAGTCTTTATTCCACCCTTTTACACTTTCGTAAACAGGAGTAACGTTTAAAGAATTAATATCGTATGGGAAGTAGTCAAATTTTTCACCATCAATTTCATAATGTGTGCAAACTTGAATTTCTTCAAAGCTATCTAATACATCAGCTTTCATCATTGAAAGTTGTGTTGCTCCATTTACCATAATAGCATATTTTAATGCCGGTAAATCAATCCATCCACATCTTCTGTCACGTCCTGTAGTAGCACCGTATTCGTGCCCAATTTCACGAATGTTTTCTCCAACTTCATTATCTAATTCAGAAGGGAAAGGTCCGCTACCAACACGTGTGCAATAAGCTTTGAAAATACCAATTACTTCACCAATTCTGTTTGGTGCAACACCAAGTCCAGTACAAGTACCAGCAGTAATAGTGTTAGAAGAAGTTACAAATGGGTAAGTTCCAAAATCAACATCTAGCATAGTACCTTGTGCACCTTCTGCTAAAACTGTTTGTCCATTTTTCAATGCATTGTTGATGTAGTGTTCACTATCAATCAATGTGAATTTAGACATAAACTCCATTGCCTCAAACCACTTTGTTTCTAACTCTGCCAATAATTCAGCATAGTCATAATCACCTAAAATAGCTTGGTGTTTTTCTTTTAAAGCAGTGTATTTATCTTTAAAGTTGGCTGATAAAGAATCTCCCATTCTTAACCCGTTTCTACCAGTTTTGTCCATGTAAGTTGGACCAATACCTTTTAAAGTAGAACCAATTTTGTTTTTTCCTTTTTGCTCTTCAGAATATTTATCTAATATTTTGTGAGTAGGAACAATAAGGTGAGCCTTTTTTGAGATTAATAGTTTAGAAGTAACATCAATTCCTATTGCTTCTAATTTATCAATTTCGTCTTTAATGATGATTGGATCGATAACTACACCATTTCCAATAACGTTAATTGTATTATCTCTAAAAATTCCAGATGGAATTGTATGCAATACATATTTTTTGTCATCAAAAATTAGAGTATGGCCAGCATTTGGTCCTCCTTGAAATCTTGCGATTATATCGTAGTTTGGTGTAACAACGTCAACAATTTTTCCTTTGCCTTCGTCACCCCACTGTAATCCCAATAAAACATCCACTTTATTCATTTGTCTTTCTTTATTAGCTAATTAAGAAATAAAAAAAAAACACCGTTTCGTTTGGTGAATCCAAATTGAAACGGAAGTCTCTTTGATTTTGAAATTTCTTTTAAATCAAATTAAAATTTTCCTCTGCCTCAGCAGTTGAGTTTGCAATATTAAGAACTGTATTTAACTTAGTAAGCAAAAGTACTTGATTAATTTTCTGCGAGATATTAACAATGTACATGTCGCCCCCGTTATTTCTACATTTTGTAAAAATTTTTATCAAAGTATTTATGCCTAGACTATTTAAAATTTTAACCTTTTCAAGGTTTAAAATCAAATTTGGCTGTGAATTATTGATTTCTGAATCAACAATTAAGAGTAGTTCTTCAAAATCAATTTCAGATAATCCCGAACCTTCAACTAGAATTTCACTGCAATTTTTATGGGTTGCCTGCGATAAAGTTAAGCTCATATCTACTTTTTACTTTTATTATCTATTCGTTCACCATAAAAGTATAAAGAATGGTGGTGCACTTTAATGTTGAATAGTTCTTCAACAGTTGCTTTTATTTTTTCTATTCGCGGATCGCAAAATTCAATAACATCACCAGTATCCGTACAAATGATATGATCGTGTTGTTGGAATCCGTGTGATTTTTCAAATTGAGCAATGTTATTTCCAAACTGATGCTTGCGCACCAAATCAGAACTTAACAAGAGTTCAATCGTGTTGTAAAGCGTTGCACGACTAACGCGATAGTTCTTGTTTTTCATTTTGACATAGAGAGACTCAATGTCGAAATGACCTTTTTGTGCATATATTTCGGCCAAAATAGCAAACCGTTCAGGGGTTTTTCTATGACCTTTTTGCTCTAAGAAATCGCAAAAAATGTCTTTAACCTTTTCTTGTAACTGCTCTTTTTCCATCTCGGAATATTAGGGAGTTTAAAGTTAACTAATTTTAACCAAATTATCTAATTACTGCAGCAAGACTAGTGCTACTTTGCAAATAAATCGAATAAATTGCACGATTTATTAAAATTAAATTCGTTCTACAGCCTTTACACCATCAATTTGCTCAAATTTTAAAATGAGTTGATCGAGATGTTCAGTGTCGTATACATAAAGCATAATTTTACCTTCAAAAATTCCATCATTACTCTCAAATCCAATTGATTTCATGTTGACTTCATGTTGGGCAGAAATAATATTGGTAATGTTATTTACAATACCTATATCATCTATTCCAGTAATAATTAATCCGCAAAGCCTTTCGCTTAGTCTGTCGCTTTTCCATTGTGCCTTAAGCACTCTATATGCATATTGCGACATTAATTGCGTGGCATTTGGGCAATTCGTTCTGTGGATTTTTATGCCTTCAGAAACGGTAACAAACCCGAATACACGATCGCCTGGAATAGGGTTACAGCAATTGGCTAATTTATATTCAATTTCTTTAAAATCATCTCCAATGACAACGGTGTCCTTTTTTGTGTTGATTTTAGAAATTATCTCTTCAAGATTTGCCCCTGTAGGTTCTTTACGTGTAACTTTTGGAGTAACAAAATTCTTGTTTTCAATTTTTATTTCTCGCAACTTAGCAAGGTTGATTTTACCTTTTGCTATTTGATAGTAAAGTTCCATTGCTCCACCTGCAATTCCTAAATGCTTTTCAACTATATGGACATTTTCGCCTAGGAAATTTACTTTAAGTTGGTTAAACTTTCGTTTAAGAATTTCTTTACCATCTGCAGCAATTAACTTTTGCTCTTCTTTTAAGGCCGACTTAATTTTTGACTTGGCTCTAGCCGTAGCAACAAATTTTAGCCAACCTTCTTTCGGCTTTTGTTTTTTAGAACGCAATATTTCAACTTGATCTCCACTTTTTAGAACATGGCTAAGTGGCATTAATTTACCATTTACTTTAGCACCTATGCAGGAAAGCCCAATATCTGTATGAATGTCGAAGGCAAAATCTAACGTGGTAGAATTGGTAGGAAGTACACGTAAATCTCCTTTTGGTGTGAAAATATAGATCTCATCACTAAACAAGTTTAACTTAAACTCATTAATAAATTCCTCCGCATCTGTATTCGGGTTTTCAAGTAAATCTCGTACTTCACCAACCCAGCGGTCAAATGTGCTAACGCTATCACTGTTTTCTTTGTATTTCCAATGCGCAGCATAACCTTTTTCAGCAATTTCATCCATTCGTTTTGAACGAATTTGAACTTCAACCCATTTACCAGTCGGGCTCATTACAGTTGTGTGCAATGATTCGTATCCGTTAGCTTTAGGAATAGATATCCAATCGCGTAAACGATCAGGGTTAGGTTGATAAAAGTCGGTTACAATACTGTATATTTTCCAAGCTTCTGCTTTTTCCTTTTCAATTGGTGTATCAATGATAATTCTAATTGCAAAAATGTCATAGATTTCATCAAACGTTACATTTTTGGTATGAATTTTCTTAAAAATAGAGGGGATACTTTTTGTTCGGGCTTTTATGCTGAATTCATAATTCTGCGCCTCCATTGCCTCCTTAATAGGGTTGGTGAATTGGCGGATAAAGCGATTACGAACAGCTGCCGTCTTTTCTAATTTTTTCTCTAGCTGTTTGTAGATAACGGGCTCTTTATATTTAAAAATGATATCCTCAAATTCATTTTTAATGGCGTTAAAACCAAGTCGGTGGGCTAGTGGAGCGTATAAAAATTCTGTTTCAGAAGCAATTTTAAGTTGCTTATCTGGCCGCATAGAATCTAGCGTTCGCATGTTGTGTAGGCGGTCTGCAATTTTGATAAATGCTACACGTAAATCATCCGAAATAGTTAGGATGAGCTTTCTGAAATTCTCGGCTTGAATTGAAATATTATCGTCAAATACTTCAGGGATTTTAGTTAAGCCGTTAATGATTGTTCGGGCTTTTAAACCAAAAATATCTTCAATATCCTGTAGGGTAATATAGGTGTCTTCAACCGTGTCATGTAGTAATGCACAAACGATAGAAGTGGTGCCAAGTCCCATTTCCTCGGCGCATATACGTGCCACGGCAATGGGATGAAAAATATATGGTTCGCCCGATTTTCGGCGCATATCACTATGGGCATCAACGGCTACATTAAATGCTTTTCTAATGAGTCTAGTATCCTCTTTGTCCCGCATAGATTTACTTGCGCGTAATAATCCCGCATATGCATTGAGGATTTCAACCCGTTCTTTCTCTAAATCAATATCTTTATTCTCGCTTGCCATTCAGTTCTAATAATATTTTGATGTGGTGTATTTTCCACTTAAGTTATATTCTTTCCATTCGCCATAGGCCTCTCCATTTCTGAATTGACCTTCGCGTTGTTTTTTACCGTTTTCATGATAATACAGCCATTTTCCTTGCTGTACACCATTCTTCCAAAATCCATGCTCCATTAATTTACCATTTTGGTAGTAGTACATCCATTCTCCTGTTTGGGTACCCGTTTTCCAGTTTCCTTGATTCTTTAATTTTCCATTACTGTAGTAGTAGAGCCAAACTCCATCTTGAACACCATTATTCCAAAACCCTTCTTGAGTAAATTCTCCTTCAAAATTATAATATTTCCACCGTCCATGTTGTTTACCATTCACCCATTCACCTTCTCGCGAAAGTTGTCCATTTTCATGATAAATTTTCCAAATACCAGTTTCATTTCCTTCCGCATCAAAATTTCCTTCTTCTTTTTTATTCCCATTTTGATGATAGTAAGTCCACATTCCTGTTGAGTGTCCATTTGCTCGCTCACCTGTTTTGTCAATATTACCGTTTTCAAAATAATAACTCCAAACTCCTACATTAAATTCGTTTTCCCAATTTCCCTTCTTTTCTACCAATCCGTTTTCGTAATAATAAGTCCATTCTCCAGATTGCTTGCCGTTTTTCCATCTTCCGGCTTCTTTAATTTTTCCAGATTGAAAGTAATATTCCCACAATCCTTCTTGCTGTCCATTTTTCCATTCTCCTCTTTCTTCTAAGTTTCCAAGTGTGTTGTAATATGACCAAACTCCATCTTGAATGCCAAGCTTCCAATTCCCTGTTTTTTTTAAGGTGCCATCCTCATAGTAGAATTTCCAAACGCCATCATTTTTATTGTTTTTCCAAAGCCCAGTTTCTCGTAATTGCCCATTTTCATAGTAATAACTCCAAACACCAACTTGAACCCCTTCATCAAATTGACCCTCGCTTTTCAATTGCCCTAAACGATAATAATACCGCCAAACCCCGCTTTCTTCTCCATTAATGAAATTACCTTGAGATAGAATTGTGCCATTGTCATGATAAGCGATCCATTCGCCTTCTTTGTTTCCTTCAACAAAGTTCCCAGTTTCCATTAAGCCTTTACTCTCATGGTAGTAAGTCCAAATACCAACTTTTTCTCCATTTTTATACTTTCCTGCAGCTAATAATTCACCGTTTTGGTAATAGTATTCCCATTTCCCAACTGGTTTCTCTTTTTTGAATTTACCTAACTCCTTTAGAGTTCCGTCTGCATAATATTCTTTGTGCTTTTGCCCATATGCTGTGCCTAAAGTGCTTGCAATTAGTATTAAAAATAGTACGCCTTTAATTGATTTCATATTTACTGTCTTTTGTTGGACCAGATTATACTCGAAAGTATTTAAAATATGCAGAAAATATACGGTTGAATATGCTTATTTTTAACAAAATAAAAGTTAATAAATACGTCTTTTGAGCAAACAGAATAATAAAATATGGATTGGCTGGTTGGCTTTTTTGTTTATAATTGTTCACTTCTGTCTCATTGTTTTTTATGCTTTGCCCGAGCAAATTTCTAATGCTAAATTAAAGTCGTTTTCAACGCCATATGTAGAACCTATTTTTACACAAACTTGGGGTATGTTTGCTCCTTGTCCAGTTGTAAATTCAGTTGTAGAGATACAGTTTTTTTTCGGTGCTGATTCTACAGATTGGGTAAACCCAGTAGATAATGCTGCTGCTATGCATGGCTACCTGAAAGGGTCGCATCATGGTGAGTTGGTTTTGTCAGCCTCTAATCTTTATTACTGGCTAAGTGTAGATTTGGATCAAATGGATGTAGAGATTGGTGATGAATTCCCGACAGATCGAATGAATGAGTTTTATGAAGGGTATAGTTATTTTAAAATCCACAACTTCATTCGTGGAAACGGATTGTACTTGTATGACTCGCAAGTTGATTCTGCGAATGTTAGGTTTCATTTAGAAGATGTTGTAACTAAGGAAAAGGGAACAGTAGTACTGCCAAAATTTTATTTTAATTAATGCTGCAAAGAATACCAGAAATATTTTTAAGACCTTTTCCTTATTGGGAGAAGATAGATTTATTTAGGAAAGTGCTTTATGTGTTTTTGTTGTTCAATGCACTTACTTTATTGCCAATTGCACATGAGTTGTTCAGTTATGATGGAATTGTTGGAGCTGTTGGTTGGAATACTAAATACCCATGGTATCAGCAAGGAAGTAAAGCTATTTTAAATATTCTAAATCATCCTATTAATTCAGGACATCCGTGGATAGCGTATGTATTTGTGTATGGACAAATAGCATTGTTAATTAGTGGTCTGCTTAATTTTTTACCACGACTTACCGCAGTGCTTTTATATATTGTTACGGCTAACTTATTCGTAAAAGGGTATTTAATGTTTACAGGGGGAGAGGCTTTAATTAATATCTTATTGTTTTATCTTATTTTCATTCAAAAGTCCAGTAAAAAACAAGTTGAAAATGGTGCTCCTTTATTTTCTAATCTCCAAAATGTGCTTAACAATACGTTTTACTGGGTAGTGTTGATACAGGTTTGTGTATTGTACTTCTTTTCAACTCTCTATAAGTTAATGGACCCTTATTGGTTAAACGGAGAAGCGTTGATGTATGTTTCCAAAGTTGATGCGTTCTCAAGCCCCGCACTCTATGCAGTTTTTGCAGAAAACCCAACTCTTTCTATGATTGGAACTTACACGGTTCTTTTATATCAAGGTTTATTTCCTTTATTGGTATGGTTCAAAAGAATTAAAATTCCGTTTTTAATTTTGGGCGTAATTTTTCACTTGGGAATTGCAATCGGAATGGGGATTTTTACGTTCGGAATTATTATGATATTAACGTATCTACTATTTTTGGATCAGCAGCACATCAATTGGCTTAAAAAGCGTTTTTCAAGAAAGAAATCTGTAATTATTACTAAGGGTTAAAACGTCTTACTTCCAAAAGGTCAAAATCATACACCAAGGTAGAATAAGGTTCTATTGGCCCACTTCCTGTTTCTCCATATGCAAGTTCATATGGAATGAAAAAACGAGTGCTTTCACCTTCTTTCATCATTAACAAAGCTTCTTTCCATCCTGGAATTACTCCTAACGGAGCAAATTCTGCGGGAATTCCTGATGGAACGGTTGTTTCAAAAACTCTTCCATCAATAAATCTACCTGTGTAATGTACGACACAAGTGTCTGTAATGTTGGGAGAGATTCCAGTTCCTTCTTTTATTACTTCGTATTGTAAGCCACTTTCTGTGCTAGAAACAGTTTCATTTTTAAGATTCTCTGTCAGGAAACTTTGTCCCATAACAAGATTCATTTCATTGTAATACTTAGAAACTTCAATTCTTATTTCTCCTAGACTAAGTGTATTTTGTCGGTTATAAATACCGTCTTGAATTCCTTTGATTAGGTATTCAATGTCCATGGTTTGATCTATTCCACGTCCAACTAAAGAGCCAACTAGTGTTTGTGCTTCAACCAATCCAATAGCATAACTTGCGTCTGCTTTTGATACTTGGCTCTCGTCAACTTCACCGTTTTCGCCTAAATAGAGGTTAAGTATGCTATCTACTTCAAAAATTCCAACACGTAATTCTTCATCACCCAAATAATCGACTAAACCTTGTTCAATATCGCTTAAAAAGAATTTGTTGGAAGTGTTGGGTCCGTTATAAACTTGACTAACGGTAAAGCCATTATCAAAACCAATGCAATAGCTAATTTTCGCTTCAAAATTTTGAAAAATATGCTTTGGCGCAACAACGGGTTCGTCATCAACATCCACCTCAATATCACCACTACATCCAAAAAGGAATAGTGCGACAAAGAGGTAGGGTAGTGATGCGCGCATGATCTTAATTTACTGAAATCAATTCAACGTCAAAAATTAATGCCATGTATGGTTTGATTGGTCCACCTGGATGTGGATTTGCTCCATATGCTAAGTTCTCAGGAATATAAAGTTTCCATTTAGCACCTGTAGGCATTAATTGTAATGCTTCAGTCCAACCTTTAATTACTTGGTTTACGCCAAATGTAGCTGGCTCTCCACGACTAACGCTACTGTCAAATACAGTTCCATCAGGTAAAGTTCCATGATAATGTACGGTAACTTGTGAGGTAGCTTCAGGTTTTTGACCATTTCCTTCTTCAATTACTTCGTATTGTAAACCTGAAGGTAAAGTTGTAACACCATCTTTAGCTCCATTAGCTGCTAAGAATTCTTGCCCTGCTTTTTTATTTTCAGCATAACGGGTTTCGTTCATTGCGTTGATATAGGTCGTGATTTTTGTATTCGCTTCCTCTGGAGTATATCTTAAAGTATCATTGTTGAAAATAGCTTTGATTCCTTCAATGAAAGTATCCAAATCAATTTGATCTAAATTTTGTCCTTGTAAACTTTGTCCAATACTCATTCCAACACTATAGCTGGCATCTTTTCTAACTTGCTCCATCAATTTTTTTGAGGCAAAGATAAATAAAAGTGCTTGGCTAATAGGAAATAATAACGGTTTATTTTTGTTCCAATACAAAGAAAGCAGTACGTCTATTTCGCTGATGAGCTTCTTTTCGAGCTTCTTTAGATTTTAAATTTGCGATATACTCAATTGTCATGGCCTCAGTATTACCTTCTTCATCAGTAATTTCTGCAGGTTTGGTTTCTCCATAACCTTTAGGTACTAAACGTTCCATAGGAATGTCATGCGCAATTAAATAATCTACCACACTTTGGGCTCTTCGTTGAGAAAGCTTTAAGTTATAGTCGTCTCCACCGCGTTGATCTGTGTGAGAACGAATTTCAATAACTAAGTTGTCATTTAATTCTAAGAACTCAATTAAGTTGTCAAGAATTAATTCTGATTCAGGACGTAAGTTTGCACTATCAAAGTCGTACTCAATTCCCTCAATTGTAATCTCCCCTTTAGGAATTTTCTCTAAATAAAAATTTTGTTGGAAAGTTTTAGATTCCGTTTCTCCAATGGTTGATATTAATGCTTTGTCCGCAAAATAATCTGTTTGAGAAGCACGCATAAAAAGTTCTAAATCTGGAACTAAGACATGTTCATAGTAACCGTTTTCATCTGTTGTCACTTCAAAATGTTCCCACTCATAGGATACATCTTTAAATTCAACTTTTGCATTCGGAATGATTTCATTTGTTTCTTTGTCATAAACATAACCGTTTATGGCAAATTGAATCTCAGGCCGAGTAACTTGATAAACTTTGTTACAATGAACCTTAAGACTATAAATAGAGTCGCAATCACTGCAAGATTCTCTATTAGAAGTTACAAATCCATTTTCTAATGCATCATCAATAACAAAATAACTGTCATCAGCACTTGAATTGATTGGGGCTCCTGCATTTGTTGTTTGTCCAAAGGCTTCTGCGTCCTCGTTCCACTCATTAAAGAATACATCCTGTCCACCAAAGCCAATGTGACCATCAGACGAGTAGTAGAGGATCTGACTTCTTTCATGGAAGAAAGGTGTAAACTCGTCACCACCAGAATTAACTTTATTTCCAAGGTTAACAGCACGGCCTGTTTTACCATCAGCTGTCATTTTTACATACCATAAATCAAGGCCTCCTTCACCACCAGGGCGGTTAGAAGAGTAATAAAGTCTACTTCCATCAGCAGATAAGAACGGTGTTAAAGAGCGGAAACCGTCTAAGTTTACATGAGGGTCTAAGGCATATGGTTCAAGCCAAGAACCGTTTAATTTTCTACTACCATAAATTTTCGTTTCATTTCTATTGGTAGGATCCATTTTAGTGAAAAATATGGTTTTACCATCAGCTGATACAACCGCACTTCCTTCATGAAATTCTTTAGAATTAATTGTGAATGGAAATTTTTCAGGTTCACCAATAGAGCCATCTGCGTTGACAGGAGCAATGTAAATATCCAATAAATATTTGTCCATTGGATTATGGGCAGTGTCATTTTCCGCGGCGTTTGATCTTGCACTGGAGAATATGATATGATTATCTGCTGTATATTGAACTCCAAAGTTAGTTGTTCCTTTATTCATAGCTCCATCAAGTGGAGTAAATGTGATGTTTTCGTCAGTGTTTTCAGGATTTAAAGCAAATTGACAGCTAGCAATATTTGAAGCTGCTTTTTTATAAAACACACTTTCCGTATCTCCATTTTCAGTTTGATATTGTTCGAATTGCGTCATGGCTTCTTCAAACTTATCATTGTACATTAGTGAAACACCATAATGATATCTGGCATTTGGATATTCCGGATTCTCATATTTCGAAGCAGCTTCATACCAAATTTCTGCATTTTGATAATCATCAGCAGATAAATAGGCTTTAGCTAATTTATGAATCAAAACGATTTCCTTTTTAGAAGGATTAGATGGAGGGATAATTGTTCCTTGCTTATCCTTTTTAGGTTCTTTATAGGTTGTCGTAATTTCGTATGGATAATACGCGGCTTCTTCACCTTGTTTTACTTTGTACAAAATAAAGGCGTAATAGTAAACGGCATTGGTATACTGACCATTAATCATGGCAGCATCTCCTAATTTCATCAATTCATTATTCGTCTGTCCGAAAGAACAAATTGTTACCGCAGTAAGTATAATCGAGTAAAATATTTTTCTCATCATATTTTAGGGCAAGTAGGTGCAGGATTAGGGTTAGGACGGCTAAATATATAAGTTAGCGAGAATTCAGTTCCACCTCGACCACTTGAAACACTGTTCAAACTAGAGGTGTTGATGTCATAACTTAAACGTCCAATGAAATTACCGTATTTAGCGCCAAACTCAAATATTGCCGCATCATCATTTCTAAAAATAATAGTTCCTAACAGGAAAATATCATACGTTTCTAAGTAAAATTGACTGGCAACTGCATAGGTGAATTCACTTGCTTTGTCTTGATATTGATAGAAAATTTTAGGGGTCAAAGCAATTTTAGGATTAATAATGATCCTTGTTCCTCCAATAATTTGAGGACGCATTGCTAATTTATTCGATTCACCTAAAAATGATTCAGTGGGACGTGTGATATGGTATAGTGTAATTCCGCCGAATGGATTTATTCTATTGTTCGGTTTACTGAAATAGTACATAGCACCAATATTGGCATCTATTTTAAATATGCCATTGTTTGCAAAATTTTCTCCGCTTGAAAGAGCTGTGTTGAATTCTCCTCCGTTAGTTTTCACATATTGGTTGGCAAATGTAAGTGATGATGCGTTGATAGATTTTTGGAAAAAACCAAGCTGTGCACCAAAACTAACAAAGTGATGTTTGTCCTTGCCAAATGGAAATTTGTAAGAAGCAGAAGGGAGTACACTAACGACATTGTATCCGCCAGTACCAGCTCTAAAGTTGGCAATTTGTCCTCCGAAGCCCCAGTTTTTTTTATGGCGCATGTCAAAACTTGCCAAACCTGTAGTAAATGGTTTGGTTGCTACAGCAGCCCATTGGGTTCTGTAGTGACCATGGATGCGGTAGTCTCCTTTAAAAATACCTGTTAGTGCTGGGTTCACATTTAGTGCCGCAGCGTCGTATTGCGAAAGGTGGAAATCTTGCGCCTTTGCAGAAACTGCAAAGCATACGACAACGAATATGGAAATCAAATTTTTCATGAGTTCTTTTATCGAATTAATGATACGTCACCGGATAAAACATGTTCCACTCCGTCATAGGTTTTGACTTTTGCAACATATACATAAACACCTAAAGGTTGTGGTTCTCCTTTGTAGGTTCCGTCCCATCCTGGAGAGTCGACTTCTGTTGTGGCAAAAATAATTTCGCCCCAATTGTTGTAGATGGTGAAGTCAATCTCGCTAAAGTTACCGCCCAATAACATGAGTAGGTCATTGTTTGAGTCTCCATTCGGTGAAAATGCGGTAGGAACTAAAGGCCCGTGATAAATAGGAACGATTTTATAGGCAGTATCTTTACAGCCTAGTTCATCAGTCACAATTAGTTCAACATTGTATTCTCCTTCAAAATTGAATTGGTGAATAGTGTTTTGCGTGTCTGCAGTTTCGCCATCACCAAAATTCCAATCCCATGTAGCTAATGGTGCTCCGTTTGGAACAGAGGTGTCAGTGAAGTTAACATCTACATATAAATTAGCGCTTTCAGGATTAGCGTCAAATGATGCAATAGGACCAAGGTTGATTAAAACAGTGATTGTAGTGTCGTGCGAGCAACCAAATTCTGAAGTAACAGAAAGTGTTATGTCATACGCCCCTTCACTTGGGTATTGGTGAATTGGACTTTACGTTGTGTCGCCAGGTGATCCGTCACCGAAATCCCAAAGCCATGAAACAACTTCTGCATTTCCAACTGCTGAAGAATCAAAGAATACTGTACCGCCATTTAAACATGGTTCTGGTACATCAAAATCAGCAACAGGAATGAAGTGTGAACGTACTTCTTGAACGACAGTGTCAACACAGCCGTTGTCTGAAGTAACGATTAACTCAACGTCATAAATTCCTGGTTCTGAAAAAGTATGAGTTGGGTTTTCAATAGCAGATGTAACACCTGGTTCAATTGTCCATAAAAAGAAGTCAATTGGATCTTCACTTGTGGTAGTGTTCGTAAACACAGTTGGTGATCCGTAGCATACTTCTTCAAAATCAAATCCAGCTATTGGACTCGGGATGATTGTTACATTCAGTGTGTCGTAAACTGCTGGACATCCACCATTGTCTGTAGTTTCAAAGTAAATGGTTAATGATCCAGATAAAAGGTCATCATCTCCATGAAAGTATGACGTTGTTTCTCCTGTTTCAGGATCAAATATTCCGTCACCAGAAGTTTCCCACGCGCCGTTACCTGTGCTAGAACCAGATTCTAATAAGAGAGGAACGCCAGAACAGATTATGGTATCGTTCATTGTTGTTATTGTAGCTGGTTCATGGAATGTTACAACAATGGTGTCTGCATCATCAGGACAGTCTGAGAAGTTGTATGTGTCAATGTAAAGTGTTACAGTTCCTGAGGCGATATCAGTTGGACCAAATGTGTAAGTCGTTGCAAGTGCTTCGTCATCACCAAAAATACCATCCCCACTTGACGTCCATGTGGTACCGGTTTCAAACCCTACAGTAGCTTCTATATTTATATAAGTAGAATCTTCACAAACCTCAATATCAGGTCCTGCATTAACTTCTGGGTTACCAAGGTAAGTAATTACCATAGTATCTGTTTGTGCTTCACAATAGCCATTCCCAACAGTTGTTAAAACAATTGTTGAAGAACCGGCATCAAGTTCATCTAGTGTAGCGAAATAAGTTGCGTCTAAATCAGTGTCAGATGGAGAGAATGTTCCTCCTTCACCAGACCATATTCCGCCATCAGCATTAGTAATAATTCCGTTTAACATGATGCTAGGGTCTTCCAAACAAACTGCAGTGTCTAATCCTGCAAATGCATTAGGCAATGCTTGGATGTGGATGTCCTGCATAACAGTGTCTGTACAGCCAACGTCTGAATGAACTACAAAAATTACGGTATAATCACCATCAGCGTCGTAACTGTGCGTTGGGTTCTGTAGGTCCGAAGTAATTAAGTCTCCAAAATCCCATTCCCATTCTGTTAAAGTAGTTCCATCTACTGTAACAGATAAATCTAAGAATGCTATCTCACTATCAACACAAGCAGTATCTGGCATAGATATAGCGCCTTCCAAATCAGAAAGTACAACATCTATAGATGTACTTGTTTGACAAATAGTACCACGTTGTGCCATTAATGTTACTGTGTAAGTACCATATGAACCATACGTGAACGTTGGGTTTTCCACTATACTAGTGTCAGCAGGATCACCTGTTCCAAAGTCCCACCAAAATCCAGATGCTCCTGGATCACTTGCGTTAATAAAGTCTATGGTTAAGCCCGAACAAAAATCGGTAGCCCCAATCATTGCTAAAGGTGCATCATAAATTGTAATTTCTTTTGATAAAGTGTCTGAACATCCTATGTCAGTAATTACAATTAACGTAACCGTATACGTTCCAGGAACAGTATATCCATAAGAAGGATCTGAGTCTGTAGATGATGAACCATCTCCAAAATCCCATTCCCAACTAAAGATAGAACCATTAACGTTTGTAGACAAGTCAACAAAATCAATTAAGACATCAGTACACATTGTATCAGCAAGTTCAAAATCTGCAATAACATTTGATATTAAAACTTCATAGGTTACTGTGTCAGCACAGTAGGTATAAGGTTCAGTTACTAATGTCACTGTATATGCTCCGTAATCAGGGTAGGTAAAGGTTGGATTTTCTAAATTGCTAGTATCATCTGGAAATCCTGTTCCAAAATCCCAATGGAATGTAGTTGCGTCAGGTGAACTAGTGCTTGTAAATGCAACATCTAATCCAATACATCCCATCATAGGCAATATTCCTGCACCAGGATGATCTGTTACTACAATGTCAAATGTTGCCGTGTCTGAGCATCCTAAATCAGAGCCTACAGTTAAAGTTATTGTATAATCTCCTGGAGTGGCATAAGAGTGTATTGGATCTTCATCCGAAGAGGTTGTTCCATCACCAAAGTCCCATTCCCATGATACTAAAACTCCGTTATCTTCGGAGGTAGAGTTGTTAATAATTCCAAGAGGTTCAAATGTACAAACCGTGTCTGCCACAAAAAAGTCGGCAGTAACACCTGAAAGAACTAATTCTAATGTCGTAGTATCAGCGCAAGTTGTTCCTTTTTGGGCAATTAGAGTAATTGTATAAGTGCCTGCACCATATGGGGTGAAGTCAAATGTTGGTTCTTCAACTATGCTTGAATCGGCTTCAACCCCTGTACCAAAGTCCCACCAAAATTCTGTTGCGCCGTCTCCACTTTCATTTATAAAGTCAATGACAAAACCATCACAACCCTCAATATCTCCAATTTCAGCATTTTGAGGAGGCGGGCAATCCAATACATTGAATTGAAAATCTCTTACGATTTCACCAATTTTGGTTCCGTCACGATACTCTTCTACCATCACACCTACAACATATTGTCCAACAGCTTCAGGAATACCATTAATAATTCCAGTACTACTTATGGTTAAAGGAACTCCGCCAATAGCATTAAGCGGATTATCCGCAGAAAATCCAAATACGTAATTAACTTCTACAAAGTCAATGTTATCAGGAGGTGTTCCGCCTAAATCAATTGTTGGGTAATATAATAATGGATCATAATGATCTGGATGATCCCAAGATCTACCTGTATAAGGTCTATAAAAAGAATAAACCAATGAGTCACCATCAGAATCTGTTGCAGAAAAATCTAAATCAAGGTCATAACCTTGACAAACGAATACTGGTGGTGAATTCGAAAATACAGGACTTGAATTGGTCAAATAAAGTGCGTTGTCAGGGACGTAGGCGTAGAAAGATTCTCCAGCCTGTAATGGGTCAATGATATTTAACAAACTTCCGTTTCGAGCATATGTCTGATAAAATAAGTGATAACCTCCTGCAATAGGTGGTAAACTTACAATAGCTCCATATATTGCTTCTTCAACACAAACACCTGGGTTAAATGCGCAGGTGTCTACGTGAGGAGCGAGCGTATCTCGTCCCAATCGTGGTAAAACAAAAAAGTCATCAGCAGGTAAAGTTCCAATAGTGTCTAGTCCAAACCCTGTAAAGGCCTCAACCTCTAAGTCATTTGGGAAGTTTTGGGTTCCTGGGTTACAATCTTTGTAAAGCTTAATCGTTAGGTAATAAGAGGAGCCTCCTAGGTGCTGGTAACTAAGCTCTCCACCAACGATATGCGTTGCGTTACAATAGAAGGTGGTTAGTACAGTAAATAATAGTAAAAGTTTTTTCATGCGTTTTCATCTATTAGTGAAAAGAAAACATTTAATCCGCTAAATTATTAATATTTAACGCTGAATGCAAATTTTTTGCACTTTATCCTGTAAAATGTCCTGTTAATCGTCGATTTTTTTTGATTCACCTAATTTTTTCTATACTTTAGTAAGTTGAAATGAAAATCTAATTTATATGCTACTACGTATTGTAGGTGTTTTTGTTGCACTATTTTGTGTAATGTCCGCCCAATCTCAAATTAATATTCAATGGGAATCCAGGCTTGATGGTGACGGAAGTTTTATCGATAAAGCGGAAGATTTATATCTTGATGCTTCAGGTAATACGTACGTTACAGGCTCTTCCTATACAGGGGTGAGTTACGATATGATGACCGTTAAATATGATTCTGATGGAACTGAAGAATGGCGATCTAGTTATGGAGGTGCCGGAATTGATGAGGCGCATGCATTAACGGTAGATAGTAATGGTGATGTTATTATAACTGGTTCACGTTTTATCAGTGGAACTGATTGGGATATTGTTGTCGTTAAATATGATGGAATCACTGGAGCGGAACTTTGGTCTGTAATTGTTGGAGGAACAAGTAATTTTGATTCTGGAGTAGACGTAGTAGTAGATAGTAATGATGATGTAATCGTTGTAGGGTCTAGAACGTCATCACCAACAGATGTGGATTTTGTTACTTTGAAATATAGCTCGGCTGGTTCTTTTATATGGGCTCAATTACTTGGTGGTACTGGAAATGACCTTGTTAAATTGATCTCAATTGATGCAGGTGATAATTTATATGTTGCTGGTCATAGAGAGTTTACTCCTGAAACAACTTATTTTGATTTTTTCGTTGCAAAATATAATTCTGCTGGTGTACTTCAATGGTCAAATACAGAGGATTCAGGATTTGGAAACTTAGATACACCATTTGCAATGACATTGGATGGCTCCAATGATGTGATTCTAGCCGGTTCAGGATTTACAGATATTTTGAATGAGGAAGATTATATGACGGTTAAATTTTCTGGAACAACTGGTGCAGTGGTTTGGAAACAATTGTATGCTGGTAATGCAGAAGCTTTTGATGTTGTGAATGGGGTTGTAGTTGATGGTTCAGATAATGTGTTTGTAACTGGACGAAGTAAAAGTGTTGAGACAAGTGAGGATTATTATACTATTGCATATAATTCATCAGGAACAGAATTATGGGCAGATCGATATAGCACAGAAGGATTAGAATATGATGAAGCAACTGATATTCGAGTTTCTGATGACGACTCTTATGTGTATGTAACTGGATATAGCTTTAATGGCCCTACCAATAATGATTTTGTGACCTTAAAATATGATGCAACTGATGGGACTCAGGAATGGATAACTGTTTTTGATGGACCATCATCTAATAGTGATCAAGCTATTAGAATGCAGTTGGATGCTACCGAGAATATCTTTATTTCTGGAAATAGTCATGGTGGAGCAACAAATCTTGACTATAGTACTATAAAATATTGTCAGTTAGAAACAGTTGGCCCTCCGGATACATCTGTTTGTGATGGTGGTTCTGTCGTTTTAACAGCAACTGGAGGAGATGATATTACTTGGGAAGTTTTTTCTGGTGATTTCGGAAGTATGTCATGTTCATTATGTGCATCAATGACTGCGACTCCTGATGTAACTACTGTTTATTTAGTGAGTAGTACAAGCTTGTCGGGTTGCGAAGATTACGATACTGTAGAAGTGGTGGTTAATCCAATTCCTAGTCCGGAAATTTATAATGATACGCCATTAGAGTTTTGTGCTGATGGATCTGTAACGCTATATACAGATACTTATGCAGAATATGATTGGTCAACTGGAGGATCTGAAATTTCTGAGGTGGTAACATCTGCAGGAACTGTGACGCTAACTGTAACAGATATTAATGGATGTTCTAATTCTACTAATGTTGAGGTTTCAACTTATGACCTGCCAACAATTGATGTTGGAGATGATATTTCTATTTGCCTTGGTGAGTCAACAGGGCTTGAGGCTACTGGTGGTGTGAGTTATGTATGGGATACTGAGCCAACTTTATCTTCATTGTTAATTCCAAATCCAGTTGCAACACCAACTGCTGATACAGAATATAAAGTAACAGGTATGGATGATAATGGTTGTACTAATAGAGACTCATTAATGGTGTTTATTTATGATGCGCCAAGTGTGAATGCCGGCCCAGATGAAACAGTATGTATTGGAGATTCAGTGAATTTAGTGGCAACTGGAGCAACTTCTTATGTTTGGGATTCTGAACCGAGTTTGTCAGATTTAGATATTGCAAACCCTTGGGCTTCGCCAACTGTGTTGACAGAGTATTTTGTGACTGGTACAGATGATAATGGTTGCACTAATCGAGATTCGGTTATTGTTTCAACATTAGCTGTTCCAGATATTGATGCGGGTGAAGATGATGCAGTTTGTATTGGTGGAACCGTGACCTTATTTGCTACTGGAGGATTGCCAGATATGTATGTTTGGAATGATGATCCAACACTTTCTGAAACGGACGTATTTGATCCTGATGCAACTCCTGTTGTAGATACAGAGTACATTGTTGAAGGAACTGATATTAATGGTTGCTCTAATTTTGACACCGTGTTGGTAGTAGTTTATGATTTACCTTCGGTAGATGCAGGATTAGATGATGATATTTGTATTGGTGATTCTACACAGTTGGATGCTTCTGGAGCTACAACTTATACGTGGGATTCAGACCCAACGCTATCAGCATTAGATATTCCTGATCCATGGGCAAATCCTATTACAAATAAAACATATACGGTAACTGGTGAAGATGATAATGGGTGTGTAAATACAGATGAGGTAACAATTACGGTACATGATTTACCAGCCATTTTTGCAGGTACAGATGTTTCAATTTGTATTGGTGATTCAACGCAGTTGAATGCTACCGGAGGTGATCTTTATATATGGGATTTTGATCCTACTTTGTCCAACTTTGTAATTGGAGACCCTTGGGCTAAACCAACGGCAACTACAACATATATTGTAGAAGGTACGGATGCATTTGGATGTAGCAATACTGATGAAGTGGTGGTGACAATTTTACCATTGCCAACTCCACCTGTATTAACGGTTGAAGATGCTTATATTGTTTCGTCAATAGAGTTGGGGAACCAATGGTATCATGAAACAGGAATTTTAACAGGTGAAACTAATGATAGTTTGAATTGGGTTGAAGTAGGTATGAATGGAGAGTATTGGGTGATTTATACAGATGATAATGGTTGTTCTGTAGAGTCTGATAGAATTGACAATGCCATATTTATTACTGACGTGAGCATATTTGAATATCAAGTTGAATTAGATGTGCAGTTATATCCAAACCCTACGAATGATATTTTAAACATTGCTTTTGATGAAAGTATTGATCAGCTTTTATTGTTAACTATTGATGGTAGAGTTATTAGCAATGAAACGAATCTTAATGCGGGGATAAATCAATTAAGCCTTGCAAGTTTACCAAGCGGTACTTATATCATTCAAATCGTGAAAGACGAGCAGGTAATGGTTAAAAAGGTTGTTAAGCAGTAGACGTTTTTAAGTTATTTATAAAGTTGAAAGGAACCTGAGAAGGTTCCTTTCTGCGTATATGAGGTTGTTTATTTGTTGTTTGGGAGCGATTAATTACTGAGATGGATGGAAATAAATGATCTATTCTCCATAGAGTATGGTTTTTAAGTATAAAAGGTAAGTAATGAGGCTTTTTTGTTAGATGTAGGTTAAACTCGCTATTTTGTTAGAAGTTCTTCGTCAAACATTTTTAAAACCCTACCGTATTCATCAATCCAACTTGTAGTTTCTTTGAAACCGTGCGGCTCAATAGGGTAGCCAACTAAGTCCCAGTCTTTCTTTCCTAATTCAATAAAGCGTTGCGCTAATCTAGCAACATCTTGATATTGTACATTATCATCTACCATGCCGTGAAGCATGAGTAGTCTGTCTTCTAAGTTGTCTGCAAAATATATAGGTGAGCTTTGCTCGAAAGCCTTAGGGTCTTCAGCAGGTGTGTTTAAAATGTTTGATGTGTAAGCATGATTATAATGTGCCCAATCTGTAACTGAACGAACTGCTGCGCCGCATTTAAATTTACCAGGTTCAGTTAATAATGCCATAATTGTAATAAAACCACCATATGATCCACCATAAATTCCAATACGATTTGGATCAATATCGTATTCATTGATTAATAATTCACGAGCATCCACGTAGTCGCTTAAATCTTTACCTCCCATGTGTCTATAAATGTCCGTTCTAAAATCTCTGCCATATCCCTTGCTTGCTCTAAAGTCTATGTCCATAACAGTGTAGCCTTTGTCGCATAAAAGGTTGTTGAACATATATTCGCGATAATAGCCACTCCACCAATTGTGAGCGTTTTGCAAATATCCTGCGCCGTGAACAAAGAAAACCGCCGCACCATTTTTAGTTGCTTTAGTTGGCTCGTAAATTCTAGCATGTACTTCTTGTCCGTCATTTGCTTTATAGGTGATTACAGGAGGAGTACGCCATTTGTAATGTTTAAAAGCGTCACTCTGAGATTTTGTAATTTGTTTCAATTCTGTTCCTGTATTATTTTTGCCTATGTATAAGTCCCAAGGTTTGTTTTTGAAAGAGTAATTAACCAATAGCCACTCTTCATTTGGAGAAACCAATACTTCATGGTTACCGTCTTGGGTTAAAATTTCGGTCAGTTTTTTCGATTTTATATCTAGGTGGTAAAATTCTCTATTTCCGGGGTGCTTTTTGTTAGCTGTAATGAAGAACTTACTTTTATCTTGAGAAAGTTTTGCTTCGTGTATTTCAAACTCCCCTTTTGTTAGCGCGATTGTTTCATTATTTGTTGCATTGGTCATGTACAAATGAGAATATCCGGATTCTTCTGACTGAAAATAGTAGCATTCGTCATCCATCCATCCAATATTTCCGCTAACCATATTCCAGCCTGTTATTCCAGGGCCTCCAATCCATGCTGCATTATGTTGGTGGTTGGTTTCGGTAAATTTGTCCGTTTCTAAATTATAAAATCCAATCCAACGGTCTTTGTTGTCATATGATTTAATCTCAATTAAGCATTTGTTGCCACTTTTATTAAAGCCGTGCAAATGATAAATGAGCTCTTTATTATAGTCTTGCGATTTTAAATCTGGATACTCTGAATAGAATTCGGGGGCTAAATTAACATCACTTAAAGCTGAAAAATCGACTTGTACAAATGTGTCTTTCGCTAAATGCCATATAAATAATTCGTGTTTAGGATTTTCTGCCCCAACTTTACTTCGTGCATTTTTTGCTGTTGATTTTCCATCTTTTGTGACAAAGGCCATGTAGGTGGTACTTTCATTTTTCGGGTATTTACTCCTGATTAACGCTGCAGAAGTAAATTTTTCATTAATTGTAATGTTGTCTAAAGACCATCCGTCCAAATAAAAAGGTTGAATAAATTTAGGAGTCATTGAATTTCTATAATCCTTTTCGGCATTAGTTTTTGCTTTGTTTACACGGATTGTTTTAAATAGTTCTTCTTGCTGTTTTTCCAAATAGGTTAATGATTCTTCTTTAGTGGTGTTGCTACCTGAGGCTACATTTGTTAATTGTATGAATTCACCTTTTTTGGTGTGTAGTGAAAATAAATTATTATCGCGTTTAATGATTATTTGATCCTCAATTATAGATTGAATTTGAAACCCTTCCGTTGAGGTGTAAATACATTTAGTGTTGTCTTTTTTATCAACCGAATAGATCGAAGGACCAAATTTGAAAAAGGACATTTCTTCTCCTTTATAAGAATGTGTTATTGGTTGAGCTTGTTCGTTGAATTGGAGTTTGCTATAAGATTTTTCTGAAACTGAATAGATGTAGTATGGAGCAACCAGTGCATTGTCTTTGTTCCATCTAAAATAAATGTATTTACTATTTGGACCCCAGTTAAAATCATAAGGTTGATGTCCTATAAACTCATTTCCTTTCATGATTTCGTCAAGCTTTAACTCTGATTGCTGACCAATTGAAAATGATGAAATAAGTAGAAATGTTGCGGTAAATATGATTTTGATAAGTGGTATTAATCGCATAAAATGGTGGATAAGAATAAAGAATAGCGAAGAAATAAAAAAAACAATAAAACTATGCACGCATAGCAATATTATTATTATATTTGGTTTCCGTTAAAGATAATACATATTATTGAATGAATAAAGAACAACTATTTGAATTTCACGTCAGAAATAACTGGTTTAAAATTTCGCGCTACTATAATCAAGTAGCTTCACAGTACAATATGTCCTTCTCTTGGGGATTTATTTTGTTGAATATAGAAAAGGAAGGAACGCCGAGTACAGCACTAGGCCCAAAAATGGGAATGGAACCTACTAGTTTGTCACGGACCCTCAAAAACATGGAGGAAAATGGATTAATTCGGCGTCAAGCAGATTCGGTTGACAAAAGAAAGTCTTTAGTTTTTCTGACAGAAGAAGGTGTTGAAAAGCGAAAAATGGCGCGAGACGTAGTTCTCAACTTTAATGAAAAGGTGTATGAAAGTCTGCCTAAAACCAAAGTCAAAGCATTTTTTGAAGTGATGGAAAAGGTAGATGTAATATTAACAGACTTGTTAGAAGACAACAAGGTGTTTGAAAAAAATGGTTTAAAAGTTAAGTAAGTACAACTTACATCCAAAACAATATAAGATGAATAGAAAAATTAGAAAAGTAGCGGTATTAGGATCAGGAGTTATGGGCTCTGCTATTGCTTGCCACTTTGCAAATATTGGTTGCAATGTTCTTTTATTAGACATGGTGCCAAGAGAATTAAATGCTGCTGAACAGAAGAAGGGATTAACGCTTGAGGATAAAGCAGTAAGAAATAGATTGGTTAATGATTTTTTGAAAGCCTCATTAAAATCAAAACCTTCACCTATTTATAAAAAGTCGTTTGCAAGTCGTATTGAGACTGGAAACTTTGATGATGATTTTGAAAAAATAAATAGCTGTGATTGGGTTATTGAGGTTGTTGTTGAGCGATTGGATATTAAAAAAATCATTTTTGATAAAGTTGATAAATATAGAAAGCCAGGTACTTTAGTTTCATCTAACACATCTGGAATTCCAATTCATATGATGTTGGAGGGGAGAAGTGAAGATTTTCAAAAGTATTTCTGTGGAACTCACTTTTTTAACCCACCACGTTACTTAAAATTATTAGAGATTATTCCAACCCCAAAAACTGATCCAGCAATTGTTGATTTTTTCATGCATTATGGAGCACGTTTTTTAGGAAAGAAAACGGTGTTGTGTAAAGATACTCCAGCATTTATTGCCAACAGAGTAGGTGTTTATTCAATTATGTCGCTATTTCATTTAGTTGATGAAATGGGATTAACTGTTGAAGAGGTTGATAAATTGACTGGTCCTGTTTTAGGGAGACCAAAGTCTGCAACTTTTAGAACTTGTGATGTAGTAGGTTTAGATACATTAGTTCATGTAGCTAACGGCGTGCGTGAAAATTGTCCTGATGACGAAGAGAATGCGCAGTTTCAATTGCCAGAGTATATTGGTAAGATGGTTGAAAACGGTTGGTTGGGGTCAAAGGCCAAACAAGGTTTTTACAAGAAAGAGGTTGTTGATGGTAAAAAATCCATTTTATCACTTAATCTTAAAACATTGGAGTATGAAGGTAAATCAAAAGTTAACTTCCCAATCTTAGCTCAAACTAAAACGGTAGATGATTTAGCCGCACGAACTAAAATGTTATTTGCCGATAAAGGCAAAGCAGGTGATTTTTACCGTAAAGCATTTGCAGGTTTATTCGCTTACGTTTCTAATAGAATGCCTGAAATTTCTGACGAACTATACAAAATTGATGATGCTTTAAGAGCTGGTTTTGGATGGGAGTTAGGACCTTTTGAAACTTGGGATATTGTTGGTGTCGAAAAATTCATGGAGGTAGTTAAAGGACACGGTAAAACCGTTTCGCCATGGGTACAGCAAATGCTGGATGCAGGAATCAAATCATTCTATAAAGTAGAGAATGGTGTTAAAATGTATTATGACATTGCTGCAGGTGCTTATAAGGTTATTCCTGGTACAGAGAACTTACTTTTTATTGAGAATTTAAGAGCAGGAAATACTGTTTGGGAAAATAATGATTGCCATTTAATTGATTTAGGTGACGGAATTTTGAATTTAGAGTTCCATACCAAAATGAATACAATTGGAGGCGGAGTTTTACAAGGAATCAACAAAGGAATTGATTTAGCCGAAACGGAATATAAAGGATTAGTTATCTCCAACAACGGTCAAAACTTTTCAGCCGGAGCAAATGTTGGATTGATTTTTATGATGGCCGTAGAGCAAGAGTATGATGAATTGAATTTTGCTATTAAACAATTTCAAGACACAATGATGCGCATTCGTTACTCGTCTTGCCCAGTAATTGTTGCACCGCACAATATGGCTTTAGGTGGAGGCTGTGAAATGTCAATGCACGCAGATAAAGTAATTGCTCATTCAGAATTATATATGGGCTTAGTAGAGTTTGGAGTTGGTTTGATCCCTGGTGGAGGCGGTACCAAAGAATTTGCAAAACGTTTCTCTGATAATTTAAAATCTGGAGATGTAAGAATTAACAGGTTTAGAGATAGCTTCTTAACAATAGGTCAGGCACAAGTGTCAACCTCTGCATACGAAGCATTTGATTTAGGTTATTTACGTGAGGGAATTGACGAGGTAGTGGTTGATAGAGATTATCAATTAACAAGAGCTAAAGAGGCATGTTTATCCTTGTTTAATGCGGGGTATACACAGCCGGTTAAAGCAACAGATATTACGGTGTTAGGTCAGGAAGGCTTAGGAATTGTTTATGTTGGAGCAGATACAATGGCACATGGAAATTACATTTCAGAACATGATAAATACATTTCTGAGAAATTAGGATTTGTATTAGCTGGAGGTGATTTGTCAGATTTAACAAAAGTGGATGAACAGTATTTATTGGATTTGGAGCGCAAAGCCTTTTTAGACTTATGCACCAAGAAAAAAACACTTGAACGAATTCAGTCAATAGTAACGAAGGGCAAAGTGTTGAGAAATTAGTGCGGCGATAATAGAGAAGAGACAAAAGACAAAAGACAAAAGATTAAGTGGTGTAATGCATAATTTTAGAGAGTTGAAAATATGGAAGCAAGGATTAAATCTTGCGATTGAAATATTTAACCTTACGAAGTCTTTTCCTGAAACTGAAAAATATGGTCTTGTTTCTCAAATTAACCGAAGTGCAGTTTCAATACCTTCAAATATTGCAGAAGGGTCTGCGCGAAGCACTGATAAGGATTTTTCTCGTTTCTTGAGTGTCGCATTGGGTTCGTCATATGAATTAGAGACGCAACTTATTGTAGGATGCAAAATAGGATATTTAACAGAAGCTAAATTTGATATAATTATAATAAAATTAAACGAATTACAAAAAATGATAAATGGTTTTAAAAAGACACTGGTTTAGTCTTTTGTCAATGATCTTTTGTCTTTAATCTTGAAAGAATGAAAACAGCATATATAGTAAAAGCATATCGAACAGCAGTAGGAAAAGCAAATAAAGGAGGGTTCAGATTTTCGCGCCCAGATGACTTGGCGGCTGATGTTATTAAACAAATTTTGGCAGAAGTACCTCAATTGGATCATGAATTGATTGATGATGTGATTGTAGGAAATGCTATGCCTGAGGCCGAGCAAGGGTTAAACGTAGGAAGGTTCGTCTCTTTAATGGGATTGGATACTAATAAAGTTCCAGGAATGACAGTAAACCGTTACTGTTCGTCAGGAATTGAAACAATGGCCATTGCAAAGGCTAAAATTGAAGCAGGAATTGCTGATGTTATTATTGCTGGGGGGACAGAATCAATGTCTGCTATTGCAATGGGAGGTTGGAGAGTTGTGCCAAACGCTAAAATTTCAAAAGACCATGCTGATTGGTATTGGGGAATGGGAAATACGGCAGAGGAAGTAGCAAAGCAGTTTGATATTTCGAGAGAAGCACAGGATGAGTTTGCATTTAATTCCCACATGAAAGCGCTAAAAGCAATTCAGGAAGGAAAATTTGCTGATGAAATTGTTCCAGTTAATGTAAATGAAGTTTATTTAGATGCAAATGGTAAAAGGGCTGAGCGCGTTAATACAATAAGCGTTGATGAAGGCCCGCGTTTGGGAACTACGACAGAAGCTTTAGCAAGGTTGAGACCCGTTTTTGCAGCTAATGGATCTGTAACAGCAGGAAATGCATCTCAAATGTCAGATGGAGCAGCATTTTGTTTAATGATGTCTGAAGAAATGGTGAAGAAGTTAAATCTAGAGCCAATTGCTCGTTTGGTTTCTTATAAAGTAGTTGGGGTTCCGCCTAGAATTATGGGAATTGGACCAGTTGAAGCAATTCCTGGTGCAGTTAAAATGGCAGGATTACAAATGAATGATATCGATTTATTTGAGTTGAACGAAGCATTTGCATCACAGTCATTAGCAGTAATTAAAGAAACTGGGGTAAATCCTGATTTGGTTAATGTGAATGGAGGAGCAATTGCATTAGGTCACCCATTAGGTTGTACAGGAGCAAAATTATCTGTTCAAATCATGAATGAATTAAAACGCCGTAACGGTAAATATGGTGTCGTAACAATGTGTATTGGAACGGGACAAGGAGCAGCAGGTGTAATTGAAATGATGTAGGCTTGAGAAATGTAGTTGACATAAAAAAAGTAGATGTAAGTCAAATCCGCGATTTGCGATACAAAGTATTGTGGCCGCATTTAGATGGACCAAATGCTTGTCAAATTCCACCAGATGTGGAAGAGACAACTTTTCATATGGCCGCCTTGCTTGATAATAAAGTAGTTGGGACAGCTACATTAATCGTAGATATAAACCCTCGTTTTGAGGAGAAAAATCAATACCGATTAAGAGCAATGGCAACTGATCCAGAAATGAGAGGATATGGAGTAGGAGCTGATTTGGTGTCAAAAGCAATTGAAGAATTAAAAAAAATGAATGTAAAACTCTTGTGGTGTGATGCCCGGTTAATTGCAACTGGATTTTACGAAAAACAAGATTTTAAGATAAAAGGTCAGGTCTATCAAGTACCCAAAATAGGACCACATAAATTAATGTATAAAGCGTTGTAAATAAAAAAAGAGATGGAAGAAAAACAGCCAATCAAAGGAGGAGAGTTTATTATTAAAGAAACGAATTGCGATTCAATTTTTACTCCAGAAGATTATAGTGAAGAACAAAGAATGATTGCCCAAACTTGTTTGGAATTTATCCGACAAGAGGTAGATCCTAATTTAGACCGTATTGATTCAATGGAGGAAGGTTTAATGCCTACTTTGGTTGAGAAAGCAGGTGAACTAGGAATGCTTGGTATGTCTGTACCAATGGATTTAAGTGGAATGGGAGCTGATTTTCCAACATCAATTTTGGCAACAGAATATTTAGGAAGAGGACATTCTTTTTCTGTTGCATATGGAGCGCACACAGGAATTGGAACTTTACCAATTTTATATTACGGAACTGAAGCACAAAAACAAAAATATATTCCAAATTTAGCAACAGGAGTTTGGAAAGCAGCATATTGCTTAACAGAACCAAGTTCAGGTTCAGATGCTAATTCTGGGAAAACAACAGCTAAACTAACTGAAGACGGTAAAGGATATATCCTTAACGGACAAAAAATGTGGATTACGAATGCTGGTTTTGCAAATGTATTTACAGTTTTTGCAAAAATTGGAGATGATGAAAACTTGACAGGTTTCATTGTAGATGCAGATTCGGAAGGAATTACTTTAAATGCGGAAGAAAAGAAGATGGGGATTAAAGGTTCGTCTACGCGTCAAGTATTCTTTAATAATGTTACTGTTCCAGTAGAAAATTTACTGGGAGAGCGCAATAAAGGATTTAAGATTGCTTTGAATATTTTAAATATTGGGCGAATCAAATTGGCAGCCGGAGTAATGGGGGGAGCTAAAGAAGTAATCAATCATTCTGTGCGTTATGCGAATGAAAGAGAACAATTTGGTAGACCAATTTCTAAATATGGTGCTATTAGACATAAAATTGCAGAGCAGGCAATTGGAACTTTTGCTTTAGAATCGGCGGTATATCGCTGTTCAGCAAATATAGACCAAGCAATTGCTGCAAAGGTTGAAGAGGGGATGGATAAGCAAAAAGCGACTTTAAAAGGAATTGAAGAATTTGCTGCTGAATGCGCAATGCTTAAAGTAGTAGGATCAGAAGTGTTGGATTATTGTGTTGATGAGGCCGTGCAAATATTTGGCGGAATGGGATTCTCTGCAGAGTCTTCAGTAGAAAGAGCTTATCGTGATTCAAGAATTAATAGAATTTTTGAAGGAACAAATGAAATCAATCGTTTATTAACTGTTGACATGATTTTGAAAAAAGCCATGAAAGGTGAATTAGATTTAATGGGGCCTGCAATGGCTGTGGCAAATGAATTAATGAGCATTCCCGATTTTGAAGATCCTTCAGACGAATTGTTTGCAGAAGAGAAAAAGTACATAAATAACTTTAAGAAAACATTAATGATGGTGGCAGGAACAGCTGCACAAAAATTAATGATGCAACTTTCAAAAGAACAAGAAGTATTAATGAACATTGCAGATATTGCAAATGAAGTTTATGTTGCAGAATCTGTATTGTTGCGTGTAGAAAAGATGGTGAAAGCTAAAGGAGCTGAAGCTTGTGAAGAGTACATTGCAATTGTAAATACATTCTTGTTTGATGCAGCTGATAGAATCAATAAATCAGGTAAAGATGCATTGATGGCGTTTGTAGAAGGAGATGAAATGAGAATGATGTTAATGGGCTTAAAACGATTCACGAAAGTGGCGCCGTATAACACGAAAAACGCACGTCAATTAATTGCAACCAAATTAATCGAAAAAGGAGAGTACTGTCTTTCAGATGCAATTAACCTATAAACTTAGGTTCTAATTAATAAAACTCAATTAACGTAAAAGGGCGTCACCAAATTTTGGTGACGCCCTTTTTATTTTTTTATTCGCATATAGCTCGTAGCCAAAACGAATTACTAATTACAAATTGAATTATCCAATTGTAATTCTTGTAGCTCTCATTTTCTTACCTCTTTTTCCAAATAAGATAGCAGCATTGTCAGAGTACTGAACGTAAGATTGTGGCATTAATGGCATTTTCACACCTTCGCTTGCATCTTTAGATTTGAACAATACATCTCCGTGTACACTTCCGTCAGGCTTAAATGTATTCAACATTGTAACTGAATTTCTTTGTCTAACAGATTTAGGGTTCTTTCCTTCTTTTACACGGTCAGCATTCTTAGGGTTTTCGTTGTATAAAATGTAAATGTTATTATCATTTTCAATTACAGAAATTCCATAATAAGGTAATTCATTTACACCAGGGTACATTCCAAATCCTAATTGTTGTAAGAAACTTGCTCCACCATTTTTGGCAGTACAAAATTGTTTTTTCTTAATAACAGAAGCAGTTTCCATTTTTCCTTCAGGACTCATGAACATTACAACTACATTACCATATAACCAAGTTTCTGATGTTTGAGTAGCTCCACTAGAAGAAGTCGTCTCATTATATGTATATACATAGTGCTCTGCAACAACTGCATATCCACCATTGTCTAATGGAATAGATTTACGCACAACGTATGGAGGGAATTTTCCTTTTTTAGCTTTACGCTTTCCAGCAAGTTCTTCAATTAAATCTTCGCTGAAAGGAGAAACGTTTGAAGTAACAACCTCTTTAGATTTAGGATCAATTTTTAGAAAGAAGAATCCTTTGTAGTTATCAACCAATTGGATTTTTTTATCACTATAGAATCCCATTCCAATCAACTCATCTTTATCATTTACATCTAAATCAATAGATCTGATGATATAATCAGAGAATCCGATTTCGTATTGCTTTAATTCACCCGTTTCGTGGAAGTAAGAATATACGTTTGTGTAGTATCTTGATTTTGAATCTTTAGCTTTTTTCTCTTCACGAGACATTCTTAATGTTGCAATCATGTGGATATTTCCATCACGATCAATCTCAACATCTGTTAAAGTGAAATCTTTATCAGCTTCAGCAAATTCAATATCCTTTGCCCAAACTGTAGACATATCAGGATTAACTACTTTTAAACCATATCTTACATTCTCATTTCTTTTAGTAGGATAAGTCGTTAGAATCAACATTTTAGTTGAATCAATACTTGTGAATGTTGTGAACGGATTTCTGAATGCTCCAAATTTGTCATCATTCACTTGTGCTGCTTCGAAATTCTTTAAGAACTTTCCTGTGTTAGGATCTAACTGAGATGCATATAATGTATATGAATCTGCTTTACGATCGAAATAACGAGAAAAGAAAAATGTTGAAGAACCAAATTTTTCAGCACCAACAAACTTAACTTTCTTTTTATCTACCTTAGGTACTTCAATATCAAATTTACTTTTGATATCTAAAGAACCATCTAAGTTTAATACTCTAAATTTTTTCCCTAATAAACCAGCGCTAGTTAGGAATGACGATTGATCGTTTTGGACATCAATAATCGTTCTAATTGACTCAAGGCTTGTTACCTTAAATTGGCTTCCATTCTCAATTTTTACATCTTGAGAATAAGAAGTTTGGGAGCCAGCTAAAACCATCATGAATAGACACAATGACTTAAATTGCTTTTTCATAGTTTGCTTTTTTGTTTTAAAATTTTGCTCAAAGATGGTGTTTATATCGATAATAATGAAATTAAACCGTAATTTTGAGGTAATAATTAACAAGAACAATGAAAAAATTTTTAATCATAACATTAATTTCTCTATACGGATTGAATTTGTATAGTCAGGATGAACCAAAGGTAGTTGTATTTAATTCCTCAAAGTCTGAGCGTAAGTCATCTGGCGTTACGAATCTTTTAAAATTTGGAATGTTAGAACCATTCTCAGGAAGCTTTTCTGTTTACTATGAGCGTGTGTTAACTGAAAAAATTTCGGCAGAAATAGGATTAGGATTAACAATCAATGATTATTTGAACGTTGCATTGAACGATTTGGATGATTTATTTGGAGGATCAAACGGAAGTCAAGCAAGACTAGGGCAAGCATTTTCATTAGGTGTGCGTTATTTTCCTGGATTAATACCTGAAGATTTTTACGTAGCTCCAGAATTCAGATTTAAGCGTTACGTGAGTACACAGTCTTATACTGAGGATGGAATTGATAAAACATTCAATGAATCAAAAGTTCTTTCTGTAGGAAGAGTAACGTTTGGATACCAATATTTAGTTATGGATAATATCTTCTGGGACTTTTATGGCGGTTTTGGAATTGCTCAAGTAAGTCAAAAGGAATTATCAGTTGAAAACATTTATGACCCTGAAACTGGTTTGTCTGAAACTGTATATGGACCTAGCGAATCTACTGGCTTAGTTCCAAAATTACATATTGGAATTAAATTAGGAATAGGTTTTTAGGTATTGATATTTGAACTTTGCCTTTCAATTTTCCTACAAAATAGCCTTGCATTTAAATCTAATTTTTGCTCCCGAATGTAAATATGTTATAGCTTTATAACAAATGGATAAACTTACGAATATAGATACCTCTGAATGGGTAGATGAATACGCGGATATGCTATACAATTTTGCTGCCGTGAGAGTTAGTGATTCAGATTTGGCTAAAGACCTTGTGCAAGATACTTTTGTCTCTGCATTAAAGGGAATAGACAATTTTCAAGGAAAAAGTACTGTTAAAACGTGGTTGTTTTCAATACTTAAGAGAAAAATTATTGATCATTGGCGTAAACAAGAGTCTCGAAAAACAAAACCAATGTCTTTCTTTGCAACTGAAGGAGCGAAGAAAGGAAAGTTTTTAGAGACTTATTCTCCACAAGGGAGATTGTCTGAGGTTGAAGAGCAATTAGAGAATTCTGAACTGCGTGACGCAATCACACAATGTATTGGTGCATTACCTCCAAAATGGCGAGGAATTGTGGTCGATAAAATGGTGGATGAAAAAGAAAGTGAAGAAGTTTGTAATAATCATGAGATTACTCCGTCTAACTTGTGGGTAATCATGCACAGAGCTAAAGTGCAGTTACGTGATTGTCTTGAAAAAAAGTGGTTTGCGTAGTGAATTGTGAAAAAATAACATATTATATAGAGAAAGGGCATTTGACGAAACTAAAGCTTTCGGAAAAGCTACAAGTTAAGTTGCATACTATGATTTGTAACTGCTGTAAGAATTATACTCCAGACTCGGATGTGGTTAATCATGTATTAACTTTATTGAAGGAAGAGGATAATTCTAAGACACTTTCTGACGAAGAGAAGCAAAGTTTAAAAGATGCCTTGCAAAAATTAGGCGACTCCTAAATTCATCTCAATTTTCCTATAATCAAATTGAAATCGAACCTCTCTTTAGTAAGGTTCTGTTTGTTAATACTGTAAATTACTAGTATTAAATCAACCTGCTTTCCTTTACAGAAAAGAAAAATTGTCATAATTAATAATATTCCTGATTTTTTTAATTAGAAACGATTCTGTTGAGATGTAAAAACCTCATAGAGCACACTTCTTAATTTCTACCTGTTTGTTCGATTCACGTATAAATGTCTGTAATACAGTTGTATTATATGTCGATATTTGGATTAACCAAAACGTGAAAAGTAATAAAAGAAACCAATTTGCTTCTTTTTTACAGTTCATTCTTTAATGTTTCGCGCGAGCAATGAAGAAAAGGAATGCTGACGCCTTTATTATTTCAAGTAGGCAAAAAAGAATATATTATGAGTGATTTAAGACATGTATACGGCAACATAAATGCCGACGGGACGATCAAATCAGGATCGGGAGATTTTACAGTAGTTCAAGAAGGAAACGGTGAATACACAATTGTATTTACACAAGCTTTTGCAAACATGCCAACAGTGGTGACAACCCAAAATTATAAAGATTGGGATGATTTCACATATAACGGTGGGTCAACATACGACAATACTGTAATCATTGCAATTTCTAATTCCAAGTTTAAAATGCAAACAGGAGGAGGAAGTGGTTCAAAGACTGAAAGAAATTGGACGTTTATTGCTGTAGGAGTATAATAGCAATTATCAAATTAAAAAGGGCATTTGAAGTGATTCAAATGCCCTTTTTTCGTTTAAAAATAACAGAGTCTTTCAAGTTTTATAACAGGATTGGTAGTTCCAAGTCAAATAACCATTAAACTCTAAATCAATTTTATTGCACCATATTGATCCCCGTAAAGTTTTGAGGCTTAATTTCTTTTAATTCAGCTTTTATTGCATCCGATACTTCTAATGTATCAATAAACTCAGCAATGCTTTCAGCTGTAATAGCGGCATTGGTTCTTGTTAAGCCTTTCAATGCTTCGTATGGTTTTGGATAACCTTCTCTACGTAAAACAGTTTGAATAGCTTCTGCAACTACCGCCCAATTGTCTTCCAAGTCAGAATCTAATTTTGAGCGATTTAGAAGCAATTTATTAATTCCTTTTAAAGTCGAGTTTAAAGCAATAATTGTGTGTCCAATTGGTACACCAACATTTCTTAATACAGTAGAATCTGTTAAATCACGTTGTAATCTTGATACAGGTAATTTTGTTGCCAAATGCTCAAAAATAGCATTTGCAATTCCAATATTTCCTTCAGAGTTTTCAAAATCAATTGGATTTACTTTATGAGGCATAGCGGATGATCCAATTTCACCTTCTTTAATTTTTTGCTTAAAATAATCCATTGAAATATAAGTCCACATATCGCGGTCTAAATCCAAAATGATTGAATTGATTCTTTTCATAGCATCAAACAAAGCAGCAGCATTATCGTAATGCTCAATTTGCGTCGTTGTTTGACTACGGTCAATTCTTAGTGTATTATTTACAAAATCATTAGCAAAAGCTACCCAATCAGTTTCAGGAAATGCAACAAAGTGCGCATTCATGTTTCCTGTTGCACCGCCAAACTTAGCAGAAAAAGGTATAGCTAATAAATGTCTTTTTTGAATGTCTAATCGTTCTACAAAAACGAAAATTTCTTTTCCTAATCGAGTAGGAGAAGCTGGTTGACCATGAGTTCTCGCCAACATTGGAATTTCTTTCCATTCCTGACTTAAATCATTCAACGTGTGAATCAATTCATCCAACATTGGAATATATTCCTGATGAATAGCATCTCTCAATGAAAGTGGTACAGCAGTGTTATTAATATCTTGTGAAGTCAATCCAAAATGAATGAACTCTTCGAATTTACTTAACCCTAGGTCGCTTAATTTTTCTTTAATGAAATATTCAACCGCCTTAACATCATGATTAGTTACCTTTTCAATATCTTTAATTTTCGCCGCATCAGCTTCAGAAAAATCCGTGTATACTTTACGTAAATTGTCTTCCTGATCCGCAGGGAAATCTGCCAAAGCCGGGATGTTATTTTCCGTTAAAGCAATAAAATATTCGATCTCAACCATTACGCGGTATTTGATCAATGCATACTCTGAAAAATAGTCTGCTAAATTTTCTACTTTCCCTCTGTATCTTCCGTCAATAGGTGAAATTGCTGTTAAGGCGTTCATGTGTTCAATGGTTTTATAAATTGCAAAGATACGTAAAATCCATTGAATGTAATTCGAACTGACATCAAGAAACCTACATAGTTTTCAAAAAGTTATCAGCAAATCGTAAACTGTTTTAGATTGAGGGAAGTTTTTTTGTTGTTGTGGCAGTTTTAACTTCAGTTTATAGGATCTCATCTAACTCATCATCTATAACAGTTGACCGTTCTATGCGGTTTTTTGTGGCTTTTTTTTCAATTCCTTTATTAATTGAAATAATGCCACCAATTATTAATATAATGGGGTAAAAGAAAAATCGACCCATTAATACTAGGCCAAGAATTATCCATGCTATTCCAAGTATTAGAATAATGGTGCCTCCAACAATTCCTGCTTTTCCAGAAAATAAACCTTTTTCATCTTCTTTGGCTTCTTCAACTCTTCGTTTTGTAGCTTCTTGTCTACGAATGGCTTTCTTTTCAGGATCGTAATCTGGGCAATCATTTGTGTGAAAGGCAGCATGCTCATCAGTTAAAGTACAAATAAGTCCTTTTTTCTTGTCAAATTTACTTTTTAAGCAAGTTTGACAAATAGCAAGGTACTTTTTGCGCTCTTCGTTCATTAAGCATCCTGCATCAATGTCTCTATAATTTTCTCCATTGTAAAACCTTCAGCTTCTGCGCGGTAATTACGTACAATACGGTGACGAAGTATAGCAAAGGCAACGGCTTTAACATCTTCAATGTCTGGAGAATATTTTCCATTAATAGCCGCGTGACATTTCGCCCCAATAATTAAATATTGTGAAGCCCTAGGGCCCGCTCCCCAATCCAAGTATTTTTCAGTTAACGCATGTGTGAATTGCGAGTTTTTTCTTGTTTTTGCTACAAGCTTAACGGCATATTCATAAACACTTTCTGGAACAGGAATACGTCTTACCAAATTTTGGAAGTACATAATTTCTTCGCCGTTCAGAATAGAATTTAGCTTCGCAGAAGTATCAGCAGTTGTGTTTTTTACGATTGCAATTTCTTCTTCATAAGTGGGATAGTCTACCCAAATATTAAACATAAAACGATCCAATTGCGCTTCTGGCAAAGGGTATGTTCCTTCTTGTTCAATTGGGTTTTGAGTAGCTAATACGAAAAAAGGTTTGTCTAATTCGTATCGTGTACCAGCAGCAGTAACTGTTTTTTCTTGCATGGCTTCTAACAAAGCTGCCTGCGTTTTAGGTGGTGTACGGTTAATCTCATCCGCCAAAACAATATTTGCAAAAATAGGGCCTTTGATAAATTTGAAAGTTCTGTTTTCATCCAAAATCTCTGAACCTACAATATCTGAAGGCATCAAATCTGGTGTAAACTGAATTCTTTTAAATGAAAGTCCTAAGGAATCAGAAATGGTTTGAATTAATAGCGTTTTTGCAAGACCAGGAACACCTACTAGAAGGCTGTGCCCACGGCTGAAAATTGACATAATAACTTGGTTAACGACTTCGTCTTGTCCCACAATTACTTTATGAATCTCGGCCTTCAGTTCCTTGTACTTGTTTGCTAATAAATCAATCCCCTCTTTATCCGATATTTGCTGCATACTTAAAATTTAAGTTATAAAAATAGTAAATTGAACCGATTATATGAACGTGAAATGTTAATTCTTATTGGAATTTTAAGGTTTCTCATTTACAGCAGAAAAAATGGAATACGAGATTGGCTGTTAACTCCATTTTGTTTACCTTCTGAGAGATGTTGAAATAGAAAAATAAACCTTTCTATAAGTCATCTAATACGCTAGCTTGAGACTTTTTAGGTTTTACGGCCTTGCGTTTATTCATTATAAATCCAAATGTCGCACCAACTATTCCCCCAACAATATGTGTTGTATGCGAAATATTGTCATCTGCGAAAGTTCCCATAATTTCTTTACCGATATAAACTAATACAATTAAGATAAATGTTAACGGAATTTCTCCTTGTTTAAAGTTAACCAGTGAGGTTAATAAAATCAGCATAAATACAATTCCACTAGCGCCCAATAAACTATTGTTCGAATAGGTTAAATGAATTAAAGAACATACAAGTGCAGTTGTGAAAAGCATTATTGCAGTGTTCTTAGCCCCATATTTTTCTTCAACAATTGGACCTAGCAAAAGTATAAAGGCTAAGTTCCCCATTAAATGGTCACTATTGGCATGACCAAAGGAATTTGAAAATAATCGAAAATACCATTTTACGCTTCCAAAATCCCACTCAGGCATTAACCGAAAAAGATCTTCGGCTAAACCAAACGGGTGGTTTAGTAAATAGACCCCCGCACATAAAAAAGAAAAGGTTAATATTACGGGAGAATTAAAGGTAATTTTCATAAGGAATAAGTTTATTCTTTCATTAATTTTGTCACTATGAGAATCAAATATAGTTTAAATCAAACGCTAATAGGTAATTTCTTACTTGCTTTTCTAATGTGCTGCGGACTAAACGGGTACACGCAAATATCAGGTGGAGAAGTGAAACCGGATAAAGAAAAGAAGGAAAAGAAAGAAAAAACGAAGCACACTCGTCCTCCTTTTCAAAGTGATAGTTTGTCAGGTACAAGTTATTACTTAACTGGGATGGTTCAACGCTCTTTCCGTCATTTTAAGGATCAATCGGTTTATGATGTGCATGCTACAAGAAATGATGAGACTCCCATGATTACAGGAGGAACAACTCTTGGCTTAGTAATGCCATTGGGGGGAAACTTTGGTTTAGATGCAGGTATCACTTATTTCGGACATGGAGAGGCCTATGATTATAGTCATCCAACATCTGATTCTACTTTCAGTTATACACACGTGTACATGCAAATTGGTATTCCGTTAAAGTTAAGGTATACTTATGGTGAAGATTTACAGTTTTTTGGTTATGCAGGAGTCACACCAATTAATATTTTAAACATTAGAAATAAGTTTGATTATTCTGACAGCCTAGGTGTCCGCGTAAACGGGTTAGAATTGATTAAAGATGGCTTTAGTTCGTTTAACTTTATGGCTTCTGGTGGTATTGGAATGAACTATTACTTAAATCATATAGGTTTTACTGTTTCTGCAGAGTATCGAAGACATTTATTGAATACCTTTTCAGAAGACACATTTAAACGTGTTCATAAGATGTATGGAATTGGAATTAACTTTGGTGTACAAGTTAGACTTTAAAGACCGTTAAGAACTTTCGGTAATGCTTTTATAACATCCGTAGTTAATAAACCAATTTTTCCGTTGCGTTCAACAATATAATCACCTGCCAATCCGTGAAAGTACATACCGTTTATGGCCGAATTGGCTGCAGAATATCCTTGTGCTAAAAATGAGCCTATAATTCCTGTTAGCGCATCTCCCATACCGGCAGTGGCCATTCCAGAATTTCCTGTAGAATTTATATATAAGTCTCCGTTTGGAGTAGTCAATTTAGAATAAGGCCCTTTTTGAATAATATATACGCCATGTTTTTTCGAAAAAGCTTTTTGTTTCTCTAAAAGTTGTTCAGGAGAATCTGCTGTTCCTATTAATCGCTTTAACTCACCTAAATGTGGAGTTAAAATACTTTCTTTAGGCAAGACATTTAGAAGTTCGTTATTTTCGGCGAGTAAATTCAATCCATCAGCATCAATAACTATTGGCCCTTCAAATTTAAGAGCAAGTTTTAAAAGCGTTTTACTTCTTTCATTTTTTCCTAGTCCAGGTCCTATTGCAATGGCTGTTGTCTTTTTGGGTAATTGAGCAGGGTTTTCATCAAACCAAATGGCTTCAGGAAGATTTATTGCTAATGGAACTAAGGCAGCTTTATTACTAATTAATCCAACATAGCCACATCCCGTTTTGAATGCTGCTTGAGAGCAAAGCAATGCCGCGCCAATCATATTTCCACTTCCTGCAATTACTGTTAAATAACCTTTTGTTCCTTTAAAAGCAAAATCATTTATGGGGTTTAATGCTATTTCATTTCGATCAACATATGTAGCAATTGCGGAATTGGTATACTTGACAGATAAGCCAATGTTTAGAATAGTAAACTGTCCAATATAAGTAGCATATTCAGCAAAGAAAAAGGGCAGTTTAGGAATTTGAAAACTGAAGGTAGCATCAGCTTTAATTACAGCATTGAAACTATTATGTTCATTACTTGCTAGGTACAAACCACTTGGTAGGTCAATGGATACAACTGGAGTTGAGCACTTGTTTATTTGCGCTACAACTGTTGCGAGCCAATTTTCAATTGGGCGATCTAGTCCTGCTCCAAAAAGACAATCAACAATTAGATCGCTATTTAGCTCTAAATTATCTTCTTCGGCAATGTGATTAACTCTGACATTGTCTGGCAAGCGTTTTAAGTTTGTAACGAAGTCTTGACTGGATTGATTTGTATATTCACAAATATAGACAGTGACTTTGTAATCTCGTGTTGCAAGGATGCGTGCAATAGCCAATCCATCCCCTCCATTATTTCCTTTTCCGCAAATGAGTGTAATAGATTCAAAAATAAATGAACCAATTAACCTTTTACAGCAAGCAATCGCCGCTCGTTCCATTAAATTGATGGAAGAAATAGGTTCATGTTTAATGGTGTAAGCGTCCCATTCTTTTATCTCATTTGGTCCATAAATCAAACTCATAGTTTTAATTTATCGATTAATTCTATGACCTGAGGAATAAGCATTGATGCGTTATCATTGTTGATTAAATGGTCTGCTAATTTTTCTTTTTGCGAATCTGACCATTGTTTGTTCATGCGCTCTAGAACAGCATCTTTGGAAATATTATCTCTTTGCATCACACGCTCAATTCGAACAGCTTCAGGAGCAACTACCAATACATTCGCATCATATAATTTATAGGCACCAGTTTCAAATAATATGGCGGCCTCGTTAAATACTAAGTCTGTAGTTTGTTCAGATGCCCAGTCAGCAAATGCTTTACGCACCGCTGGGTGTACTATTTCATTTATAGCACTCAATAATTTTTGATCGTTAAATATTTTGTCCGAGATGTATGGACGATTCAGTTCATTATTAAGATAAGCTTCATCCCCAAAAACAGCCCGCATTTTATTCTTGGCATTATTGTCAGTGTTGAGGATATTCTTTGCTGCCTTATCCGAATAAAAAACGGGATAACCCATGGCATGAATGATACTGCAAACAATTGATTTTCCAGCACCGATACCACCGGTTATCCCGATCAGTTTTTTACTACTCAAGGTTAAATTTCTTCTACCTCAATCATTTCAAAAGGTAGATTGATTATCGCTTGATAATCTTCCCCTGCTTCTGCCATATCTTCGTCATCCTCTTCAAAATACCAGTTTACTTTAACTTCAGTATCTTGTTTGTTAAGTGATTCTAATTGCTTGAACAAGTCAAGAATACACTTAGACGAAGAAGTATTGAAATACTCAAGCTTCACATCCACAATTGTGGAAGATTTAGGGCTTGTTGCATACGAATCTATCCAGTCGTTAAGTGGTTTATAAAACTCAATTGAATTTTCAGGAATTGATCTTCCTTTTAATTCAAGGGTTCCGTCAGCCGAATTAAAATTCACCGTTGGTGTTTTTGCTGATCCTTCCAAATTTAAATTTTCCATACTACTTTTTATTACTCTTCAATTTTAACCGATAGGCTAAAAAAGGTTAAATTATCGTTGATCGAAGAAAAATCGTAATTCAATTTTTTACCTGATTTTCTTGCGATATCTATCATGCCCAAACCTGCAGTTCCTTTTGCTGACATAGTGCCCTCATTTAAAACCTGCTTATAATAAGCTTTGAGTTCTTCTTTCGTCATCCCGTTAATGAGATCTAATTTGTTACGCAAGCTATCCACATCCTTAGGCTTCATATAATTGCCTGTGGTAATGGTGTAGGTAGACACCGTTTTTGCAATCATAAAAAGAGAATTCAACTCATTTTGATCCGTTTCCTGGTCGTCAATATCCTCATCAATATGATGATAAAGATTTTGCAAACATTCGACTAAAACATTGAATACTTTTTTTTTGATTTTTGGACGCTCTTCAAAACGCTCCATTTTAGACTCCATGATTTGCAGGATAGTTGTAAGCAACTCAGAGGTCATCATTCCTTTAAAGGACAGAATTACATTCCGTTCTTCAAGCTGCTTATATATATCATAAATCTTAGTCACGCACAATTTGGCTGATAGGAGCAAATATATAAAATTAATGGTCGAAAAAAAGGATATGGGAATAATTTTTAGCAAGTTACACCTTTCAATCTGCTAATCACGTGCTTGGTACATAAATTATCTCAGATTAATAGGACATAATTTTATGGAGAGGAAAGCTTTCATTTGAGTTACACTTTGTATTACAATAAAACGTTGTATTTTTGCAACAAAAAATCAACGGTTAATGAAGGAGTGGTTTGAGTCGTGGTTTGACACCCCATACTATCATATTCTGTACAAAAATAGAGATCATTCAGAGGCTGAATTATTCATCCGAAATCTTTTTGGTGAACTTAATACGTCAGTAGGAAGTAAGGTCTTGGATTTGGCTTGTGGAAAAGGGCGTCATGCTATTTTTGTCAATTCTTTGGGGTATGATACTACAGGAGTTGATTTATCACAAGAAAGCATTGAAAAGGCAAAGTTAAGTGCATCAGATTCGTTACATTTTTTTCAGCATGATATGCGCGAGCCTATTCAAAACACTAAATTTGATTTAGTCCTTAATTTATTCACAAGTTTTGGATATTTTGAGGATAAAAGTCATAATGAAAAAATGCTTACTTCTATCCATACTTATTTAGAAGATAATGGCCGATTAGTAATTGACTTTTTTAATGCTGAAAAAGTGCTGAGTGAATTAGTAGTGTCTGAGAATAAGTCAATTGACGGAATTTTATTTGAAATATCAAAAACGGTAGAAAATGGAGCTATTGTTAAGGATATTCGCTTTGAAGATGAGGGAGAAGAATTTCATTTTCAAGAGCGAGTACAAGCCTTAAGTATTTCAGATTTTGAAGTCATGTTGGAGCGAACAAATTTTGAGATTGAAGCGAGTTATGGTAGCTATGATTTAACAGACTATAATTCAGATTCAGAGCGATTGATAATAGTAGCAAAAAAGGTGAAGAAATGAATGTAACCCTTCAATTAATTCTATTTCTGTTTTCAGTAATACTGGGAGGATTATTGGTTGAGTTTTTTAAAAAATCGGCAAGCATAAAATTGTTGCTTTCTTTTAGTGGGGGCTTTTTGCTGACAATTATTTTCACTCATATTTTGCCAGAATCCTATGCGCAAATTGAGTATACGGGCTTTTTTATTCTGGTAGGATTCTTTTTGCAATTAGTTTTAGAGTATTTTTCAAAAGGTGCCGAGCATGGGCATACACATGTGCACAACAATGTAGCAAGTCATTTTCCAATTGCAATATTTTTAAGTTTAAGCGTTCATGCTTTTATAGAGGCAATCCCGTTAAATCATGGTTTACATCACCATCATCATGAGCATGGTTTGAATGATTTGTATTGGGGGGTGTTTATTCATAAAATCCCTGTCGCTATTGCACTAAAAACAATTTTAGACGCTTCAGGTGTTTCTAAACGAAATTCATGGATCTATCTGATTATATTTGGATTAACAGCTCCATTAGGTTTAATTTTTGGAGAAGTGGTAATGGCAAACTTTGAAGTGTCTTTATCTTGGTTGTTGGCAACTGCAATTGGAATGTTTTTCCATGTTTCAACCACTATTATATTCGAATCGTCAGAAGGACATAAGATTAATATCTTAAAATTACTATCTATTTTAGCTGGATTCGGAGTGGGAATCGCAATTGGTTAAAATCAATCCTATTTACATTACATTTTTCGTCTATAAAGGAAGATGTGTTTTCTTAAATTCTGCGTAAATTTGTACCAAATTTGATTTTTAATTTAAAACAATAAAATAATGGGAGTATTAGTAGGTAAAAAAGCACCAGTTTTTTCTGCACCAGCAGTAGTAAATGGTGGCGAAGTTGTAAATGACTTTTCATTGGAGCAATTTTTAGGTAAAAATGAAGTGATTTTATTCTTTTACCCAAAAGATTTTACGTTTGTATGCCCAAGTGAATTACACGCTTTTCAATCTAAATTAGGAGAGTTTGAAAAAAGAGGTGTAAAGATTGTAGCTTGTTCAACAGATACAGAAGAATCTCATTGGGGATGGTTGCAAATGTCAAAAAATGACGGTGGGATCAAAGGTGTTACTTATCCAATCATTGCAGATACCAATAAAACAATTGCTGATGCATATGACGTATTGTTAGGAGAGTATGATTATGATTTAGAAGGTCGTTTAATCGCTTCTGATACAATGATTGCTTACCGTGGACTTTTCTTAATTGACAAGAACGGAGTAGTTCGTCACCAAATTGTTAATGATTTACCATTAGGTAGAAACGTTGATGAAGCAATTAGAATGGTTGATGCATTGCAGTTCACTGAGGAGCATGGAGAAGTTTGTCCAGCAAACTGGAGTAGTGGTGATGAAGGAATGACTGCTACACATGACGGTGTTGCTGATTATTTAGCAAAAAACTAGTTCAGATTAACTTTTTTAGAAGCGCCGAGGAATTTTTTCTCGGCGTTTTTTGTTTAACCCAACGATTTATAGTTAGTTTACGTAATTATTCTAGAACCCTTGTTGTAATTAACCCGTCAATATTTTGAATCATGTCAAAACTTAATCTGCTGTTAGTAGTGCTTTTAATTGTGTCACAGTCCTGTAAAAAGGATGTAACTCCTCATCCTTTAGTTGATGATGAGGTTACTTTTGCAGGGGAATATGATATTCAAACTTATTCTAAAATGTACTCTACTTTTGACTTTGTAGATTCTTATTTCAGAGAAGTATCAGTTGAGGGAAGCACAGGAATCGATTATCGCAAGACAACAGAAGCACCTGATTCTGGAGGAGGTGCAGGTGAAACTACAGAGATTACATATAGCGTTGAGGTAATAGAAAATAACTTTATGATTTCTAACGACTATAACTGGGTGTTGAATTATAATGTTAAGTTAACGACAGAAGGGGAGACTTTAACTGAAATTGCGCATCAAGAATTAATGCAGGCCGGAACTTTTGCTATCATGCCGCCAGTTTTTGGTGAAGAGTTTGATTTTAGATTACGACTTAATTTTGAGTCGACAGATTGTAGTATTCTCAAAGAATATTTTGATGCTGACGGAGAGTTGTACGCAGAAATTGAATTGCCTCCAAATCATGAAAACTCATATAGCGTTAGAAATTTTGTCGATTTTAATGTTGTCTTAGAAGAAGGAAATCTTACTATGAGTTATATTGATATAGGTAACCTTGTAGAAGATTATTCGAATAATACCTATTTGATAAACGAAGGACAAGTTAGTCTACTACTTCAGTTGAAGTAACAATTTCTTGTTTTTCATTAGGAGGTAAACTATTGTAATACATTTTAGAAGCCGTAATCGCTAATAAATGTGGAAGCACAGCAATGGCAGCTGCGTATAACATGATTAGCCCCGTTTTTTGTGGTAAGTAGATTCCTAAATTAAATATAAGTCCTAAAAGAATACAGGCCATCCAGTTTTTACGTGCATATCGCCAACTATTTTTTGAATTAACTTCTTCCAGTTCCAATCCAAAATCAAAGAATGAAAAACCTACAAAAAAAGCTATGTTCATGATACTAGCTATTTCATAAAAGCGATCTCCAAGTATAAATGAGAGGAGCCAAAGCAATATTCCCAACCCAATTTGCATTAAGAAACCGAATAATAAAATAACAATCATTCTACGCAGTGAACGCATGAAAACAGATACGGAAAAACCAATCTTTTTACCGGTTATGTCTTCTCGTACCTTTTCTGCAAAATAGGAGTTTATGGGGGACAATAAAACTAAAATGAAAAATTCAAAAACCATGAAAGAAATGAATCCGAAAAAGGTTTTTGAAGAAGAAACGAGCCAACCAATTACCCACCAGTCTTCCATAAATGAAACACCGTTACCCAAATAGCTACCTCCTGAAAAAAGAAGATAAAACAGGATGGATAAGATGATTGCTGGCACAAAATAACCATAGAGTTTTTGTTGATGAACAAGTTTTAAAGCGTAACTAAAACCATTGGTAAATGAGGTGATTGTTTTCATAGTTCATTTTCTATTAAAATTCCCATTTTTCCCATCTGGTAATCTCGCATGGCTTCCATAATTTCTGTTTGTGTATTCATGACAAATGGTCCATGTTTAGTTACTTCTTCGCCAATTGGTAACCCTGATAAAATTAAAAATGAAGCATCTGTAGTAAAGTCCAATGAAATACTTTCTCCTTGGTTGTCATAAACAACAAGTGTTTCTTGATTAACCAAATCACTTTCATTTGATTTATACGCCCCATTAATTAAATAGCACATTGCACTGTGTCCAGAGGGAATTTCAATTTCGCATTTACCATTGGCAGATGCGGTCCCCCATAACACAAGCAATTCACTTTGTGCAATTGAAGTAATGGTTTTGTTTTTATAAGTACCCGTAACCAGCTTTAAATTTACTTTTTGATCTGTTGATTGAATAAGAGGCATGTTCGATTCGCCTAAATGCAAATAGGAGGGAACAATCATTTTTTTATTGGCAGGACTATTAATCCAAAGTTGAACAATTTCTTGTTTTCCTCCTACAGATGCTATGTATGCAGAAGGGCGTTCACTATGAATAATTCCCATTCCAGCATGCATCCATTGTACCTCACCGCTTTTAGCTACTTGGCTGTTTCCCCTGCTGTCTCTATGGTGAATTTCTCCTTCAATTATAAAAGTAACAGGTGAAAAGCCACGGTGAGGATGCGGACCAACTCCTTGTTGAAGCGGCTCACGTTTTTTGACGGCTTTAAATTTAGCATGGTGCAAAAGCAAAAACGGGTCAACTTGGTCAATTCCTTTGAGTGGTAAGGCCTGTTTTAATGGGAGTCCGCCCATGTCAATTGTTTCAGCAGGCAGTATATATTTAATTAATTTATGATTCATTTCAATTTTTACCAACGCATTGTGTGTTTTTTGCGTTATTAATATAAAGATAGAAAAGATTGATTATTATCCCTGCAAGCACAACCAAAGGTTGTTCAAAGCGATCAATTTCGAATCAATTTAGCCCGCCTGTATTATAAATAAAAAGTGAATGACAAGAAGAAGTTGTGTGTTAGTGTTGTTGGTGCCGTTTTTTTTAACAAACTGCGGAGAAAAGGTTCTGGAATGTGAGATTTGTGGTGATTTTGAGGTGGTTAATTTTTCTAAAAATGAATTAAACTCAACTGACAATGATGCTGTTTCTATCAGAAGGAATTTAAGTTTAAATGAATTTGATGGGGAGGATTATTACACTATTTGGTCTTGGGACGAGCAAAAGCCAGATTCCTCTTGGACCGAAAACATGCAAAAGAATCTTGAAATTATAAAAAGTAGTTTATCAATTGCAGAAGATGGAACTTGGTCTTGGTTGTTAATAGCAGAAGAGACTTTTCAAAGTAGCCCTTATTTTGGAAATGCAAAATATCGGGTTAATAAAGAATATAATGAAACAGGCAAATGGACCTATTTGAATCCTTGTCAACAATATATTGGGTTAGAATTGGAAAAAACGGTTTTAAATAATGAAGTAGTAATGTTGGATCAAAGTAATCCGAATCAAATACTTGAAAAATGGCCTGTTTCAACTCAGGAAAAAATAAGTATAACAGAATCCAAACGACAATTTCATGTGACTCGGTCAGATGATTTAGAAAATCATTTAACGTTAGAATCGGTTGAAGAAAACAAAACAGTGAATTTAGAAACCATTTGTGATGCTTCTTATGGTTTAACTCAAGGCAATATAATGCTGACACTTACAGAACAAAAAGAGCAAGGGAAATTAGCTTCAAAAATGAAATAATTTTCTATTCTAATGAAGTAAAAAGGTGAAAAGAGCAGTTATTTCACCGTTAATATCCTGTTGAAAACTCCTTGTATGAGTGCTAAAATAAATGGCTATCTTAGATAGCTCATATTTTACACGAATAATTCGCTTGAATGTACATCATATTTGATACTGAAACTACAGGATTACCAAAGAATTGGAACGCGCCATATACGGATACAGATAACTGGCCAAGGTGTATCCAAATTGCATGGCAACTGCATGATGAATTAGGCGAATTAATTGAGCATAAGGATTATCTTGTTAAACCAGAAGGATTTAATATTCCGTATGACGCCGAGAGAATTCATGGAATATCTACTGAGCTAGCGGCTGAACAAGGTGTTCCTTTAAGCCAGGTTCTAGAAGAATTTAATGAAGCTTTAGGCAAAGCTAAATTTGTTGTTGGTCAAAACGTTGGGTTTGATAATAACATAATGGGGTGTGAGTTTCACCGATTTGGGGTTGAAACGGAACTCAATAATATGTCCGTTTTGGATACCTGTACAGAAAGTACGGCGCAACTATGCCAAATTCCAGGAGGTCGTGGAGGTAAGTTTAAACTACCCACCCTAACAGAATTACACCAGTATTTATTTAACGTTCCTTTTGCAGAGGCACATAATGCAACTGCGGATGTTGAGGCAACAACACGTTGCTTCTTCGAGTTATTAAGAACGGGGAATTATACAGGGCAAGAACTAGATGCGACAGATGATTATTTGCGCGCATTTATTGAAAAGAATAGTGGGCAAATTAAGCCCTACGGATTAACACACGTTAATCTAAAAGAAGAAAGTGCTAAGATTAAAGCCCTCTTGGCAGATCAAGAACCTGCAGATGAAATAATTGACATCTCTGGTAATAAAGCCAAGTTAAAAGGAGTCGCTTTCTCACATTTACATAACCATTCACAGTTTTCAATTCTACAGTCAACCATACAGGTTAAAGATTTGGTTAAAAAGGCTGTTCAAGAGGGAAACCCTGCTGTTGCTTTAACGGATACAGGGAATATGATGGCAGCTTTCCACTTTGTGCGTGAAGTTTTAAATCACAATAAAGGGGTGGCTAAACGAGCTGCTGCTGCAGAGGAAAAAGGAGAGGCTTTTGATGAAAAGCCAATGGTACCAATTGTTGGTTGTGAGTTTAATGTATGTAGAGATCATTTAGATAAGAGTCAGAAAGATAATGGTTCTCGTGTTGTGTTATTGGCCAAAAACATGAACGGGTATCTGAATTTGGCTAAAATGTCTTCCGCGGCATTTACTGCCGGATTTTACTACGTTCCTCGTATTGACAAAAAATTGATTGAAACCTATAAAGAGGATGTCATTTGTTTGACAGGAAACATGAATGGAGAAGTTCCTTCATTAATCCTAAACGTAGGTGAAAAACAGGCCGAAGAATCTTTACTATGGTATAAAGAGCAATTTGGAGAAGATCTTTATATCGAAATCATGCGTCATGGGATTGAGGAAGAAGATCGTGTAAATAAAACCTTAATTGATTTTCATAAAAGACATAATGTTAAAATAGTTGCAACAAATGATACGTATTATGCCGAAAAATCAGATTCTGCCGCACATGATATTTTATTATGTGTTAAGGATGGTGAATTAAGATCAACTCCAAAAGGCCGAGGAAGAGGTTTCCGCTTTGGTTTAGAAAATGAAGAGTATTATTTCAAGTCCACAGAGGAAATGAAAGCGCTTTTTATTGATTTACCAGATGCAATTATCAATACAAATGAAATTGCGGCTAAGTGTGAACCGTATGAATTGGCTCGAGATATTCTATTACCTGCCTTTGATATTCCAGAGGAATATACAGATGCAAAGGATGATGAAGATGGCGGTAAGAGAGGTGAAAATAATTATTTAAGATATTTAACTTATGAAGGCGCAAAGGAACGGTATGGTGAAATTACACCTGAAATTTCTGAGCGATTAGATTTTGAGTTAGAAACAGTTGCAAACACAGGTTATCCAGGTTATTTCCTTATTGTTTGGGATTTCTTGGTTGCCGCTCGTGAAATGGGTGTTTCAGTAGGTCCTGGAAGGGGATCGGCAGCAGGATCGGTTGTTGCATACTGTTTAAAAATTACAAATATAGATCCGTTAAAATACGATTTGCTATTTGAGCGGTTCTTGAATCCTGAAAGGGTTTCCATGCCCGATATTGATATTGATTTTGATGATGAAGGTCGTCAAAGTGTAATTGATTGGGTAATTGATAAATATGGATCAAATCAAGTAGCGCAAATTATTACTTATGGAACAATGGCTGCAAAGTCGTCTATTCGTGATACTTCAAGGGTTTTAGATTTACCATTGCATGAGGCGGATAGATTAGCAAAGCTTGTTCCGGATATTAAGCTGAATAAGATATTTGGTTTAGATGATGTTGCATTGGCAGATAAACTAGGAGATAATCAAGATGATATTGCGCGTGCCAATGAATTGAAGGAAATTTCCAAAGGAAATGATTTAGCAGCTGAAGTTGTTCGTATGGCTGTAAAGCTGGAAGGTTCAATGCGTAATACGGGGATTCATGCCTGTGGGGTAATTATTACTCCAGATGATATTACGAAATTCGTTCCGGTTGCATTAGCAAAGGATTCTGCCATGTTCTGTACCCAGTTTGATAACTCGGTAGCGGAGGATGCGGGATTATTGAAAATGGATTTCTTGGGGTTGAAAACATTGACCCTGATCAAAGATGCGGTAAAAATTGTAAAGCGTAGACATGGCGTAGATCTTTATCCTGATGATTTTCCAATTGATGATGAAAAAACGTATGAGCTTTTCCAACGTGGTGAAACTGTTGGTATTTTCCAATATGAATCTGCAGGGATGCAGAAGTACTTGCGTGAATTAAAGCCTACGGTATTTGCAGATTTAATTGCCATGAATGCCTTGTATCGTCCTGGACCGTTGGAATATATTCCGTCTTTTATTCGAAGAAAACATGGAACCGAGGAGATTGTCTATGACATTGACGCCACAAAAGAATATTTAGAAGAAACATACGGAATTACGGTATATCAGGAGCAAGTAATGTTGCTCTCGCAAAGTTTGGCTGGTTTCTCAAAAGGTGAAGCCGATACGTTGCGTAAAGCAATGGGGAAAAAGAAATTTGACCTCCTGGCAAAAATGAAACCTAAATTCCTGGAGCAAGGACACGAACGTGGACATGACAAAAAGAAGTTAGAAAAGATTTGGGTCGATTGGGAGGCGTTTGCAGCTTATGCATTTAACAAATCTCACTCAACCTGTTATGCTTGGGTAGCCTATCAAACAGCTTATTTAAAAGCGCATTACCCTGCAGAATATATGGCTTCTGTATTGAGTAATAATATGAATGATATTAAGTCTGTTTCATTCTTTATGGAAGAATGTAAACGGGCAGGTATCCCTGTATTAGGGCCAGATATTAATGAGTCGCAATATAAATTTACCGTTAATAATGAAGGAGCAATTCGTTTTGGTCTTGGTGCAATTAAAGGAGTTGGAAGTAAACCGGTTGAAGCAATTTTAACGGAGCGCGAAGAGAATGGAGTTTTCATTTCCGTTTTTGATGTGACTTCACGTGTGAGTTTACGTGCTTGTAATAAACGTGTTTTTGAAAGTTTAGTTTTAGCGGGCGGATTTGATTCATTTGGGCGCATAAAGCGATCTCAATTTTTTACTGAAGATACAAACGGTCGATTGTTTTTGGAAAACGTGATGAAGTTTGGAGGGCGTGTGCAAGAGAATAAAGACTCTTCTCAGGTTTCAATGTTTGGTGGTGAAGATTCTGAAGAATTAGCAGAACCACAGCCGCCAAGAGCAGATGATTGGCCAACTTTGACTAAATTAAGTAAAGAAAAAGAGGTTGTTGGAATTTATATTTCTGGACATCCATTGGATGATTTTAAATTAGAATTAAACAGTTTTTGTAAAGGATCTGTTTCTGACCTTACCAAACTTGAAGAAAATGCAAATCAAGAGTTGCGCATTGCCGGAATTATAACAGATGCCCAACATAGAACAACCAAGCATGGTAATCCTTTTGGTACGTTTGATATTGAGGACTATGGGGATAGCAATCGACTCTTTGTATTTGGGGAAGATTATATGCGTTTTAAGCATTTAATTGCTTTGGGAACTTTTGTGTATTTGTCTGGTAGAGTAGTGCCACGTAAATATGGTGACGGTTTGGAATTCAAGATCAACACTATGGATTTGCTAACTGAACTTAGAGATAAACGGGCTAAAGTTTTAAAGTTAGAGGTTGAATCTTCGGATGTGACAGATCAAGTAATTGACAAGTTATATGATGTTGTGATGGACCATGCTGGTAGCTGTCAATTGAAGTTCATTATTAAAGATCATAAAACAAAAGCAACAATAAAAATGCCTTCAAAAACATTGAAAGTTGCTGTTGATAATGAGTTCATAAATAAGGTGAATGAACTAGAAGTATTTGAATATACCCTAGAATAAAATTATTAATCTTCTTCTAAAATGCTGAAAATCAATTTTTGGCATTATATTTGGCAAGAGTTAATTAATAATTATAATATTTAATATGAATAAAGGAACAGTAAAGTTCTTCAATGAAACTAAAGGATTTGGTTTTATTGTTGAAGAAGGTTCAAACAAAGAACACTTCGTGCACGTATCAGGTTTAATCGACGAAATTCGTGAAAATGATAACGTTGAATTTGAATTGCAAGAAGGAAAAAAAGGATTAAACGCAGTAAACGTAAAAGTTGTCTAGTATATAATTTATTTTTCAGTAAGCCCCGTTCACATTAGTGTACGGGGCTTTTTTTTGAAACCTATTTCTGAGCCATGCAAAGAATAAAGCCAATGCTGCTCCTGTTAATGGAGTTACAAAATCATTCCAATAGAATAACTTTAAACATATAGTAAAAGCTAACATAATTCCTGCAATCCATTGGTATGTTCTATTGTTAGTTGTAATTAATGTGTACAATAAAAAAAGCACATGACCTGAATGAAATAGAAGCCCGAAAATTCTTATTGCTGCCAATCCAACTACTGAAATATCAATTAAAAAAAATTGATGTTCAAAAATATAACGTTCATCTAATCGGTACCGTATCCATAAAAAGAAAATAAATACCATTGGAATGGAGTAAATGATTGTTTCCATTTTTTCGTCCCAGGTGTAATAATAAAGATCTTTAAATAAAAGTAAACTTGTAATACTGATTCCTAAAAATATAAAACACCATTTTATGATTGAAAGGTAGGGAAGTAATTTTTCTTGTGGTATGATTTCCATGCTTAAGAGTGAAAATATAAACGCCCAACTCCCTAACTTATTTTGTAATAGAATTATTTAATTCGCAAACTGCGTACTATTTTTTCAAAGTCTTCTAGTTTATTCATACAATCAATAGCATAGCATTGACAATCAACTCCAAGTTCAATTGAATCTAGAATAAATCTTGCATTATAATTGACATACATTTTGTTTGCAAAACTAGAGTCTACTGTTCCATAATGTAATCCAATAATACCTTGTTGGTTAAACATTCCTGCTATCGCAGGGTTAAAGTCACTACCCTGAGCCTTATACGTTGTTCTCGCTCTATTAATTGATTTTTTATAAACTAAACTGTCAATATCTTTATCGTTTACCTTGGTCAACGTGAAGTCCATATTAAGAAAAGTATCTAGAGGCACATTGTCGTAGATTAAGCCAAACGTGTCCTCACAGTTATAGGCGCTATTAGAAAACCGTAAGTTGGATGTGTTTGAAAAAGAGCACATACCGAAATATTGAACCTGATAAGAAGTGTCAAAAAATCCATAATCATTGAATCCAAAAGACTGATCAATTTCTTTAAAATAAAACTGGTTTGAAAACACAGGTTCTTCAGTTGCAATAGTTGTTTGCACCTCTGTTTTGTTCGAGCACTTAAACAAAATTATTGCAACAAGTATGAAAAATATATTCTTCAACATTTAAATAGTCAATTCGTCATTTAGTAAAAGTAACAGAAGTTTTGAATATTTATGGATTGCAAAAACTCGTTTAAATTTTACTAAATTTGGGGGCAATCAAATCTAATAAAATGAAAAGCCTACTTGCTTTAACCTTCCTGCTTACAACATTCATTACACCAATTATTGTACACAGTCAAGCCACAGTTTATATGACAGCTGCTGATTTTGGAAAAGAAGAAACTGAAATATTTAAAGAAGTGGCCTTGGTTAAAAACTCATTAATTTTATCAAGTGAAGATGGAAGTGCAAAAGTTTACAATTTAAAGAAGGACAAAATTTGGGGATATCGCAATAACTTTGGAGAAGATTATAGAATTAAAAATGCAGGTACAGCCTTGCGAATAATTGAATATGGTGAAATTTGTGTTTATTCAACCGACAATGATATTTCTACAACAGCAAATCCAGATCTTAATCCGAGATGGGAGGATAATCCATACGCTTTAACCAAAACACATAGCTTTTCAATTGGAGCAACAGGGAAAATCATTAAATTTTCAAATGGGCGCTTTTTGAAAGCCCTAAAAAATAATACTCCTGTTTACAAAAAGTTTGAAAAACTAATTAATGAAGGAAGCCGCGAATTACTACTCAAGGTTATTGAGCATAATGCAGCGAGTAATTAATTACATGGATTAGATTTTCTTGAAAATAACTATGGCATTGTGTCCGCCAAAGCCAAATGCATTGCTCATTGCCACGTTAACTTCTTTTTCCATAGCCGTATTTTTAGCTATACGCATATTGGGCGGAATTCTTTCGTCCACTTTGTCTACATTAATTGTTGGAGGAATAATACTATTATTAATCGCTTTAATTGAAAGAACTGCTTCAACCGCACCTGCAGCGCCTAATAAATGCCCTGTCATAGACTTGGTGGCACTCAATACTAAGTTTTTAGGTTCTTCTCCAAAAACGTTTTGAACAGCTTTAATTTCACTAACATCACCAACTGGTGTAGATGTTGCATGGCAGTTGAGGTGATCTACATCCTCAGGGTTTAGCCCTGCTTCATTCAATGCAATTTTCATGGCTTGAGTTGCTCCTAATCCATCAGGGTGACTGGCCGTCATATGATAGGCATCTGCAGTCATAGAAGCACCTACAATTTCCGCATATATTTTTGCTCCACGCGCTTTTGCATGGTCGTAATCTTCCACAATTAAAGCTCCAGCACCTTCACCCATCACAAATCCGTCACGGTCGCAATCAAAAGGTCGCGAAGCCAGGGTAGGTTCGTCGTTTCGAGTTGACATGGCACGCAAGGCATTAAATCCGCCAATTGATGCTTCAGAAATTGGAGATTCTGAACCACCCGTAACAAATACTTTTCCTTTGCCCAATCGAATGTAATTAAAGGCATCCATTAATGCGGTATTAGAAGTGGCACACGCACTAATTGTATTGTAGTTGATCCCCATTAAGCCAAACTTTAAGGAAATCATCCCAGAAGCCATATTGGTAATTATTTTAGGAATAAAGAAAGGCGAAAACCTAGGATTGCGATCATTCTCGTGATAGGTTTGCATTTCTTCTTCAAAAGTTGTCATTCCCCCTTGTCCAGATCCCCAAATAACACCAATGTCAAATGGGTTCATGTCAGCCACATTAATTCCACTATCTGCCATAGCTTCTGATGCCGCATGCAATGCATATTTTGTAAATAAATCTGTTCGTTTTATTTCATTTCTATCCAAATAAATCGAAGTATCAAAATCTTGAATTTCGCAAGCAAATTTAGTCCTGAAATTTGTTGTGTCAAACTTGGTGATGTCTTTAGCACCGCTAACACCATTTATAGCATTATTCCAAAACGTATCAACATTATTTCCGATTGGAGTAATTGCTCCTAATCCCGTTATTACAACTCTTTTATTACCCATAATAGCGTTATTTCTTTTTTTCAATTCTTGTTAATAAAGTTCGCTTTACATTATCTAAAACCGTGTTTTTAGTCACGCGATCTAAAATTAATGAAGCTAACATTCCTGAAGTTATCAAGTCTGACATTTCCTCGGCGGTCATGTCATAATCAATTTCTTGTTTCTCTTTCCCTTGCTTTAAAATAGCAATCAACCAAACTGTAATCTCATCATGTGCATCTGTTAACTCTTGTTTCATTGCATCTGGCAGTGTATTAAAAGAGGAACCTAAAGCTCCCATAAAACAAATGCAATTGTTTTTGCGATTATTACTGTACATTTCTATAAATGCAGCTACTTGCTCAAATGATGATTTATTGCTCCAAAGAGTTGTATTCTCTTTAAATTTTTCTCGGGATGCAGTAATAACAGCTTTACCTAAAACTGCCTTTGATTGGAAGTGGTAATGAATGGCTGCATTCTTTATGTTAAGTGTGGATGCAATATCTGCATAACTGAACGCATTATATCCTTTCATTCGAATCAATTGATCCGCAATAACAACGATTTTTTTGCGCGTGGAAAGCATAGTGCAAATATACTTACTTATTAGTAAGTAAGTGCGTTAAAATCAAAAAAAATAGCCGCAAATTCATGCGGCTATCCAATAATGTTATGACTTAAGACTAAAGAAATTCTACTTTTCCAGAATCTAAGTTATAGTAGGCAGACCAAATAACTAGTTCCTCAGCTTCTACAGCATTTGAAATAATAGAAGAACGGTCTTTTAATTCAACTGCATTCAATTTAGCATTGGATTTAACTATATCATTCACAGTATCACCCTCTTTTGCTACACTTAATGCAGGTGTAATATGTGCTAATAAATGGTTTAAGTTATGACCATTGTCTCCTCCGCCAACTGCTGCACCAACTGCACCACAGCTTTCATGTCCCATAACTACAATTACTCTAGTTTTTAAATGTGCAACGGCATATTCAATACTAGCAATAGTAGAAGTATTAGCGACATTACCTGCAACACGAAGCACGAATAATTCTCCCAATCCAGTGTCAAAAGCAAGTTCTGGTACTACGCGACTATCCGCGCAACTTAAGATTACAGCAAACGGACTTTGTCCACCTGTTAAATGCTCTCGGCGTGCACTGTCTTGCAATTGGCCATCAAGTTTATCTGCAATAAAACGCTCATTTCCTTCTTCGAGTCTTTGGCGTGCATTTTTAATTTCTTCTTGAATATCTGTTAATTCTGACATATTATGTTTTTTTTTTTGGAGTCGTTAAATTATACAATCATTTTTTAAATTCGAGCATCTGAAGTCAAATTTTATTAAATTTTAGCAATAATTTTATTGATTTCATCTGCTTTTTGATAACCATTAGCAATCAGTGTAAACTGTCCGCCTTTCTTTAAAACCATTGAAGGAAACCCTTTAATGCCCATTTGTTGAGAGATTTGAAAATCTGCTTTTGTATGTTCCTTGGCTTCATTTGAATTAAAGAGTTCTTCATATTTAATAACGTCCAGATCAAATTCTTTCGCAAGTTTTAAATACGTTTTAATATCATTTGTATTGTAATTGTCTTTATAAAATGCTACTTGAACTGCTTTGAAAAATTCAAATTCAATTTCAGGTTTCATCATTCTAGCAACCACTACAGCTCTAGAAGCAGGCTCTGTATCGTAAACAAAATCCGGATCTTTTAAAATATCATGCTTAAAAGGTTGACCTGTGCGCTCTTCAATTTCTACCCAATGCGATTTTAAAAAATCTGCCATATCAATAGCTTTTTCAGTGTTATAAGGTCGCAAACCGCCCATTACCAATTTAAAGTCTAAGTCTTTATGATCATTTTTTAGTTTATCTAATTCTGGTGCAATACCATGACACCATGAGCACATGGCATCTCCAACATAGATAAGTGCATTTTTATCATCATTCAACCAATCGTAATTCATTTGTGATTTAATTTATTATTTGTTTGAACAAATTTACGACAAAATTGTTCTTAGAGTACTGAATAAAAATTGTATGAAAAAATTTGCTTTTGTTTTATTGCTATTTTTATCTATAGGGACTTTTTCTCAAACTCAAGGAACCATTTTAGGAACTGTATTAGATAAGAATACGGAAGCGCCATTGCCTTTTGTGAAAATATTTATTGAAGGAACAGAATACGGTACTAGTACCGATTTTGATGGGAGTTATAAATTAGAGATACCAACTGGTACTTACACAATTCGCGCTTCCTTTTCTGGGTATGATCCTATGTTTAAATACAATGTGGAGTTAAACTCAGGAAATGCGCAAACAATCAATTTTGAATTATCGCCGGGGAACAAAGATTTAGATGTTGTAGAGGTTACATTTAATGATGATGCGGTGGCAATAACTACTGATATGGTCACTCCGCTTTCAGTTCAAAAACTGACAAGTGAAGAAATAAAATCAAATCCTGGTGGAAATTTTGATGTTTCTAAAGTTGTCCAAACGCTCCCAGGAGTTGGAGGATCTTCTGGTGGAGCAGCCAGAAATGATATTATTATTAGAGGAGGAGCCCCTAACGAAAATGTGTATTATTTAGATGGAATTGAGATTCCTGTTTTGAATCATTTTCAAACGCAGGGATCTTCTGGTGGGGCGCAAGGAATTTTGAATGTTTCGTTTATCGAGGATCTAAAATTAAGTTCATCAGCTTTTGATGCAAGATATGATAACGCGCTAGCATCAACCTTTGTGATTAAACAGCGCCAAGGAAATCGAGAGAAGTTTTCAGGAAATATTAGAGCAAGTTTTACCGAAAGTTCACTCACCTTGGAAGGACCTTTGGGAAAAAATAAAAAGACAGATTATTTGATTTCAGCGCGTGCTTCTTATCTTGATTTTTTATTTACTCTAATTGATCTACCAATTCGTCCGAACTTTACAGATTATCAATATAAAGTAACCCATAGGTTTGATGATAAAACAACACTTACAGCAATAGGATTAGGTGCAATGGATCGTTTCAGCTTTGCAGAAACAAAAAATTCAACACCTGAAAGTGAGTTTTTTAGACGCTCTTTGCCATTTATAACACAGTGGAATTATACTGTTGGATTTGCAGTTAAAAGAAGAATTGAAGATGGGTATTATAATATTGCTGTTAGCCGTAACATGTTTGACAATCAATTGGATCAATATGAAGATGCGCAGTATGATAACGAGGCGTTTAGAAACTTAGGATTGAATTCTCAAGAGATTGAAAATAAGTTTCGATTTGATTATAACAAATATGTAAATGGGTGGAAATTCTCTGCTGGATTAATGGGGCAATATATAAAATACAATACAAGTATTTTTAATCGAATTTCTAGCGAGGTATCTGATGATGAAGGCAATGTTATTGTTCCTGAAACGGTGGTGAATTTTGGAAGTGAAATTGATTTTTTTAAATATGGTGCGTTTGCGCAATTGTCTAAAAACTTTTTTAATGATCGTTTATTAGTTTCAGCAGGTGTGCGTTCCGATATGAATTCATTTACTGATAATGGGAATAATCCGCTGGAAACACTTTCGCCGCGCGTTTCTTTTGCTTATCATTTAACAGAGAAAATTGACTTGACAGCGTCTGTTGGATCTTATTATAAAATACCAACTTATACCGCGCTGGGATATCGAAATGAAATGGCCGAGTTAGTTAATCAATCCATGGATTATATCCAGTCAGATCATTATGTGTTGGGCGCTCAATTCTTGCCCAATAAAGGAATGCGTATTACTGTTGAGGGGTTTTATAAAGACTATAAAAACTATCCTGTTTCTGTGGTTAATGGTTCGTCATTAGCAAATCAAGGTTCTCAGTTCGGCTCTATCGGTAGTGAAGAGCTTGTTTCAATTGGGAAAGGTCAAACTTATGGATTTGAAGTGTTTGTTCAGCAAAAGCTAGTTAAAAACCTTTTTTATGTGGTAAGTTATACATACGTGCGCAGTCTTTATTCAGGGTTAGATGGTGCTTTGATTGCCTCAGCTTGGGACAATCAGCACCTTCTTTCTTCAACATTGGGATGGAAGATTGGGAAAGGTTGGAAGCTAGGGTTGAAATACCGCTTGGCTGGAGGAGTTCCTTATACTCCTTATGATTTGCCTGCCTCGCAAGCTAATTTTGCGACATTAGGTAACGGTATTTTAGATTATAGCCAATTAAATTCTGAAAGATTAAATGCGTTTAACCAACTTGATTTTAGATTGGATAAAATTGTGAACTATAAAAATGTAAGCTTCGATTTTTATGTCGATTTGCAAAATGTTTTGTTTTCGAAACAACAGGCTCCACCAACTTATACGTTTAAAAGAACAGCTGATAATACTGGGTTTGAAACAACAGACGGTTTGCCGTTAAAATCTGACGGATCAAATGCTATTCCGATTCTATTACAAGATGATTCTTCCTTAATCACTCCAACTATTGGAATCATTTTTGAATTTTGATTCTATCAATATCACACCATATTTTTTATTCATTAGTTAACGGTTTAACGAGGATGATCTAAGTATCATCCTCTGTCAAATCTTATTCATTCTTAAGAAGTTGGTTTGTCATCACCCAAACTTTTAATTGTTTTATTCGGACGAATCGATTCTTCATCAACAGCATCCCACGAAAAAGATGAAAGTGTAAATTGATGCAAGTATTTATTGATATTATCTTTTACATCAAAAATTTGAACCGTTGTTGAAAATGGAATCATCACTCCACCTACTTCTCTATAATCATCAAATCGGGTTGAACTATGTAAAGGGCCTGACCCTGGAAGATAAGCATCTCTGACAGTATGCGAAACCGCTTCAACTAATCCACTTTTGTCTCCAATAAATAAAACGTATTGATCATAATCTTTGGTGCGTTCTGTCCCCCAACTTGCAAAAACTTTGTGCATTTTTTCTTCCTTAAATGTTTCTTCTCCTATGTATTGAATAACTGATGCATTTTTCAAACGAGCACCAATTTCAAAAAAGTAATGATATGCGGCTAATCCAAACATTATGCGCTTCTGGTCTTTTACGTTTGAATCATATTTGCCATTTTCAATTTCATAATAGTCAAATGATTGTATGCCTGCTATAAATCCTTTTTTCTTCCCTTCCAAAACTTCCACCTGACCATCAAAATCACCAATTGTATACCGCATGGCCATTTTTTCTTTTTTCCATTTCCATGTGGTTCCTATTTTTCCCAATAAACCTTTCCAATGGTCAGATCCAATAGCTTCATAGGTCTTGTATTGATCAATTTTGTCAAAGCCTTGTTTTTCAATAGCGTTTTTTATAAGCAGGTTTCCTTTTGCGCTCAACGCTTCTGTTAGCTGGTTTTCTTTAATTGAATCTGTTCTTAAATCTGCAATCCTGCAAGAGCTGAATAAAAAGGTTAGTGTGAGAATTCCAATTGTTGCTGTTTTCATAATAATGTATTTTTAATTATTTAGACCAGTCTGTTTATTTTGTGGTCAAATTTTTTTATTTACTGATAAAATTAAATGTCATTTCATACCAATTGTCCAAATACGTTCTAGATCGGGTCACTTTCATACGAGAGAAAGCTCCGTATGAACCTGCGTGTAGGTACTCTGCAATATATTCTGGTGGAAAACTATCAATAATTTCGCCTTGTTGTTGTCCTTCAAGTACGCAGTTGGCAATAACCTCTATCCAAACCAAAAAGTTCGTGTTGGCAGTTTCTGCAATTTCATCATTGAGTCTTCCAACCTCGTTAGAAAGTGTATTTAGTAAACATCCACCAGCATAGTTGTCTTCTTCGCTAACATCAATAATCATTGCATAGAAAGATTTGAGTCGGTTAAGTGGAGTTAAGGTTTTGTCTAATAGAAAACCTTCAATCATTTTTTTTGATCTTTCACCGTATCTATTTAAAATTTCACAAGCGAAATGTTCCTTCGTCTCAAAGAAATTATAAAAAGATCCTTTGGGAATAGCACAAGCTTTTAATATTTGATTAATACCCACATTGTGATAGCCATTGGTTCGAATGAGCTCCGTTCCAATATCTAGAATATCTTCTATGTTGTGTTTATATCCCATTTGATTGAAATACTAAATTAGACCAATTGGTTTAATTAGCCAAATTTTATTGAAATAAATTGAAAATTAATTTATTTATCGTAATATTGCAATGTATTAATTATGGGCTTAACAAAAACAGATTTATTTACCGCCGAACAAAATGAATTGGCAGTACTTGCAAAATGCTTAGCGCATCCAGCACGAATAGCTATTTTACAACATTTGCTAAAGGCAGATGCTTGCATTAATTCAGACTTAGTTCAAGAGTTAGGTTTAGCGCAAGCAACAATAAGTCAACATTTAAAGGAGCTAAAAGCAATTGGATTAATCAAAGGAACAATTGACGGCGTTTCAATGAATTATTGTATAAATCCAGAGGTTTGGGTTAATATGAAAAATACATTTAATGAAATGTTTGACAAACACAGCTGCTGTGGAGGAAATGAGTGCTGTTAATGATAAAAGATTAGAAATAAAGACTTAAAAGAATAAAAATGAAACTATCAAAATTTAAAGAAATATTAAAAACCAAAATCGCCATTGGATTTGAATTACCTGACGGGCAATTAGTACCAGGACATTTTCATGTGACAGAGGTTGGACAAATAAACAAAAGATTTATTGACTGTGGAGGAACTTTGCGTAATGAAAATGTCGTGAATTTTCAGCTTTGGGAGGCAGATGATTATGATCACCGTTTGCATCCAGAAAAGCTTATCAATATTATTGAATTGTCTGAAAAAGCACTAGATATTGAAGATTTGGAAATTGAAGTAGAGTATCAAGGCGCAACAATTGGTAAATATGGTTTAGATTATAATGAAGATAATTTTTTATTAACATCCAAAACAACAGACTGTTTAGCAAAGGATAAATGTGGGGTGCCGGAAACAAAAGTAAAAGTTGCCATGGGTGCATTAGGAAATGAGAATTCATGTACACCTGGTTCAGGTTGTTGTTAATACCATAGAATGTATCATTTATTGAAGCAAGTTGTTGAAAAAATTAATTTCAATGACATCTCAGAAGACCGTAAGACTGAATTAAACGCATTAGTTGATTTTGTTCAAGGAAAGAAGGATAAGGAAGAAGAAGTTCATCTTAATTTTATTTGTACGCACAATTCTCGCCGAAGTCAATTTTCACAGATTTGGGCTATCGTTGCTGCTGATTATTATGGCGTTGCAACAAATAGCTATTCTAGTGGAGTAGAGGTGACAGCTATGAACCCAAGAGCCGTGCAATCATTAGAGCGGTTTGGTTTTCATATCAATTCTGCTGGCGGAGAAAACCCACATTATTCAATAGAGTATAGTGCGACTGGAGATGCAATTACGGCTTTTTCAAAATTATTGGAAGACCCTACAAACCCTACCGAAAATTTTGCAGCAATCATGACTTGTTCTCACGCAGATGAAAATTGTCCATTTGTGGCAGGATGCGAAAAGCGCATTCCAATTCGTTATGAAGATCCTAAAGCATTTGATGATTCTCCTTTAGAGTCTAGCATGTATGATTATCGCTCTTTTCAAATAGCGACAGAATTGTTTTATGTTTTTTCTGAGATAAAATAGCATGGACAATTTTAAGGAACTTTTAGGTGAGTTCATTGGAACATTTATTCTGGTTTTTATTGGTTGCGGTTCAGTTGGTGTTACCATTTTGTTTGGATGGTTTGGCAGTTTATTAGAGGTTGCAATTGTTTGGGGAATTGGAGTTGCGCTAGCCATTTTTGCTACTAGGAAGATAAGCTATGCCCATTTAAATCCGGCAGTTAGTTGGGCTATGACTTTGGCTGGGCAAATTTCTATCAAAAAATTCTTTCTGTATACCATTAGCCAAACAATTGGAGCTTTTGCTGCAGCCGTTTTGCTGTATGCATTTTTGAGTAATGATATTAGCATTTTTGAAGAAGCAAATGGAATTGTGCGCGGAACATTAGAATCTCAAAATACAGCAATGATGTTTGGTGAGTTTTTTCCGAACCCTGGTTATGCAGACGAATTAACAGTTTCTGTGCATTTAGCTAGTGTTATGGAGGCATTAGGAACATTTTTACTGGTTGCCGTTATATTTTGGTTAGTGCAGCTAAAAACACTCAATAAAAATTTACTACCAGTTTTAATTGGTTTAACAGTAACATTAATTATTTGCCTTGTTGCTCCTTATACTCAGGCAGGATTAAATCCTGCACGGGATTTTGGTCCTAGGTTATGGGCTTATTTTAGCGGATGGGGAGATGCAGCATTTCCTGCTACTCAATATGGTTTCTTAACGGTTTATATATTATCTCCGTTTTTCGGAGGGGCTGTGGCGTTTTATTTAATGCGCTTTCTTAAGAGAGCTTAATAGCGTTAATCTTCTTTTCAAGGAAGGCCTTTTCAGCAGAGGAGTTGGTAAAAGAAATTGCTTCTTTTAAACAACGTTTGGCATTTGTCTTATTGTTAAGTCTTAGGTATATTTCACCTAAGGCAGAATGATAGAGATAGTACTTTTTTAAATGCTTATTTTCTGCCACTTTTTTCATTTCAACCAATGCTTTTTTAGGGCCTTCGGCTTCCATTAAAGCAAGCGTACGGTTTAAATAAATTATTGGGTCAAATTTATGACTTAGCATTTGATCGTATACAGACAATATGGTTTGCCAATTGGTTGATTCGTAGGTTGGAGAAATACAATGCTCTCTTGCAATAAAAGCTTCATAATGATACATGCTAATGCGATTTCCTTTATTGGCTTCTACTAAATATGATAATCCTAGGTTGATCAATTCAATATTCCATACGGTACGATCTTGATGTGCCAATAAAACTTGCTCGTCAGTAGCTGATGATCTGCTTTTAAGCCGTGCTGAATGAAAACACATTACTGCCATTAATGCATAAACTTCTGGATAACAGGTTTTTTTATTGTCTAGTAAAGCCTTACCTAAAAAAAGTGCCTGAGAGATAATTTCTTCTCTTACTTTCATGTCATTATGAGTGGCACTGTACCCTTCATTAAACATGAGGTAAATAACACTGCAAATTACTCCCAATTTACTTTCAAGCTCCTCACCGGTTGGAATGGTGGGATAAATTTGATGTTTTCTAAAATGCTCTTTTGTTCTGTAAATCCGCTTTGAAATAAATTCTTCTGTTGTAATAAAAGAACGCGCAACCTCTTTAGTGCTAAAGCCGCACAAGGTTTTAAGAATAAAAGTAACTTGGTTCTCTTTAGAAATATCTGGATGACAACAGGCGAACATCATCCCTAAAAAGTCATCTTCTATTTGATCTGTTTCCCAAAAATTATTGAGGACAGTTGGTAAGGTATATTCTGAGGTTAATAATTGTCGTTTTGGGTCAGAAAAATCGAATAATTCACTTCGTTTTTCTCGGCGAATAATATCCAAGGCATTGTTTCTTGCTACACGATAAAGCCAACCTGCCGGATTATCAGGTATACCTTTGTATTTCCAAACTTCTAGGGCTTTAATCAATGTGTTTTGCACAACATCTTCTGCCAATTCAATATTGCTAGAACCAAATATGTTGACCAAAACAGAAACCATCTTCCCAGATTCTTGTCTGAAAAGATGGTCAATTTTTGTATGAACTGCATGTGATTCCATCTACTTGTTAAATGTAGTCATAGAATCTTAATTTTTTACATTGACATGCATTCTGAAAGCTCAATTGAAGAATCAGCATCCCACTGTAAATGTGGGTGATTTGCTAATAGCGCTTTTGCAGCATCAATATCTGCAGCCTGAATTATTGAATAACCTGTTGCAGTTGCTTTTGCTGCAGCGTCACTCCCTAAAACTTGTGCAGGCATTAATGGAGCCCCCATGTTGACCAAGTTTTCACCCATTGCTTCTTTCCAATCCATCCAAGGCTTCATTCCTGCAGCTTTTTCTTCAGGAGTAGAGTTTGCCATTTTTTCCATTGCTGCTGGAGACGAGTAATAGTTTACTAAAAATTGTTTCATTTTGATCTATATTTATTTGTTAAAATTCATTGATTTACATTGCGGCTAATTCACGCACTTCAAGTGTAGTACCATGTGCAAAACCAGGGCACCCTTTGGCCAATTCGCAAGCTTCGTCCAAATTCTCGGCTTTGACAATTATATAGCCTCCCACTAATTCTTTTCCTTCTGCTAATGGACGATCAATTATTTTGGTGCCGCTTTCGATTAAAGTTTTCCCCGCATATTCTAAAGGTTGTCCACCAACTAATTGTCCCTTCTCTGCAATTCCTCCCATCCATTCTGACCATTGTTGCATATGTTCTTGCAAATATTCAGGAGATGCGTCAATCATTTTTTCTTGTCCTCCTCTAATGATGTATAAAAATTCTTTCATTTTGTGTTGTTTTATTGTCCTGTTATCTAATAGACGATTGTGTTTTTAAGAATAGGACATTTTATTTAAATTATTTTCTATATCCTTTTGATCCGTGCGATTCGCCATTACCAGTTTGGCAATATTGTCTTAAACTTTCTAAGTATCTTCCCCAGCTAAAATTACAATGCGCATAAAACTCGCCTTGCTCATCCCAACCATGATGTATGAAATGTACGGCCGTTTTGCCTTCGGCAATATGTAGTTTAAAACTAAAGGTGTGATTTAACCATCCGTGTTTACTATCAATGCAAATCCATTCAACTGATTCGTTAGGAACTAATGCACTTACTTTCATTTTTGGCCCAATATAATCGCCAAAGTTAAATTGGAGTTCTCCGTTTATTTGTGGATCACCATCTGTCAATATTGTCCACCAATTTTGTAGCCCATTTATTGTGGTTAAGGCTTCATAAACAATGTTTTTACTAGCAGCAATATGAAATTGATGTTGTATCGAGTATTTCATGATGTATTTATTTGTTTAAATTGTTCTGATACTATGACGAATGCTTTAAGGATAATTGGACATTTGTCATTAATGAATTAAATATAAGGATTTTAGAACTACATGTTTCTCAAACACGGTTATGCGAGATTAGCACAACCTCTGAAGATTTCTTATTTTGTAAACTTATTGCACTATGATATGAAAACGAACCAACTTTTAATAATTGCTATCTTAATGATAGCCTTTTCCTGCCAAAATGCAGATGAGAAAAATACGACTGAAACAGTTGAAATTGTTAATGAAGAACCAGTATCATCAAATGTTATAAATGATTCTGAAATTGTTGAGACAGAATCTATAGATACAGAACTGTTAGAGTTCGGTTGGAAAACAGATGCTGATTATATTCATTTTGGGGCGAGTTATTTAGACACTGTTTATATTGGTGCAGAAAGAGCGATTAAAGATCCGTTTGAATATTTTTCGGAAGAGAGAAATAATGTGGTTGTATTAATTGATTCTGGCAGATATGTTGATGAAAGCGCATTGTGGATTAGTGGAGATAATATAATTGTATGCGGAGAGGATGGGGTTTCTATTTTAATTGATCAGTTATATGATAATGTGATGTGGGTTACAGGGAATAATATTGTGGTGGATAATTTACACATGATGCATTTAATGCGAGGTGACGAATCTGGACAAAATTGCACCGGTAGAGTAATAGGATTTGAAGGAGCAGATAACGTAACAATTGTGAATTGTGATTTAAATGGGTGTGGTTTAGCTGGGTTACATGATAATATGATGAATGGAACTATTTATGTTGAGCATAATTATATTCACAATAACTCTTTAGGAGCATATACTAATATAGATGGAGAGGTGTGGCAGGAAGAGGTTGATGATCACGAAACCTTTATCTTTAAAAATAATAGAATTGAAAATAATGGATTTGATAGAATATTTGAATATGATGAGGAGTATACTGAAGGTGATTTTAATTAAGCCTGTTAATTTCTTGATGATTATTTAATGAATGAGATCATCTTTATTTTATAAACAGTTTGGTATCTTTACTTAAAACTAACTACTCTAAATGAAAATCATTGTTGCGTTACTAATGATTTCATCTATTTGTTATGGACAAGTAGATGGGCCGGAATTTCAAAAAATAGATCAACAACTTGATTCAATTGAAAACTTGAAGCAAAAATTAACGGGTGAATTAGAATTAATTCGCCTGAAATGGATTCAAGATGAAATTGCAGCAGTTGGTGTGCCGCAAAGAGAACAAGCCGAGGAGGTTATAGAACATGTTGCAATGCAGCTATGTTATAATGAAGAACACGAGCAAGCTAATTGGGTAATGCATGTTATTTTACCCGCAATAATAGAGGGGAATGTTTCTAGAACGAATGACTTTCGCGAAGATGATTCAGTAAAAACAGGAACTGCTCAGGAGAAAGATTACTTTTTAAAAACATTGAAAGCAGATAGCAGTTATAAGTATGACGGCTTTGGTTATGATCGAGGGCATTTAGCACCTTCTGCAGATTTTAGGTGGAGCCCTTTAGCATTATCAGAAAGTTATTATTATTCTAATATGTCACCGCAGGTTGGGGATTTTAATAGGGAGAAATGGGCAGAATTAGAAAACAATTTACGAGAATATGTTGTAACAAATGAGACGCATTTAGTGGTTGTTACGGCGCCAGTTTTAGATGCGGACTTGGCAAAGGTTGAAAGAAGCTCAAATGGATTATCGGTGCCAAAGTATTTTGTTAAGGCGGTTTTAGATCATAAAAACAATCGAGCAATTGCTTATGTAATGCCTAATGAAAAAATTGAGAAACCAATAGAGTCATATGCTGTGAGTATTGACAGTGCAGAGGCTATTTTGGGCTACGATCTGTTTTCAAATTTGGAAGATCTAATAGAAAATGAGATTGAAGCAAGAAATGACTATCAATATTGGTTACCAGAGCAAGAAAAGGGAGATGTAGTGGCAATAGCTAGAAAACGTTTACCTAAAAATACTTTAAACACTGATGGAATTCATATATTTATTGGAAATGAAAAAAAGCGAACAGTTTGCGGAAAAGTGGTGAGTGTAAAAAAACATGAAAAGGGACATGTATTCATTAATTTGGATAAGAAATTTCCAAATCAAATATTTTCTATTTCAATATTTGAATCCAATATTAATAATTTTGATTACCAACCAGAGGTGTACTTGAAAGACGAAGAAGTGTGTTTTACAGGGATGATAACTGAGTATAATGGAACTCCCAATATGGTTGTTGAACATAGTAAGCAGGTAAAGCTTTTTGTTGATTTAGGTAAATAAAAAGCATCTTTACAATTCATTATTAAGTTTCTATTAATTTTTAAAGAAAAAGAATGTACGTACAAAGAAGGTTTCCATTTAAGAGTGTTTTAGTTTGGACTAAGAGTGAAATAATTTTCTTTTTTATTTTCGTTTCAGGAGTAACAGCTTTATATCACTTTCTTGATTTGAAGTGGTTACAGGTGCCATTGGGAGCAATAGCAATGATTGGTACAGCTGTAGCATTTATGGTTGGTTTTCAAAACAATGCAGCTTATGATCGAATTTGGGAGGCTAGAAAAATTTGGGGAGGAATTGTAAATACTTCGCGAACATTAATTATAACAGTGCGTGATAGTTTTTATATGCACCGCGCTGAGGCTAAAAAGGATGAATCTGACGAAGTAAAAATCATAACTAACCGGCATATTGCTTGGTTAACAGCTTTGCGTTACGCCATGCGTACTAAAAAAGTTTGGGAAGCCTCTTATGAACAAAATCATAAAAAGGGAACTTTTAGCTATAATACTCCTGAATATAAAACAACCCTAGAAGAAGAATTAGAACCATACCTTTCGCCCGAGGAGTTTGAATATGTCATGTCTAAAGACAATAAGCCAAATGCAATTATAAGTTTGCAATCGCGTCATTTAAGAAGGTTGACGGACCAGAAAAAGATTTGGGACTTCTCATTATTAAACATGCAGCAAATGTTGCAAGAGTTAACTGCTTTACAAGGTAAGTCAGAGCGAATTAAAAACTTTCCATATCCCAAACAATACGGAAGTATAGGCTATCATTTTGTTCATATTTTTATGTGGATTTTACCAATAGCAATCATTCCTGCATTTGCTAATATTGGCACAGAAATGGCTGATACATTTCCGCGTGTTAGTGAATATTTTGTGTGGTTAAATATTCCGTTTACAGTCATTATAATTTGGATTTTCAATACAATGCTTCGAATTGGGCTAGCAGGTGAAAATCCTTTTGAAGGATCTCCAAATGATGTTCCAATTTCCAATATTTCTAGAGGAATTACGAGAGACATTTTACAAATTATTGATGAGGATCAAGAGAATATTCCTCCGCAGTTTGAAAATGAAAACCATATTCAAATGTAAAGGTTATACATTGTGAAAAAGGCTCTGACTCTTGTGTCAGAGCCTTTTTTGTTTATCAATCAGTTATTTTAAATCAAATCGATCTAAGTTCATCACCTTAGTCCAAGCAGCTACAAAATCTCCGATAAACTTTTGTTTAGAATCGGCAAAAGCATATACTTCTGAAATAGCTCTCAATTCTGAATTAGAACCAAAGATTAAATCAGCTCTAGTTCCTTTCCAATTTAATTCACCCGTTTTACGATTTCTACCATCAAAAACTTTGTCGTTTTCAGTTGTTGCTTTCCAAGTGTTGCTCATGTCTAATAGGTGAATAAAGAAGTCATTTGTTAATTGACCTACATTTTTGGTGAAAACACCGTGGTTAGATTTATCGTAATTTGCATTTAAAACACGCAAACCACCAACTAAAACAGTCATTTCTGGAGCTGTTAATGTTAGTAATTGAGCTTTGTCAACAAGCATTTCTTCTGCAGATAATGTTAGGTGAGGATAGATGTAATTTCTAAACCCGTCTGCAATTGGTTGCAAGGCTTCAAAAGAACTAATATCAGTCTGTTCTTGACTAGCATCAGTTCTGCCGGGGGTAAAAGGAACTTGAATTTTATGTCCTGCGTTTTTAGCCGCTAATTCAACTGCTGCTGTTCCTCCAAGTACTACTAAATCTGCAAATGATACTTTTTTATCTCCATTTTGTGCCGAATTAAAATCATTTTGAATTCCTTCAATAATTGCAATGATTTTTGCCAATTCATCTGGGTTATTTACCGCCCAATTTTTTTGAGGCGCCAAGCGAATACGACCACCGTTAGCGCCGCCTCGTTTATCAGATCCTCGGAAAGTTGATGCCGAAGCCCAAGCTGTAGAAACTAATTGAGAAATTGATAATCCTGAGGATAATAGCTTAATCTTTAAAGCTTCAATATCATTTGTATCAACTAGTTTATGATTCAAACTAGGAATTGGATCTTGCCAAATCATTTCTTCATCCGGAGCGTCTTCTCCTAAATATAGTGCTGTAGGTCCCATGTCTCTGTGGGTTAATTTAAACCAGGCTTTCGCAAAAGCTTTTTCAAATTCTTCAGGATTATTTCTGAATTTTGTAGAGATCGCAAGATATTCAGGATCTAATTTCAATGCCATATCAGCAGTTGTCATCATTAAGTCATTAAGCTTTGATGAATCATGAGCGGCAGGTGTTTTATCTGCATTTGAAGCAGCTGTAGGTTTCCATTGATGAGCGCCTGCTGGGCTTTTAGTTAATTCCCATTCATAATCTAACAATACTCTGAAAAAATCATGATCCCATTTGTCTGGGCTTGGAGTCCAAGCCCCCTCAATACCACTTGTAATAGTATCGTCACCATGTCCCGTACCATAAGTACTTTTCCAGCCTAGCCCTTGTTCTTCAATTGGTGCAGCTTCAGGTTCCCGTCCAACATATTTGTCAGGGTCGGCTGCTCCATGAGCTTTACCAAAGGTATGCCCACCAGCTACTAATGCTACTGTCTCCTCGTCATTCATATTCATTCTTGCAAATGTTTCGCGAATGTCCACCGCAGACTTTAAAGGATCTGGATTGCCATTAGGTCCTTCAGGATTTACATAAATTAATCCCATTTGCACAGCGCCCAATGGATTTTCCAAGTCTCTTTCTCCACTATATCTTTTGTCTCCCAACCACTCAGTCTCACTTCCCCAATTTATATCTTCTTCAGGTTCCCACACGTCTTCACGTCCTCCAGCAAATCCATACGTTTCAAACCCCATAGACTCTAGAGCGCAATTTCCAGCTAAGATCATCAAATCAGCCCAAGAAATTTTTTGCCCATATTTTTGTTTAATAGGCCACAATAATAAACGTGCTTTATCTAAATTACCATTGTCAGGCCAACTGTTTAGTGGTGCAAATCTTTGCGATCCTGTAACAGCACCGCCTCTGCCGTCTTGAATACGGTAAGTACCCGCACTGTGCCATGCCATACGTACAAATAGTGGTCCGTAATGACCATAATCTGCAGGCCACCAATCTTGCGAATCGGTCATTAATTCGATTAACTCTTGCTTTACAACTTTAAGATCTAAGCTGTTAAAAGCTTTTTTATAGTCAAAAGCCGCATCCATTGGGTTTGACTTATTGGAGTGCTGACGAAGAATGTTTAATTTTAGTTGATTTGGCCACCATTCTCTATTTGATGTTCCGCTTCCTGCACTTGTTGTTCCCATTCCATGATTAAATGGGCATTTACTTGTATTTTCTGACATGACGTATTGTTTTTGTTTTAACAAATATCCATCATTTGAGTTGATTTAGAAAATAGATAATATTATATTTGATATTGATAAAATCAATATAATGACTCTTCAACAATTAAAGTATCTCGTAGCTCTCGATAACTATAGACATTTTGTTACGGCGGCCGAAAAATGTTTTGTAAATCAATCAACCATTACTATTCAGGTAAAAAAGCTGGAAGAAGAAATCAATATTAAAATATTTGATAGAAGTAAATCTCCACTTACAGTTACTCCAGCAGGAGAAAGAATAATAGAAAAGGCTAGGAGTGTGTTAGGTGAAGTTAAGGAAATGAAAGCAATGGTTGCAGATGAGAAAGAAAGTGTGAAAGGAACTTTTAAAATAGGTATTATACCAACCATCTCTCCTTATATAGTTCCTAGTTTTAGCCTTGACTTTGAAAAGGATCATCATGATACACAATTAATTATCGAAGAGTTAGAGTCTGAACAGATTATTGATTCACTAAAAAAAGGGAAATTGGATGTTGGTATACTCGTAACTCCATTAAATGATCGAGATATTCGAGAAATACAACTCTATAATGAACCATTCATTTTTTACGGAAGTAAATCCCATTCTCTTGTTAAAAAGAAAGAATTAGAACTTAGTGATTTGCAGACAATAGATAATTTATGGTTATTGAAAAACGGACATTGTTTTAAAAATCAGGTGGAAAGTTTATGCAAAAATTATAATAATAAAAGCTCAATTCAATTTCAAAGTGGATCAATTGAAACTTTGAAGAAAATGGTGGATAAATATAAAGGGTGCACGCTAGTTCCTGAAATGTCGGTGAGTGAAAATGAGAGTGAAAACATATCTTTTTTTAAAGAGCCTAAGCCAGTGAGAGAGGTAAGTTTGATTGTGCACAAAAACTTTACAAAAGAAGCTTTACTTGAGATAATTCGAAAAAAAATATTGAAAGTTGTTCCAGACCAATTTGAGAAAAATGAACGCTATATCCGTGTGAAATGGAGATGATTAACGCGCGTATTCTTTAGTGGCATGAACGCCCCAATCTGCAATTGCTGTTAATAAGGGAATTAACGTTTTGCCAAAATTAGTTAAGGCATATTCTACTTTTAGTGGCGGCTTAGTAGTGTATACCGTACGTTTAATGATTTGATGTTCTTCCAAGCTTTTTAGTTGCAAACTCAAAGTTCTTTCCGTCGCACTAGGAATTTTTTTTCTTAATTCATTATACCGTAAAGGTTTTTCAATTAGGTGGAATAAAATGACTGATTTCCATTTTCCTCCAATTATTCCCATGGTTACACTTGTGTAACAAGGGTATTTTTTTCCATTAATTTCATGCATAACTAATACTATCCTTTTTGACAGTTATTGCAAATATAAAACACTATACTTAGTTTTGAAACTATAAAAATTATAGTTTAATAATGGAAGTTGAAAATTCACCAATTATGCATAGATTTTTATGAAGAATAATTATGGGCTATTTTTAATGATCTATATCAAGTCAATTTAAAGAAAGAAGTCATGGAAATAAACATAGCGGTTGAAAGTTTAAAGAGTATTTTTGAACCTGAACTTGTCAGTGAAATTACGAATTACTCAGTTCAAAAATTAAAAAAGGGGGATATTGTCACAACAGAGGCCGAAATTGTTGAAGCTATTCCAATTATTCTGAAAGGAAAAATGGAAGTGTCACAATTAAATGTTAAGAATGTGAATACTCATTTGTATGAAATCAATCCAGTTCAAAGCTGCATAATTTCGTTAATTTCAGGGCAAGAAAGAAGACCCAGTCCTGCAGGTAGTTCCATATTGAAAGAAAGTTCAATCATTTTTGTTCCGATAGCTAAAACAAAAGAATGGTTTGATAAATATAATTCTTGGAGGCATTTTATTTTAGACTTATATGATCAAAGATTAAATGAACTAATTCGCAGTAAAAATCTGATTCAAGAGCAAGCAAATAACATTGAAATTCAAAAAAAGGAAATTACAGAAAGCATAACTTATTCAAAAAAAATTCAAACTACATTGCTACAATCTGAACAACAGTTCACTCAAAATGTACCTAATAGCTTTGTCTGGAATAGGCCAAAGGATATTGTTTCTGGCGATTTTTTTTGGTCAAAAAAATATCAAAATAAAGTTTATTTTGCTGTTGCAGATTGCACAGGGCATGGTGTTCCTGGAGCTATGATAAGTATAGTATGTTATCAAACTTTGGATAAAGTAGTGTCTGACTTTCCCAATATCAAATTAGGAGAAATATTGAATAAAATACATGAAAAGATTCAACAGCTTTTTGACCCTAGTCATACTAAAGTCAATGATGGAATGGATATTTCTCTTTGTTGTTATGATAAGAGTTTAAATAGATTGTCTTTTAGTGGAGCCAATAATTCCATTTATAGAGTAATAAAAAGTGACTATTCAGGTCATTTTCCTGAAGCAGAAATGCAAGAAAATGGAACTAAACTTATTGAGTACAAGGCTGATAAGCAGGGGATAGGAGGAGTGGGGGAATCCAATCAATTTAGAACACATGAAATTGAATGTTTTAAAGGTGATTTGTTTTACTTAACTAGTGATGGTTTCCAAGATCAATTTGGAGGAGAGAATAACAAAAAAATGATGAAGAAAAGAATGAAAAAACATTTCTCAAATAACATTGTTTGTACTCTTGATGAGAGTCTCAATAATCTTGAAATATTTTTTAATGAATGGAAGGGGAAAGAAGAACAAACGGATGATGCACTCATTATTGGTTTTAAACCAATATTAACCAAAGATTAGAATGTTTAAAACATACGCTATGTTTTTTATATCGAAATTTTAATACTAAAAAAGATAAATGGAAAAATATGATCTACATAAGAATGATTTCTCAAAATTGCATTTTGAGTTAAAAAAAATATCTCCATACTTTTTAAGGAATAAACAGAAGGCATCTAAACCTCATAGACACAGCTTTTATCAATTACTTTGGTTTAGAAATAGTGGTAAACATTATATTGACTATGAGGTAATAAAACATCCTGCTAATACGTTGTTTCTCATTAATAAAAATCAAATACATTACTTTTGTGCAGATTCAAGTAATGAAGGTTTTTTATTCCATTTTAATGATTCATTCATCTCGAATTTAAATCTAGATTTACTTTCTAGATTTACGATCTCTATTTTTAATGAAATCGTCGAACCTTATATTATCTTAGAGGATCAGAATTCAAGAATCATTGAAGATAACGCGAAAAGAATACTTACAGAGTTTGAAGAGGAAAAAGAAAACTATTCACATATCATATTACATCAATTTCTCGGACTGTTGTATCAAATTGAAAGAATTAAGAATGAACAAACTCCATTCAAGACGGATGCAAATTCTGATTTTTATAAAATCGTAAAATTCAAACAAGAGGTAATTAAGAATATCGACGAACAATTAGGTTTAGAGGAATTTGCGAGTCGATTAGATATTTCTACTAAAAAGCTAACCGCGCTTACAAAACAATATACTTCATTGACACCTGGCGCTCTCATTAAAGAATTAAAAATATTGGAAGCAAAAAGAATGCTTTCACATCAAGATGTTTCAATAAAGGAAATAGCCTACAGTCTAGGTTTTGATCAGCCCACTTATTTCACTAAGTTCTTTAAAAAGGAAACAAAACTCACGCCAAAGCAATTTCTACAGCAGGTGTTCTAATTTACCACTCTTAGGTTCTAAATTACCTTAACAAGGTATACCTTCTCTCTACATTTGTTTTAATAATTAAAACGAATAAAATGAAGGTGAAAAACAAACAAATTATTGAAAATTACTTCAATGCATTAGCAATTGGTGATATACCTACTGTATTTAGTTTATTCTCAGAAAATGCTATTTGGCATCAGCCAGGCAAAAATAAATTTTCAGGAGACCAAATAGGGTTAGAAGCAATTGGTAAAATGATCGGTAGCATGATGGAAGAAAGCGAAGGCTCTCTTAAAGTAATTAAATCAGAAGAAGGAATGGTGAATGGAAATTATGTAAATGTTCCGGTAAAATTTACCGTAAAAAAAGCAGGTAATCAAATTGATATGAAAGGGTTTGATCTATTTAGACTTGAAAATGAAAAAATTACGGAGGTGTGGTTGTTTTCCGAAAACCAAGAAGATGAAGATCAATTTTGGGGATGAAATTTACCATTATGAGGTCTTAAATCACCATTTTTTAAAAAAGGTCAGATGTAAATTTGCAGGGTAATTAAAATAAATAATAACGATTAAAATAAAATAACATGAGTACAGGAAACAAACAAAAAAGGGTATTATTAGTAATGTCATCTTATGATGATATGGGGATAAGTGGAAAGCAAACAGGAACTTGGTTTACAGAGTTAGCTGCACCTTACTATATCTTGACAGAAGCAGGATATGAAGTAGTTCTTGCTTCACCAGAAGGAGGTGAGGCACCAATAGATCTGCTTAGTATGAAAACACCTTTTACCACAGATTATACTGAAAAGTTTTTAAACGATCCTGTGGCTAACTTTGCAGCAAAAAGAACACGAGTATTAAGGAATATTGATTACAATACATTTGATGCAGTATTTATTCCAGGTGGCTATGGATTACTCACAGATTTAGCGTCTGACCAACATTTAATTAAACTGATAAAAGATTTTTACGAAACAGGCAGACCCATTGCAATGGTGTGTCATGCTCCAGCAATTTTACGAGATGTAAAACTATCGAATGGAGAGTTTTTGGTAAAAGGGGTAAAACTTACAGGTTTTAAAGATGAAGAGGATGCCGAAATAGAATTAGACAAACACTTGCTATTCTCTCTAGAACAAGATCTTAAATTGAGAGGTGCCAATTATCAAAGTGGAATCAATTGGGAGCCACATGTAATAGCTGATGGTCCTTTAATGACAGGGCAAAGTCCTGCATCTGCTACACCTTTGGCAGAGGCTTTAAGAGATACATTAAAACAGTAACAATTTATGTAATTTGGGAGGTTAGTGGATTAACTAATCTCCTGCTTCGCTTTTTTGAATTAACGCAATTAAATTATTTATAAGCAATAGTTTGAGGTAGAAATAATAAGGAGACGAATTAATATAAACATTAGAGTGAAAAAGATTAAGAATTTAACAGTAAGCGTATTAATAGATAATACTTCTGATATGTTTTCATCAAGACCGAACCATGTCGATAGTGAGTTGAAAGTTTTAATGGATAATGGCCTTGAATTGGGGAGTGGAGAACTACTTTGCTCTGCTCATCATGGTCTTTCGTTACACTTAGAAGCGGAGACAATCGTTGGTAATAAAGTTGTTTTATTTGATGCAGGTCCGGACGCAAAAGGTCTAGAAAGAAATGCAAATCATATGGGGGTTGATATGAGTAAAGTAGATGCTGTAGTGCTTTCTCATGGCCATTTTGACCATGCAGAAGCATTGCCTAAAGCATTAGAAATGATTACAAAAGAGAAGGAAAGAAAAGTTCCTCTTTACGTACACCCTAATGCTTTTGTAAAAAGGGCTGCTAGGTTGCCTGATGGCAATATGCTAGCCTATGCAAACGTGCCTTCTATAAATACGCTTGAAGAAAATGGCGCTTCTGTGAAAACATCTTCAAAAGAAGAGCATATTGTCAACGAATATTTTTATGTGAGTGGAGAGATTCCTAGAGTAAGTTTTGAAAATGGACTTCCAAATCATTATCAACAAACCAAAGAAAAAGAATGGGTAGAAGATCCTGATGTTATAGATGAACGTTTTATAGCGGTAGACGTAGAAGGTAAAGGGATTGCAATATTTACAGGGTGTTCGCATGCCGGAGTGGTAAACGTGTGTAAACATGCTGCAGAAGTATTTAAAGGCAGACCATTATATGCCTTAGTTGGTGGATTACATTTAGTCTTCCCCAATGAAAATCTAATAGACGAAACCATTGAAGAATTAAAGAAGTTTAATTTTAAAATTATTATTCCAGGGCATTGCACAGGTTGGAGAGCTATCAATAAGTTTATAAATGAATTTGGAGAATCCGTCGTAGATCCTTTGGCTGTAGGCACTAAGCAACATCTTTAAAATAGAAACATGGACAATATACTAGTAATAGGAGGTGGGCTATCTGGATTGACAACTGCTTATTTACTTAAAAAGCAAGGTTTTTCTGTCACCGTTTTAGAGGCAAACAACTATTTTGGAGGGCGTATAAAGACCATTAAAACTTCCTCAGGTGCATGTTTAGAACTTGGGGCCACATGGGTTTTCTATGATAGTAATCTAAGAACTTTATTAAATGAATTAGGCTTAAAACTATATGAACAGTATAATATTGGAAATGCCATTTATGAATTGAGTAATAAGCAACCGCCTGAAGTATTTAATGTGCTAGAATTGACAGGTGGACAAAAGTATTATAAGATAGTTGGGGGGGCGTCTAGTATTATCAATAAACTGTCAGAGGCAGTTGGTATACAAAATTTAAATCAAAATACAATCGTTTCAAGTATAGAGGACAAAGGGGAGTATATTGAATTAATTACTAGTACAGGTCAGTCTTACGAAGCGGATTATGTAATTTCAACAATCCCGCCTAATTTATTACAGGCAAGTATAACCTTTAAACCTGAATTTTTAGATTCTAGCAACAGTTACAGAAAACAGACCCATACATGGATGGGAGAATCGATAAAGTTTTCTGTTGAATACAGAGCTCCTTTCTGGAGGGAAGCAAATCTTGCAGGTTTTGCTGTAAGTATGGCAGGAATAGTAAGAGAAGTTCAGGATCATGTAAATGCTGAGGGAAATGCATTCGCTTTAGTAGGGTTTTTAAATTTAAAAGAAGAACATTATAATCTAACTAAAGACGAGAGAAGAAAGATAGTGATAAGAGATTTAGTTAGGCTATTTGGGGAAAAATCAACACAAGTGATTAATTATGAAGAGCTCATTTGGAGCAGACAGGCATATACCTCAGTAAACGCTAATACAAATAAGGGGTTATTTGCTCATCAAAATAATGGACACAAAGAAATAGTAAAGCCACAGATGAATCAGAAACTTTTTTTTGCTGGTACAGAAACTTCAAATGTAAGTCCTGGCTATATGGAAGGAGCCGTGATATCTGCTCACACTGCTGTTAGAAGAGTAGTAAATCAATTAGCTAAAAAAAATAATTAAATCTAAAAAGGTAAGTTTTGTCATAATCACAGAGAGGAAAACATTTTTAACTAATCAAACAAATAAAATGAAGGAAAATTCTAAAAGAACTGTCCTAATAACTGGAGGAAGCAGTGGTATTGGTTTGGCATCAGCAAAAAAATATATTGAACAAAACTATCAGGTTATTATAGTCGGAAAAACTGAAGATAAACTTATAACTGCGGTAAATGAAATAGGCGGAGACATTAGTTCTTATGTCGTGGACGTTACTCAAATAGATAACTTGAAAGACTTATATGAACAGTTGTGGATGCAACAAATAGAAATAGACATTCTCGTAACGAGCGCAGGTTTAGGCAAGTTTGGAAGTGTCTTAGATGTTTCTGAGAAAGACTATGATTTAGTAATGAATACCAATACCAAAGGAACATTTTTTACAGTAAGTATTTTAAAACCATTAATAAAAAGAGGAGGACATGTTGTTTTAATAAGTTCCTTTTTGGCTAGTAAACATATTCCTTTGACCTCTGTATTGTCGTCCTCTAAAATTGCTGTAGAAACGTTTACCAAAATATTTGCAAGGGAATTTTTAGATGACAAAATTAAAGTAAATGCCATCAGTCCAGGTAGTATAAAATCTAATTTTATGTCATTTGCTAACCCAACAGAAGAGCAGCAAAAAATACTTACAGCTAATATGCCAAAAATTCTTTTAGAAAAAAGAGGTGAAGCGATACAAGTGGCAGATGCAATTTGCTTTCTTACAAGTGAAAAAGCAGATTATATAAATGGAGCAATATTATCTGTGGATGGTGGGATTTCTGTTTCTTAAGAGTTCAGGTAAATAAGCATAAAATAAATGCTTGAACTATTGGGATGAAAAGAAAAATTAAAGAAGAAGGCAGTGGAGTCTACTTTGACAGAGTTCTAACTTTTTCAAATAAAATGACTGACTCAGAAAGAATTTTTTTAAGGAAAAAAGGAAAGAGAATAAGGCCAAATCTTAATTATTAGTTTTAAAAACTATCAATAATTAACAGTTTGGTAATTAAATAACGCTTTAGAAATATGATTTTGATAGATTTTTGAGATCAATTTCAATTGTGCATCAAGCATTGCTTGGTCGCGCGTGTTAACTAGAAATAATGAACTTTCTCCAATATTAAAAAGCGTCAATTCAGCATTGTACAAAGCCGTGTAATTTTTTAAAGTTTTACTTGAAATATTAACTTGTTTATGTGTGCTTAACCAAGTATTGTAGGTTGCTTCAATCTTGTAACTAATTTCCGCAGTTTTATTTTGCATTTGGGCGTTTTGGTCTGCTAATTTAAGTTCGGTTAGTTTCAAATCACCACGTTCTTTACGGGTGAAAATTGGATAGGAAATATGTGCGCCCCAATTATAATTCTCAATTGAATAAGAAGTCAATACATTGTTTGATATTGGACTGCTCAAAGCATTGTATTTGAGTTGGGTAACAGGTTTTAATGCTTCTTTTTTTAGTCTATAATCAATTTTAGAAAGTGCAATTTTGTTTTGAGACAGTACAATTTCTGGATGATTTGCTGCTAAGGTATCCAAGTTAATAATTGCAGAAAGAGAAGGTGCAGAGGTGGTTGAATGATCAAAAAGTTGAGGAGAGAGCGCGCTGTCTAACTCTAATGGAACGAAACCATCCTCCCATAAATAAATGGCCAATAATGCTTTTTTATTGTCTAAATCAAGTTTTGATTGCTCCAAATATAGTTCGCGTTCCTGAACTTGTAATAAAGCTTTCAACGTATCAACCGCAGCTTTGTCTCCCAAAGCAACGCTTTCGCGAACGGCATCCAGTCTAACTGTTGCATTTTTTGTTGCGGTAGTATAAACCACAAATTTATTATAGGCTTTATACCAATCCCAATAGGCAATTGAGGCGTCTAATATCAGTTGGTTAAGGATTAAGCGCTGCTCCAAACGAGAGCTGTATTGGTAAATTTTGGCTTGTTTTAACTCTGCTCTTCTTGCATCAATAAATAACCCGTTTCCAAGATTAATTGTCAGTCCAGCATACCATAATCCAGCATTCTCAGGAGTGTATAATTCGGAATTTAGTCGTTCTCCTGAATTATTATTGTAGCCTGCTTGAGCAGTAAGTCCAAACCAGGTTGGAATTTTTAAGCCAGCATGCAAATGGCTATAATACTGTTTACCATCAAAGTATTTTTGATTTGCATTACCTCCAACCTTAGGATCAAAACCTCCTTTTGCTTTCATTAGTTTTGCATCTCCCATTTCACTTGCAAGTTGAGCTTGATAGGCAATTGGATGATTGTTTTTTACGATTTCAATAAAATCTGTAAAAGTTAGGTTTACAGTCGTGTCCTGACCGAAAGAGAAAGAATGTAAGAATAAGAAAATTAGAATAATCAATCTCATTTTTTAATTTTATTAGAGGTTTCGTTTTTATAAAAATCGGGTGGAAATCCATTAATGTTTCGCCATAATTCATACCAAATAGGAACATCAGATAAAAGCATCATGCTTGAACTTCCAGACCCGTATCTTAGTGCTTCTGGCCATGGATTGTCATTAGCATCAGGCGCTACTAAAACGCGATATTTACCATTGGGGCTAATGTATTGGTCAATGGCATAAATTTCTCCGCCGTAGGTTCCATAACTTGCATCAGGCCAACCTGAAAATACAATTGCAGGCCAACCATCAAATTGTAGGCGCACTTTCTCATTTAACTTGATAAGCGGTAGGTCAATTGGTGCGACATATAGTTCCACGGCTAAGTCATAATTGGCAGGCATAATCGTTAAGATCTCTTGGCCTTCTTTAATTGTTTCACCTAAACCATTAGAAATAGTTTTTGTAATGTAGCCGTCTTGTGGAGCGGTTATATAATACAAACCATTGCGATAGGCGTAATTGCTGTATTGATTTTCTAATTTGCTGACAGCAGTTTCAGTGTCTAGTTTATTAGACATGGTTGAAAATTTGTCCGATTGAATCTTATTGTAATCTGTTTCAAATTTGATTTGCACATTGGACAGTTCCAATTGTAAACTAATGAGCTCATTTTGACTATTCAACCACTTGTTTTTAGCTGCAATCATGTAGGCACGAGAATCTTGTAGTTTTAAGTTCTTAGTTTCTAAGTCTGTCAATGATTTTAAACCGCTGCGGTAAAGACTATCTTGGCGTTTGTATTGATACTCGGCTGTTTCATAATTAATGAGAGCAGCCTTATATCCAATACTGTCGTTTTGAACCTTTAATGCCGTTTGTTGATATTTAATGCGTGTTTGAGATAGTTTCAAATCTCTCTGTTCACGAAGCACTTCTAGTTGTTCTTCCTGTGTTTTAATTTTATCTGAGTAAACTGTAATTGATTGCTTTTTATAGTCTACTTGGTCTTGCGTTCTAGGAAGTAGGTTTTCATCAAAGTAAGCATCTTTTACTTCCTTAATTTTAAGAATTGTATCTCCAGCTTCTACAAAATCTCCTTCGCGAACATACCATTGTTCAATTTGTCCTCCAATAACAGAGTTTAAACTTTGTGGACGCTGGTTAGGATGTAATGTGGTTAAAGTACCTTCTGATCGGATGTTTTGTGTCCAGGGTAAAAGCAAGATAAAAACGAATAGAATTAAAGAAATATAGATTATCCTTGGTAAAACTTTTCCTGATACTTTTTGTTCTACATTTTCTAAAGCGGAATATCTTTTTGGAACAATATGTTTTGTAACTCTTGATTTTGAAATGTTTAGCATTGTAATTAATTTAGTTGGGTTAGTGTTCCATTTTCTGATAGAATGACGCGATCAACTTTTGAATACCAGTTGTCATCTTTTGAAGCAACAACTAATGTCCATTCATTTTTCTTTGAGGTTATAAAATCCATGATTTTTTCTCGTTCACTTTGTTCCAGAGATGTAAAAGCATCTTTTACTAATAATAGTTTAGGTTTGTCTGCTATGCTTCTTGCTAAAATCAGTTTGTCAACAATTCCTTTAGAAAAATGTTTGCCTTGCGAATGAATAGGTGTATTGTATCCATTTGGCAGTTTTTTTATGAAATCCGATAGTCCTAAATTTTCAACTGCCCATTGAACATTCTGAAATGTTGCTTTCTCTCGTCCCATTGTAATGTTTTCTAATACAGATCCCTCAAATAATAATTCATCCATAAAACAATCGCCTATTGCAGATCGTAAATAATTAGGATTTAAATTTCCCATTGGTAAGTCATTAAAAATGACTGATCCAGATTCAACTTTGTACAGCCCTGCTAACAAGTATAATAGTGTTGTTTTTCCGGCATCACTTTTTCCTGTAATTAGCACACGTTCGGCTGCTTTTATTTTAAGTGAGGCTTTGTCAAACATGAGTGATTCCTGAAAAGGATATTTAAAATCAACCTCTGCTAGTTCAACTTTTAATGCATTTTGCTCAACTGTTTCACTAATGTTAATTCCGTCATTTCTTTCTAATTCTAAATCTGTAACCTGTCCAACTTTTTCTAATGATGTTAATACATCATAAATCGTTTCTAAACTCAGTATTAATTTTTCTACTGAATTTAATACGAGTAGTATAATAATTTCAGCTGCAACAAATTGTCCAATATTCATTTGTTGTTCCATCACTAATAAACTACCCACAATTAGCAAGCCTGCCGCAACTAAAACCTTAAAACCAACCATTAACATATATTGGTTTTTCAAAACTTTGAAGTGTTCGTCTCTTGCGGCAACATAGCCGTTAACCTCTGTATTTGTTCGCTCCATTGGCAGTTCAGTTGTTCCGGCTAATTTGAAACTAACACTGGTTCTTGCAACTTCCTCCAACCAATGAGCAACGTTATATTTACTCTTTGATTCTTTCAAGCTGGTTCGCAACCCATTTTTTGAGGTTAGCTTAAATATGGTGTAAACTAAAATGATGAGAATTAAACTAAATACGATAAAGAAGGGGTGGTAAAGAGAGAGTAGGAGCAATCCAAATATGGTTTGAATTGATGCCGTTGAAAAATCGATTAATATTTTGGAGAGTCCTTTTTGAATTGAAATAACGTCAAAAAATCGGTTCATCAACTCTGGAGCATAATGTCTGTAAAGGGCTTCCATTTTAACTTTTGGAATTCTATATGCAAATTCAAAGGCAGCTCGAGTAAATATCTTTTGCTGTAGATTCTCAGTGATTTTTAATTGATTTACTTGTAATACGCCAGTTATGGCTACTCCAAGAATAACAAATGCAACAAGAATAATCCAGGATGTACTTATTTGTCCGCCTTGGATAATGTTTATAATGGATTGAATTCCTAATGGAAGGGATAAGTTTACGAGGCCGTAAAAAAAGGCATAAACATAAACATTCTTAATTTCTTTTTGGTCAGGTTTTAACAGCAGCCAAAATCGCTGAATAGGACTATAGGTTGTTTTGTCCATAATTATATAAATAAGGTTAATTGAACTTTTGTAGTACGCTAAGAATGGATTCAATTGAGGAATCCATTGGGTTAAAGTTCGGGAGGAGGTGTCGGTATTTTTCCGTACCGAATATCCATTGATTTAAATGGGATTGTGCTTGTTTCTACGCCCAAATCAATGGTAACTAAATCCGTATAAAATAGTGAGTGATTGAGGTCTTTAGTTTCTGATTCTTTTGAATCACCGTCTTCTTCACAATCAACAAGATGAGTTTGGTTTTTAGCAAACTCGCTATATTCTGTAACTGTGCTTATCACAATTGCACCCAGTAAAAAAGTCATAAGAATCACCGAGATGTTTAAGTGAAAATTATATGTCCTTTTTTCTTTATACATTTCTGTTTTGTAGATTTGCATGCAAATATAATAGTAATACTATTAAAAATGCTTGTAAAACTATATTTTTTATTTTTCAATGAATAACAGAGAAAAGCGTTTATTGTTCTTCAAATGATGAAATAACTTTGTTAATTACTCGTAATTAGGTGCGGAATAGCCACTTCTCCCTTGCTTAACAGACTTTTTTAGAATTAAAAGTTATGCTTTCCAAGCTTTAGAAATTCTTTTCATTCTTCTCTTGTTTGCTCCAAAATCACCATAACCAATTCTAGAGGCAGATCTAAAATGTATGAGTTGAGTAGTGGAGTCGAAATAGAATTCAACATCATCAATATACTTTCCTATAGCCGTTGAAAATTCGAAATGCAAGTAATTGTTGTCTTCTTGCACAAGTTTAGTTCCCTCTATTTTAAATACTATTTCTTTTATTCTTGTTTTAGATTCTTCAAGATTGTTTTTAAAGGTCAATGGAGGCATCTTTTTTCGCATCTTCTTTTCTAAAGTACAAACACAATTGGGGGATTTAGGACAAGGTTTTAGAGGTGATTCATTCTGTGCTAAAGAACCAAGGCTCATTACCCAAAGTGAAATGCATATTAAAGTTCTGAAATTGCGCATATGCAAATTTAATGAATGATAAAAGAATTTGTTTTAATGATCTGCTAAATTAAAAGTGCACATAATAAGAAGGGATTCATTTTATAGAAACGTACCTTGATCGAGGTAAAAGACTTGTTTAGCGAAAACATGGGGGTAATTATTTTTAAAACGTTGCATATTATGCGCTGTAAGATTATGTTTGCCTCTTACTCATAACTTAAAAAGTAAAATATGAAAAGATTATTACTATTAGGGGTGGCTATTGTTACAATATTCTATCCAATATGTGGAATAAGTCAATTATACGATTTTGACACCCATACCTTTACAAATGCTGGAGCTTTAGGAAAAGATGGCCCTAATCTTGGCGCATGTCAAGCGGCTTACGCTGCTGAAGTTTGGGAATTAGACCCTGCTTTATTCAACATGACAACACAAGGGATTCAAGAATGGACAGTACCTGTAACAGGAACTTATGAAATAGAAGCAGCTGGAGCGCAAGGAGGGAATGACCTTTATACAGTTAATCCTGAAGACGGAGGATTAGGTGCTAGAATGATTGGAACTTTTGATTTAACCGAAGGAGATGTTCTTTATATTTTGGTTGGTCAAAAAGGTGAAGATACAAGAGTAACAGGTATTGACAATGCAGCCGCTGGTGGCGGCGGAGGTACATTTATTTGGGACCCAACTGATGATGCATTGCCAATGGTTGCTGCAGGTGGTGGTGCCGGAGGAAGTGGATTTGATTACGCTGGTAGAAATGCCACTGATGCAGAAGATGGTCAAAACGCATTTAGTTTTGTTAATGGTGGAATTGGTGGAAATGGCGGTCGTTTAAATACTGGAGGGTCTAGTTATTGGGCTGGCGGTGGTGCTGGTTGGTTAACAAACGGTACTGGAGGAAATCAGGGAACACTTTATTTATATACCGGTTCTTACGCGCAAGGCGGAAGACGTCCTTTAGAAGGAGGAATAGGTGGTGTACGTTTTAATGATGGAAATGATGAAGGCGGAGATGGAGGATTTGGCGGCGGCGGCGGCGGCGGTTCTGATAATATGGGAACCGGCGGTGGCGGTGGCTACTCAGGTGGCGGTGGCCAAAATGGAAATGAATTCCCATCAATGAACTCTGGCGGTGGCGGCGGATCGTATAATGGCGGTACTGACCAAGATAATACAGCGGCTATTAATACAGGACATGGATATGTAACCATTACTTTATTGTGTAATCCAATTTCTGTTGAAGCATTTGAAGACGTGCTATGTGAAGGAGAAGAAATTATTTTAGATGGAACTGCAGATAGCGGTGATGATGTAACTTGGGATTTAGGGGTAGTGAATGGAGAAAGTTTTGCTCCACCAGTTGGAGTAACCGTTTACACAGGTTCAACTGAGAATATTGATGATTGCGATTTCCAAACAACAATTACCGTAAATGCTTTACCTGTTGTTACAGCATCAGTAGATGATGATGAGATTTGTTTAGGAGATGAGTTTACTTTCACCGGTGGTGGAGCAACATCTTATTCTTGGGACATGGGAGTGACGGATGCAGTTGCTTTTGAACCTTTAACTGCAGGAACAGAAACATATACTGTAACAGGGACAGATGATAACGGATGTGAAAATACAGCAAGTGTTGATGCAACGGTAAATGCTTTACCAGTTGTTACAGCATCAGTTGATGATGACGAGATTTGTTTAGGAGATGAGTTTACTTTCACTGGTGGTGGAGCAACATCTTATTCTTGGGATATGGGGGTGACAGATGGAGTTGCATTTGAACCGTTAACCGTAGGAACAGAAACATATACTGTAATTGGGACGGATGACAATGGATGTGAAAATGCGGCAAGTGTTGATGCAACGGTAAATGCATTACCAGTCGTTACAGCATCAGTAGATGATGACGAAATTTGTTTTGGAGAATCTGTAATTTTCACAGGTGGTGGTGCAACATCATACGCTTGGGACATGGGCGTTGTTGATGGAGATCCATTTACGCCTTTAACTTCAGGAACAGAATCGTATACCGTAACAGGGACAGATGATAACGGATGTGAAAACACAGCATCAGTTGATGTAACAGTGAATCCGGAGCTAGTTGTGACATATACAACAGTAGATGAAACGGATGAAGATGGTGAAATTGACCTTACTGTAACAGGAGGAACACCTGGTTATACTTTTGACTGGGATACTGATGAGGCTGACGATTTTGATGATCCAGAAGATTTGACAGACTTATTAGCTGGAACATATACTGTAATTATAAGAGATGCTAACGGTTGTGAAGTTATCGAAGTGATTGAAATCAATTCACTTTGCATTCCAATTGCTATTGTGGCATCTGAATTGAGTGTTTGTCAAAACGAATTACTGACTTTAACTGGAACAGCAGAAAGTGGAGGAGCTATAATTTGGGATGAAGGAGTGACTGACGGTGTTGGCTTTTTCCCTGAAATGGTTGGAGTAATTACTTATACAGCAACTACAGATGATCCAACTGATTGTCCTTCAACAATTGATATTGAAGTATTAGCTGTACCAACAGTGTTACCTACAATTGGCGGAGAATTATATTGTGCAGGAGATGAAATTGTGCTAGGAGCTGGTGGAGATGCTGATGAGTATACATGGTCTCCAATGGATTTTACTCCAGAGGTTGGTGTGACAACATATACGCTAACAGGAACATATGATGATTCAGGATGTTCTGCTTCAGAAACTATTGATGTGACTGTGTATGATGTGCCAACAGTAAACGCAACGGCTGATTTAGAAGAAGTGTGTATTGGAAATCCAATTACATTAACAGGTACTGGTGCTGAGTCTTATGTTTGGGATCCTATTGCAATTGAAAATGGAACACCTTATACAATAGGTGAGGTTGGTACTTTTACTTATACAGTAGTAGGAACTGACGTTAATGGTTGCTCTGATTCTGATGAGATTGATATTACAGTTAACGAAGAGATCGAAATCAGTTATATTGTTACTGAAGAAATGATATTTGAAGATGGTGAAATAAACATTACTGTTACTGGTGGTGTTGCACCTTACACCTTTGATTGGGATATCGACGGAACTGGAGATTTTGATGATGATGAGGATTTAACAGGTTTGGCAGATGATTTATACACTGTGGTTGTAAATGGAGCAACTGGATGTTCAGCTGAAGTTTCCATTGTTGTTGGAACTCAAGCAAGTGTTGGAGAGTTCGAGGGATTAAACTTCAACGTATATCCGAATCCTACAAATGATTTGATAACAATACAATTGGACGGTTCATTTTCTTATGTGTTAACTGATATTTCAGGGAAGATTATTTCAATCGGAACAAGTCACAATCAAGAAAAATTATCATTACTAGAATTAGAGTCTGGATTATACTTGTTGAAAATTAAAAACGAGAATAATTACGAAACTATACAAGTTGTGAAAAACTAAAGAATTAATTAATTTTAAAAAGAGGTCGCTTGAAGAGATTCAGGCGACCTCTTTGTGTTTTATAGATTTGATTGGAAGGAAATATACTTTTAGTTTTGTGACTTTTTAAGTTCAATAGGTTTAAAAGTCTTCATTTAATGGTAGAATATCTAAATTTGAACTGGTTTTATCGAAATGGATTCATTAACACAAATAGTATTAGGTGCAGCAGTAGGAGAGGCCGTGCTTGGAAAAAAAGTTGGTAACCGAGCTATGCTTTGGGGCGGAATTGCGGGTACCATTCCTGATTTAGATGTCTTGTTAAGGTATTTTACGGATGATATCACTGCTACTGAAATGCACAGAGGATTTTCCCATTCAATAGTTTTTGCCATTTTGATTGCTCCAATTCTTGGTTGGATAGCTCATAAAATTCATCATAAGTGGAAGGAGGCAAGTTTGAAAAATTGGATGTGGTTATTCTTTTGGGCTACTGTTACGCATCCTTTATTAGATGCACACACAACCTGGGGAACTCAATTTTTCTGGCCGTTTGAATATCGATTAGCATATCAGAATATTTTTGTAATTGATCCCTTATATACATTGCCTTTTTTGATATTTCTGCTTATCGCAATGTTTCATAAACGAAACAATCCACGCCGTAGAAAGTTTAATAATGCTGGGCTAATTGTGAGTACTTCTTATATGGCAATTACACTTGTTTTAAAATGGATTACATTTAATGAGTTTAAGCAAAGTTTAGAGAACCAGAACATTGCTTATGTTGAAATGGATACAAAACCAGCTCCACTCAATACTATTTTATGGACTTCTTTGGTTGAAACTGAAGATGGTTACAGGACAGCTTATTATTCTTTATTTGATACCCAAGAAATTGAGTTTTCAAAAGAGTTTGTTAAGAATCATCATTTAATTGAACCTTATGAAAATCAGGAAGTCATTAAGCAACTCATTCATATTTCTGAAGGATGGTATTATATAGAGGAAGCCACTGACAAATTAATTTTTTGGGATTTACGATTTGGTCAATTGGGAATGGATTTAGATACTGCGCCGTTCTTATGGTCTTATGATTTGTTTGTGGATAATGACGGACATGTAGAGGTCATTAAAAATGATCCTGATTTGGGAGATGCTGGTGAAATTTTTTCAGCATTAATGAGCAGGATTATGGGGAATTAAATCTGTATAGGTATCTTTTAAACTAGAAGCTTTTAAGTGTGTTTAAATATTGTATTCAAATCATGAATTCGTTGGCTGTAGTCTTTTATAATCTTCCACAAGATCTCTTCCCCAAATCGCGAGTGATTTAAAAATTGGAATTAAATCCTTTCCTTTTTGTGTAAGTCTGTATTCAACTCTCGGTGGAATTTCCGCAAAAGCCTTTCGTTCAATAAGCTTATCACTAAGTAATTGATTCAATTGTGAGGTCAGTACTTTTCTCGATAAGCCTGGTATAGCAACGTCCAATTGACCAAACCTTTTGTTTGAGGCATTTAGTTGGTATATGATAAGAGGTTTCCATTTACCTCCAATTATTGAGATTGCTTGAGTTAATGGACATAATGGATTGCTACAGCTTGTATCTTTCATATGTTTGTTACTTATGGGTAACTAGTTTTTTTTCTTGAATTACTGCTTTTGTTACTTTAGGTAACTATTAATAGTAACTTTGTGTAACAAAAATAATTTAAAAGAATCAAAATGACAAATAAAGTAGTATTAATAACAGGAACGAATAGTGGATTTGGATATTTAACTGCAAAGGGAGCTGCTGAAAGAGGACATACTGTTTATGCAACAATGCGAGAAACAGAAGGTAGAAATGCTGAAAAAGCTAAAGAGTTGAATGGAATAGAAAACATTAATGTGCTAGACTTGGATGTAACTGATGTAGATGGCGTAAATAATGTCGTAAACGAGGTGATTGAAAAAGAAGGTAGAATAGATGTATTAGTAAATAATGCAGGATATTTTGGAGGAGGATTAGCGGAATCATATTCTGCTGAAGATGTAGAAAAAATGTTTGACGTTAATGTGAAAGGAACATGGAGAACAATAAAGTCGAGCTTACCTCAAATGAGAAAACAAGGAGAGGGATTGATTATTAATACTTCGAGTGGATTAGGAAGATTTTCAGCACCTTTTATGACCGTTTATAATGGTAGTAAGTTTGCTGTTGAGGGATTGACGGAAGGTTTACATTATGAGGTTAGACCACTAGGGGTTGATGTTGTACTTGTTCAGCCTGGAGCATTTCCAACAGAAATTTTTAGCAAAGTAGCTTCTGGTTCAGATCAGAAAGTGACAGAAGGATATGGAGAGTTGGCAAATCTGCCTGAACAAGTTACAGCTGGCATGGGGGAAATGTTTAATACCATGAAACCTGATCCACAAATGGTGCCAGACGCAATTTTCAAGTTAATGGATACACCAAAAGGAGAGCGTCCATTAAGAACTGTAGTAGATGGAATGACAGGACAATTTGTAGAGAAGGCAAATGATGATGTGAAAGAAGGTTATGCTAACTTTTTGTCAGCATTTGGTATGGGGGACTTATTGAAATAGTATTTGAGAAGAACTAAAAAGTTAAAGCCTGCTGAGTTAACTTGGCAGGCTTTTTATTTATACTACAGTAATTTGTCAATTGGCTTTATAAGCTTGTTTAACCATTGTTTTAACCACTATGTGGTGAAATGGTTTAACAATTGTCATATACACCTTACCAAACCAATTATTGTATTGTACAAGAGTGGTGATTTTAATATTGAATTCTTTTTCTTTAGAATTATAAACGCTTACTCTAAAATTTAAATGTTTATCGTCCTCACCAAGAATGAGCTCGTTTTGTTGAATACTTAAGATTTGAAAAAAACTTATGTATGCACCAACTTCAAATTTTCTGTTAATATCAGCTGAAACTTCTGTTTTTAATCCAAAGATTTTAACAATACCATTTCTTATTTTCATTAAAAACGAAATCCATTTAGGAATTTTCCCAAAAACAGTATTTGAAATTACTTCTAAACTTTCCTGATGGTTTGTGGTGGCAAAGGTATCCGCAAAATCGACTTTCGGAAGAGCATTTTTTATCCCATCAGTTTGTGGCCTCGTATCTAATTTTACTTTGCGAATCTTCATTATATAATTTTAGGTCAAATATACTAAAAATAGATTGAGTAATTCTTCTAATTCTTTAATTTAAGGGGTATTGATGGTATATATATATTTCATAGCTCAATTGAATTCATAACAAGCACTGCTTGTGAAGACGAAACCTTGATCTATTGATCAATAAGGTTGAGGTACGGCCTCTTGAACCAAAAGTGGTGCTGAATAGTGTAATAATGTTGTAAATTTTCTTTTATACTTTCAGTTTCGAAAGATTAAGTTTATGAAACAAAAAAACCGATCCATTTCTGAATCGGTCTTTAGTGGGTGGAAGATCGGAATCGAACCGACGACCTCTTGAACCACAACCAAGCGCTCTAACCAACTGAGCTACAACCACCGTTTTTTGTCCCAAACAGAAACGATATTCTGCGTAAGGGTGGGCAAATATAATTCATTTTTTTTGAATAAAAATGCAAAGTGAAAAAAAAATTATAGGAAATTATCGATTACTACTAAAACTGAATCGAGAGAACAGTTTTTCTAGCCCGTCAAGCACTTTTTTCAGCAAATCAAAATAGAGAGTAATGATCAAAAATATAGACATTCCCCAGATAACAATTAAGTTCCCTGCAAAAGTACTTATGTAGCTGCCAAATAATCTTTTACGTGGTGCATAAAAGTGTGCACCAAAGAATCCAACATCATAAGGATCTAGATAAATAGGATCAGATTTTTGAATTAATCGATCACCTGATTGTACTAATTTGGAGAGATCCGTCTTATTGGTAACAAATTGCGTTAAAGATTCATTCGTATGGTCGTTCATGAGTGCTAAATAGCGCTCCTTGTCGTATTTTTCAATAATCTCTTGCGTTTTATCGTCAATTTTCTTTCGATTTTTATCTACAATAGACTTATAATGCGTTTTTAAAATCTCTATATAACTTTTAACATCTGTATAGGTCCCTTCGGAATAATTGGCGTAGGTTAATCCTTCTATGCAACCTTCACATTTAACATTTTGAATGAAGTTATGTTCGCGCTCAATTTCTGCTCGCAGCAACGATAAAGAACTTTCAACGTCAGATTTTTTCTCCTCGTTTTCAATGTTGGTTTTAACAAAGTCTAGCTCAGCCGTAACTTCTTGTAACCAATAGTCCTTTTTCCAAGTTGCAAAACTCTTGTTTTTCTCAAGGTCAAAATAAATCTCATTGTATTCGTTATCCTTGAATTGAGTGACAGCCAATGCTTCGTACGCCCAACGGGACGCCATTACATTTCCTATGAGGGGAACAGCACTTTCATCTCCAAATAATGGATGTAGCTTATCAAACTTTACAATAACACCACTAAATAATAACTGAGGTATAATTAAAATAGGAATAAGGATATATATAACCTTTACTGAGTTGAAGCTAGCGGATATATTTAAGCCGAGTAAATTAGCAAAGCAGGACAAACTAAAGAGGATGAGCCAATACTCTAGCCACATGCCCTTTATCTCTAAAATATAATTTCCGATTAGTACAAACAATAACATTTGCACCGCCGAAATCATGAACATGATTGATATTTTTGAAACCAAATAGGAACTTCTACTTAGGTTCAAAAAGGATTCTCGTTTTAATATTTTTTGATCTTTTATTATCTCTTCTGCCGCAACTGTTAAACCAATAAACAAGGCAACAATAACCGCAATAAATAAGAACGGAGGAATGTTTTGGTTGGCATTAAACGAATAAGTATCCCCAGCATTGCTATTGTAAAATTTAACAAAAAAGGAAAGCACAAAAGCCAATACAGGTGCCTCTAAGAGGTTGATGATCATGTATTGTTTATTCGTCAACTTTGATAAAACATCTCTGACGAAAAACACGCCGAGTTGTTTAAATATATTTGGTTTTTTAAATGTACTTTCTGGAATTTCATCTTCGCTCTCAATGAGGTTTGGATCTTTTTCCAGCAGTTCTAAATAATGTTTATTCCATTCTTCAGATGATACCTTTCGGTATTGTGTCAGCGTTCCATATTCGTCAACAACCTTTGATTCAATGATGTTGAAAATCTGTTCGGGGTTTACATTACCGCAGACATGGCATTCACTTTCATTACTTTTAGCATGATTGATGAGGTTTTTGAAATACATTACCGCATCAACTGGGTTTCCATTATAAATAGGATAACCGCCAACATCTAGTATTAGTAACTTATCAAACATTTTAAAAATGTCAGATGAAGGTTGGTGTATTACAACAAAAATTAATTTCCCTTTTAAGGCTAATTCTTTTAAAAGGTCCATGATGTTTTCTGAATCACGAGAAGATAGACCAGATGTTGGTTCATCAACAAATAAAACAGAAGGTTCGCGGATTAACTCTAGAGCAATATTTAAACGCTTTCTTTGTCCACCAGAAATTGTTTTTTCAAGTGGGCTGCCTACTTTTAAGTCGCGTGTTTCATATAAACCTAAAGACAGTAATAGTTTTAATACCTTTTTGGCAATGAGACGGTCGTTTAAACCACCAAAACAGAGCTTGGCATTATAAAAGAGGTTTTGATAAACTGTCAGTTCTTCAATAAGTAAGTCATCTTGAGATACATAACCAATTACACCTTCAATTTCTCCTTTGTCATGATGAATATCAACACCATTTATCGTTACCGCACCTTCAGCAGGTGCGTAATTTCCATTTAGCACGTTTAGCAAGGTAGACTTACCTGCACCTGAGCCTCCCATAATTCCCAAGAGGGAACCAGACTCTTCAGCAAAATTGAAATTATGTAAACCAATTTTTCCGCTTTTAAATTTGTATACAACGTTGTCAGCCTTGAATACAATTTTCTTTTGTGTTTCGTCAGAAAGGAACTGACCAATAATATCGCTATAATAAATTGGAGTAACCTTTGATGATCTTATAGAACTACCTTGGTTCAGTATTAGGTG
>CAKZON010000057.1 GCA_937136425.1 uncultured Crocinitomix sp.
ATCTTCTATAATTTCGTATATCTGCGAACTAGGCAAACCGTCATTTACATCATAATTTCGGTATTGTACTTGCAATTCATATGCAAACATGTTTACAGATACTAGTGATATAAAAATGTAGAATATTAAGCGCATTTAGTGTTTTGGTAAGACTAACTATTAATACGAAATAAATAAGAGTAACGTTTGTCAATTTTTTTTAAAATCATATCATTCTAAAAATGTTAAAATCGTGTTCTCATTTAAATTGAATAATACTCGATTTCAAAAGCTACTACCAGGCTAAATACCTTTTTTTAAATTGTATAAATAGATTTGTTTTGAATTAATTTCAATTCAAAAAAACAGAAAAATCAAGAACAAAAAAAAGGAAATTACTATTCGATAACGTTAATCAACTATTCGTTATAATGCGGCAAGTTTTTGTTTTTATTTTCCTCCGAAAATTCTAGAAATTACGCTCACTTTTTTTCTAACCGACACTGGAATTTTCTGTCCTTTTTTTAGAAATAAATAGCGTGACTTGTCGTATCTATCAACAAATGCTGCATTTACTAAATAGGATTGGTGAACCCGAAGGAAGATGTCTTCAGGAAGTTGAGAGGTAAACTCTTTCAAAGGTTTTGATACAATAAAAGAGCGATCATCATCACAAAAAAAAGTAGTATATCCCCCATCTGCTTTGCAATACATTAAACGATCAAAATTGACAATTTGATGCCCTTCTGACATTCTCAAAATAATTCGATTGTTTTTACCAATTAATTGATTTTTAGCAACCTCTAATCGTTCATTATTATTTATTTGACTAATTAACATTGCCCTTTGAACTGCTTCATTCAGCTCTTCTACGTTCACTGGTTTAAGTACATAATCTATCGCCCCAAGTCTAAGTGCCCTTAACACATGTTCTTCGTATGAAGTAATAAAAATAACCTTGAATGGAACATCCCCCAATTCATTCAAAAAATCAAAACCTGTTCCGCCTTTTAAGTTAATATCCAAAAAAACTAACTCAGGCATTTCATTGCGACAAAACTTTACTGCATCATTAACCGATTCACATTCTCCGATAATATTTAATTCACTTGTGATGTTATTTAACAGACTCTTCAACCCTTCACGGATAAAAGTTTCATCCTCAACAATTAAAGTTTTAATCATATTTATACGGAATTTCTATCGTTACTATTGTGCCTTGGGCATCATATTTACTTCGATCAACTATTTCAAGACTAGCAGTTGTTTTGAATTCTTTTGCTAAAAGTTTCATCCTTTCCATATTAATCTTAGTAGATAAAGATTCTTTTTTAGGAACTATTGCTTCAGGTATTACGGCATCCGTGCCAACTCCATTATCCGTGATTTTACATATCAACGAATCATTTTCAAAATAAACATGTATGTCAATTTCTCCTTTTCTATCCACTTTTTTAAATCCGTGCTCAATACAATTTTCAACAAAAGGTTGAATTATCATTGGTGGAATTAACACTTCTTTATCTTCAATATTCTTGTCTAAGCGAATTGAAAAACTAAAGCTTTTTTCAAACCTTGCGTTTTGTAGTTCAAGGTAATATTTGATTGCTTCTAACTCATCTGACAAAGAGACCACCCTATCCCGAGAATTATTAAGAACTAAGCGCACTAATCTTGAAAATTTAGATAAAAAATTTGAAGCTTTAGAGCTTTCTTCTTGCAAAATCATACCTTGGATTGTAGCAAGTGAATTGAATAGAAAATGAGGTGTAATTTGAGTTCGCAACAGTTGTTGATTAATGAGCAGATTATCACGACTCGTTTTCAGGTTTTTGTTTCTCAAAAACAAAATCATAACTGCAGCAATGAGAATTATTAAAAGTATAATTATAACTGAAAGCAATAACTGTAGCTTAGACTTTTCAAGATCTTCTTCCTTTTTAATTATTTCAGTTTTAAATTTCAACTCAAGATCATATTGGTTTTTTAAATCCTTTAGATCTAATTCCATTTTCTCCATGAAGATATGCTGATACAAATCTTTTAGTTTATGAACGTAAACTAGTGCAGAATCGATCATTCCTAGTTTATTATAAACCACTGCATAATTTTCATAGACAAATTCATAATTCCGTCGATTTTTATCTAGAGACATTGCAATTGCAGAATCTAAATATTCCATAGCAGCCCCATAGTCTTCAGCATCAATATAGATTGCTGCTATAGCGTTGTATTGACTTACTTTAGTGAATTCCTCATCAAATGTTGAACTATATTTCAACGCTTCGTTACTGCAATAAATTGCTGAATCTACCATCCCTAAATCACGATATATATTTAGGGAATTACCAAAATATTCTGCTTCAGACCCTGCAAGAATAACATTTTCTAAATCAATTTTTGAGTAGATAGTGTAAGCTAATTCAACATTACCATTTTGCCGCTGTATTCCTCCTAAACGAATGTTTGTTACAGTTTCTCTTACAGAATCCTTTGGAGTATAATATTGTAATACAACCTCTGCAGCTTCTATACTTCCTTCTATGTCGCCTGAAAAATAAAGTATATCTGTTTTGTAGTTTAAGGCATTGATAACATTAACTGTATCCGCTATGCTTAATGAAATATTTAACCACTTATTACTATAAGCTAACCCATTTACATAATCTTCCTTTAACAGATAGGCTGCTATTAGATAAGAATAATCGAAACGGGTATAATTATCACTATTCACATAAGGTTCAAGCCATTGAATTGCCAAATCATACTCACCTCTCATTAGAAGTTCTTTGCTTGCTTCAGCTCTAAACTCGTCATTATTTTTTTGAGCAAAAATAAAATGCGTTACGAAAAGAAAAATGATCAGAACAGTTCTATTCATCAGTGGTCATTCAATATTTAAAACTATCACGAGACTTTTCTAAATCTCGAATTGTACTATGCGCTTATTAAATTTAAGCAAGTGTAGGGAGATAAAATGAGTACCTGAAATTGCAAAAAAATGTATCGAAATAGAAATTATTCCCCAAAATAAACTTGCCTTTTTGCGTTGAATCTTGGAAGTTTAATAATCAATATGTGCAACAGGTAGAGAATAAAAAGGTCCGCACAAAGCGAACCTTTTTATTTGTTATTATTTTTTTACAAAAACTTGAAGTTTTTACCAGGGTAGTATGCCATTGCACCTAACTCTTCTTCAATTCTTAATAACTGATTATATTTTGCAATACGATCAGATCTTGAAGCAGATCCTGTTTTAATTTGTCCTGTATTTAAAGCAACAGCTAAATCTGCAATTGTGCTATCCGCCGTTTCACCACTTCGGTGACTCATAACTGATGTATAACTGTTACGCGTAGCCATGTTTACAGAATCAATTGTTTCAGAAAGTGTACCAATTTGGTTTACTTTAATTAAAATTGAATTTGCAATTCCATTTTGGATTCCTTGAGCCAAACGTTGTGTATTTGTTACGAATAAATCATCTCCAACAATTTGTACTTTATCTCCAACAGCCTCTGTCAATAACTTCCATCCATCCCAATCATCTTCTGCCAATCCATCTTCAATAGAAACGATTGGATATTTTGCAGTCCAATCTTTCCAGAAGTCAACCATTTCACTTGAAGTACGAATGTCTCCAGTAGAATCAAACACGTATTTACCTTCTTTATAAAACTCAGATGATGCTGCATCTAAAGCAATATGCACATCTTCACCTGGGCGGAAACCTGCTTTCGTAATAGCTTCTAAAACAACTTCAATAGCCTCTTCATTAGATCCTAAATTTGGTGCAAATCCACCTTCATCTCCAACATTAGTGCTATGTCCTTTTTGCTTTAATACTGCTTTTAGCGTATGGAAAATTTCAGTTCCCATTTGTAAACCTTGACTAAACGTCTCGGCTCCAAATGGCATTACCATAAATTCTTGAATGTCAATTTTATTATCGGCATGAGATCCTCCATTCAGAATATTCATCATTGGAACAGGCAATGTATTTGCACCTACTCCACCAACATAACGATATAAAGGCATCCCAGTTTCTTGAGCTGCAGCTTTTGCAATGGCTAAAGAAACACCCAATATTGCATTAGCGCCTAGTTTACTTTTATTAGCCGTGCCATCTAAAGAACGCATGTAATTGTCCAAGGCCGCTTGATCCATGATATATTGTCCTTCTAATGCTTCATTTAGCACAGTATTAACATTATTCACGGCTTTTTGAACACCTTTTCCTAAATAGTACCCTTCATCTCCATCTCTTAACTCTACAGCTTCATGAATTCCTGTTGATGCTCCTGAAGGAACCGCCGCGCGTCCTAATACACCATTTGATGTGTATACATCAACTTCAACAGTTGGATTTCCTCTTGAATCTAAAATTTGTCTGGCACTTACTTTAGCTATGTAACTCATAATTTTATTTTTTCAATGGACAATAAGCAATGTAACCTATTATTAAACATTGCATATCATTAATTGATTTATAGTTAATTCATGTTTTGTATAAACTCATCAAACAAATATCTTGAATCATGTGGTCCGGCAGATGCCTCTGGGTGATATTGTACTGAAAAGACTTTTTTATCTTTCAATCTAATTCCGGCAACAGAATCATCATTCAAATGAATATGAGTTAGTTCCACATTATTTGATTGTTCAATTGAATCTTTAGAAACAACAAATCCATGATTTTGAGATGTAACTTCACCTTTACCTGTAATCAAGTTTTTAATTGGATGATTGATTCCACGGTGACCGTTATGCATTTTTTCAGTAGTTAAGCCTTGACTTAATGCTAACACTTGGTGTCCTAAGCAAATTCCAAAGATTGGAATTTCACTTTCTACCATTTCTTTCACATTTGAAACAACGTTCGACATTGCTGAAGGATCTCCAGGTCCGTTTGATAACATTATTCCATCAGGATTGAAAGATTTTAAATCTTCTAAGCTAGAGTCAACAGGAAAAACCTTCACTTGACACCCTCTTTCTACAAGGCAACGAACAATGTTCTTTTTAACGCCTAAATCCAATAGTGCCACTTTTTTTGCTGCACTATCTTCGCCTACTACGTATGCTTCTCTTGTACTCACTTTAGATGAAAGTTCAAGACCTTCCATTGAAGGCACTTCTTTTAACTTTTCTTGCAACGCATTAATGTCCAAAATGTCAGACGAGATAATTGCGTTCATTGCTCCTTTATCTCTAATATGACGAACTAATGCTCTTGTATCTACATCTGAAATTCCTACAACACCATCATCTTCCATGAAGTTTTGTAATGAATCGTTTCCAGAATCACGTGAATACATGGAAGAAAACTTTTTAGTTACTAATCCAGCAATTTTAACTGAATCAGACTCAATTTCTTCCTCATGCACACCATAGTTTCCTATATGTGCAGTTGTCATTATCAAAATTTGTTTGCAATAAGAGGGATCTGTAAAGACTTCTTGATATCCAGTCATGCCTGTATTAAAGGCTATTTCTCCAGTCGTGGTTCCGATTTTGCCAATTCCACGTCCGTGAAAAACTGTTCCGTCTTCTAATAATAGTACTGCAGGTTGATGCTCCATTCTTTGTCTATTTTCTACAAGCATTTATCGCTTGAGGTTTATCGGAAAGCAAATTTAAGATTAAAAAAAGCACCAAACTAGCAATGTTTATAATTTGTTATAAACGTTAACAAAATTTGAATGAAAATTGGATACTTTTTCCGCCGTAATTAAAATTTAATATCTAAATCTAACCGAATGCGATCTCCCGTTTCTTTTGAGACATTTAAAGATTTCAATTGCTCTACTTTATAGTAGTTCAACTTTAAGATGAATTTTTTACGAATGGCATACCCCATAGTAAAACGAATACCTTGAAAGTTCGTTAAACGCCCATCTTTTGACCCATTGCTAGAGTAATCCCACCGCGCCCAATCATTTTGCGCAAAATAATCTACCGCACTATACCTTCCCATATTTGCGTATGTTAACATGACTAACCAATCTCTTCTATTATTGAGCGCACCATAACTTAAAGAGGCTGAATACCCCTGAACTTCATTTTTCATAACATCTGTTATGTTTTCATTTTGAGAATAATCAATCATGTTCATATAGTAATCAAATGTCCATTTTAGTTTACATTTCTTTAATAAAGTACCATTAGCCCCCAAATTAAAAATGGCATAATTCATATTAAATGTTCCAAAACCATCCGGCACATCACTTATTTTATTCAAATAATAAAAAGCCGGATTAACATTTAACCGATCCTCAAAAAAGGAACTTGTAATTTGTGCTCCTTGCAAATAACTATCCATATCAAACGATTTGCCTTGAGAATTTAAAATAAAATGACCTGCACCAATCCCAATAGTTGAAATTAAATTAGAATTAAATTTCAACTTTTTATGGATATAAATTCCTTCTGGACAAACATGATCACTCCAAAATAGTTCATTATTTTTTTCAAATGGGAATTCATTTTTGCCCAACAATAATGTATTTCCATTTTTATTGATTTTAAAATAGAGCTTATAAAAACCAATAGGCAAAATTCCATTCTCAAATCCATCTCCTAAGGTTAATTGCGGATCTTGTTGTTTATCTAATAACCCCGTACGAATATTTGCCCCAAATTTACTCCACGAATTTATTTGATATGTAAAACCAACTCTTAGCCGATATCTCAACCTACTGCGATCTGCTCTATATGTGCCATCTGATTTTAGGGAGTTCCAATCTTGTTCTACTCTAAATCTAAAATCACCTGAAAACGTAATTTTATTTAGAATAGAATCTTTTTTTGTCATGTGGTTCTGTGATCGACCAAACATTCCAACCAACAATAAAAAACTTAGTAACGCAAACTGCTTCATAATTGAGGATTACTCTATTTTCAAATGTACTACCAGCTATTGAAAAGAACTATGACATTGGTCAGCCTACCAGAAAATGACTTTTATAGCAAGAAAATTGTATAATTTAAGTTAATCATTTGCGTTATTATTATCTATGCATTTAGAGCTTTGCCAATTATATGTAGTTTTACATAACCAAAAAGCAGCATTAACCACACCCTAAACTACCAATTACCTCCTATGAAACATTTGATTGCCATTATAGCATTATGTTTTTCATTTTCATTGCAGGCTCAATACATATTAAAAGGCTCTGTTACCAATAAGAATAATGAACCTATACCAGGAGTAAAAATATATGTTGACAGTTCTACCTACGGTGTAATAACAGATTTTAATGGGGATTATTTTTTGGAATTAAAAGCATTGAAAGACTATTCCATCCAATACAAAATGATTGGAATGGATGATACGACACTCATTATTACATTAGCTGATAAGATTACTGTACAAAATGTTCAATTAGCAGAACAGGCGGTTGAATTAGGATCGGTAGAAGTGGTCACAAAAAAAATCAAAGTTGCCAATTCTATTATAAAAAAGGTACAAAAGAATAAAAAAAACATGGCTTTTCAAGTAGACAATTACGTTTGTAATACCTACTTAAAAACTGGTTTGGATAGAGAACAACGGGAGCCCAACTCAACTGCTGAAGGACCGTCAAAAATGAATTTAATTGAATCATTGTCCATCACCACCTTTATTGCTCCAAACACATACCATGAAAAGGTTATTGCACATCATGATTATTCAAGTAAAGAACCTTCAATAGCCACATCACCAATCGATTATTTTCAAGATGACATTACACCTATTCAAGCTGTGGAAGTTGATCCCTATATTTTTTATGAAAAAGTAGAGGACGGTGATTTTAATCTATATCAAAACATGATTAATCTGCCGAAAATTTCTGAGCACCCTATTACCTCTCCATTAGGTGTGCAAGCATTTACCAATTACAAATTTAAACTGACCAATATAATTTTCGAAGGAGAGCAAAAAATATATGAAATAGAAGTTACTCCCCGTTTTAAAAGCGCCCCCTTGTTATCAGGACATCTGTACATTATCAGTGATCTTTGGGTCGTTAAATCTTTCAACCTTTCTGTTAACTCAGATGCCATGCCTTTTTTTAGAGACTTTAATGTAATCCAGGATTATGAACAAATCAATGAATTATGGATTCCTGTTCGTAGAGAGTTTACTTACACCATAAAAGAGAAAGAGGATTATATCCGTGCCAATACACGTGTCAATCATTCAAATTTTAAATTTAATCAGACAGTAACGAAAAAGGATTTTAAAAATGAAATATCCAATTACGCTACGGATGCTTTTAATAAGGATTCGGCCTATTGGAATCAAAACCGCCCAATTCAATTAAAACAAAGTGAACTTCAATTTATTATTGAGCAAGAACGAATAGATTCAATTTTGCAAAGCGAGCATTATTTGGATAGCGTTGATGCCGAATTTAATAAAATAACATTTTGGGATGTTGCTTTAAACGGAGTTGGATTGCGCAATCGATATAAAAAGCAAGAAATTTTCATAGCTCCAATACTAGGAAGTTTTGAACTATTTGGCATTGGTGGATTTAGATATAATTTCAAAGGAACTTACAGTAAACAATTTGAGAATGCACATAAAATCGAAGTGAAGCCCTCATTAAATTATGGTTTTCGTAATAATGATTTAAAACCACAAATCTCAGTTGACTATACATTCCAACCCTTAAAATTTGGTAGTGTTGAATTGGAGATGGGTAATATCTATCAACGGGTAACTAACCAAACTACATTGGTAAATTATATGTTGGGCGGTGCAAATATGGTTGAAAACAGCTTTATAAGCCTTGCACACCGAAGAGAGCTTATAAATGGACTATATGGACGTTTGAAATTTTCATATGCCGACATGCGGCCGTTGGGAGATGTTGAATTGGGTCCTATTATTGAATACTTTAAATCAATTGACACATTAGATTTGCAACTTTTTCATGATCCTCCGCCATTTGAACCGTATCGCATTTCATTAGTAGAATTGAAGTTTCAATATAGATTCAAGCAGAAATACATTATTAAAAACAATGAAAAATTAATTGTAGGTAGCAAATACCCTGAAATTGAGATGACATTTAAACAAGGAATTCCTAAACTATTCGGAAGTCAAATAAGTTTCAATGCACTTGAATTCAAAGTTTCTGATGAAATTAATTTTGGTAATTACGGCGACTCTAGATGGAAGTTTATTGCGGGTTCATTTTTATACAAGGAAGACTTACGCGTAATCGAACATCAATTCTTCAAAGAATCAGATCAAATATTTTTCTCTAACCCACTTAATACCCATCAAAGTTTAGATACCAATTACAATACAAGCGGATCTTATCTGCAGGCGTTTTATCTGCATCATTTTAATGGATTTTTTCTTAACAAGATTCCTTTGATTCGCAAGTTAAAATTCGAATCCATTGCTGGGGCAAGCTTAATGCTTATAGATGAATTTGATTATTCACACTCCGAATTTTTCCTTGGCATAGAGAAGAAAGTTCGAATTTTGAATCAGTACTTCAAATACGGTTTTTATTATGTTGGGCGATTCAATGATGTCACCAACCCTCAACTCCATTTCAAAATAAGTATAGACTATTTGAATACGTTTACCAATAAGTGGTCTTGGTAAGCTTTATAATGCCTAACGCTACTTGACGTAAACCACGTCTTCCTTTCTTATTTCAACGGCTTTCTCTCAATCGTTTATCTGTTATTCAATTCATAGTTTAACCATACCTGCTATTTTAAAACATATTGGTATGAAACGGAGCAAACATTCACCAATAAAAAAAGGGAATCCAAAATGGACTCCCTTAATATTTTAAGCACTGCGAGAGCCCTGAGGTTCTCGAAGGGCGATTTACTCTTCTTCTTTCTTCGCTTCAACTGCAGCTTTAGCTCCACCTGCTTTTCCACCTCTTCTAGATCTTCTTGTAGTCTTCTTAGTTGTTTCAGTTCCGTAGATTTCGTTGAAGTCAACTAATTCGATCATACACATTTCGGCATTATCACCTAAACGTTTTCCAGTTCTAATGATTCTTGTATAACCACCTGGACGATCAGCAACTTTAGGAGCTACTTCTCTGAACAATTCAGTAACAGCATACTTATTTCCTAATACTTTAAAAGCCATTCTTCTTGAATGAGTAGAATCTGTTTTTGATTTTGTAATCAAAGGTTCAACAACTCCTCTTAAAGCTTTTGCTTTAGCAAGAGTAGTGTTAATTCTTTTGTGCTCAATTAAAGAAGCAGCCATGTTAGAAAGCATTGCTTTTCTGTGTGCAGTTTTTCTTCCTAAGTGGTTGAATTTTTTACCGTGTCTCATTTTTTTCTATTTTACCTACAAGCCTACTATAGTACTTGATGGTTGATTAATATTTGCTTTACCTTAATCTTTATTTTTACTTCCCTCACAAGGATTTTGAGAAGATGAAAACGGACATTTCGAAATTCTCCATGTCCGTTTTCAATATTTTAATTGTAATCCTTCGCTAAAGCTATGGACTACTCTTTATCTAATTTATATTTAGAAACATTCATTCCGAATGCTAAACCTTTAGCTTCTACTAAATCTTCTAACTCAGTTAAAGATTTCTTACCGAAGTTTCTAAATTTCAACAAGTCATTCTTGTTGTAAGAAACTAAGTCACCTAATGTTTCAACATCTGCAGCTTTTAAACAGTTTAATGCTCTTACTGAAAGGTCTAAATCAACCAATTTAGATTTAAGCAACTGACGCATGTGCAATGAAGTTTCATCAAACTCTTCAGTTTCAGATTTAATTTCAGTGTCCAATGTAATTCTTTCATCAGAGAATAACATGAAGTGGTGAATCAAAATCTTAGCAGCTTCTTGTAAAGCATCCTTTGGAGTAATAGATCCATCAGATTGAATATCGAAAATTAATTTTTCGTAATCTGTTTTTTGCTCAACACGGTAATTCTCAACAGTGTATTTTACGTTTTTAATTGGAGTAAAGATTGAATCTACAGCGATCGTTCCAAAAGAAGCGTTAGCACTTTTGTTTTCTTCAGCTGGTAAATATCCTCTACCCTTAACGATTTCAATTTCCATGTTAAACTTAACACTTGGCTCCATTTGGCAAATTACCATGTTTGGATTTAACACTTGAAAAGCTGTTGTAAACTTCCCTATGTCACCAGCAGTTAAAGTTTCTTGTCCAGAAACTGATACGATTACTTTTTCAGAATCAGTACCTTCGATTTGTTGTTTGAAACGTACTTGCTTCAAGTTCAAAATAATCTCAGTTACGTCATCTACTACACCTTTGATTGTTGAAAATTCGTGATCAACACCTTCAATTTTTACTGATGCAATTGCAAATCCTTCAAGAGATGAAAGTAAAATTCTTCTCAATGCGTTTCCAATTGTTACACCATAACCAGGCTCCAAAGGTCTGAATTCGAATTGACCTCTGAAGTCATCCGATTCAATCATTATTACTTTGTCTGGTTTTTGAAAATCTAAAATAGCCATTTGTTTTTCTTCTTTTTAATTGTCATTCGGTTGCGCGGTCTGAGAGAGTGAAGATATCTAACAAACCCTTTGGCCGAAAGCCAATAGGTTATTTAATTATTAATTATGCCTTTGACCTAAAAAGACAAAAGCTGCGCAAATATACGCAGTCTTTTGTCTAAAGTCTAATTTCTTATGTCTAAATCTAAAATTATTTAGAGTAAAGCTCAACAATTAATTGTTCCTTGATATTCTCAGGAATCATTTCTCTTGTTGGTTTGTTTACAAAGCGTCCTTCCATAGCAGTTGGATTCCAATCAATCCAATCAAAACTATTAGCGCTTGCTGCAACTGATGAACTAATTGCCTCTAAAGATTTCGATTTTTCTCTAACAGCAACAACATCACCTTCTCTTAAAGTATAAGATGGAATGTTAACGATTTCACCGTTTACTGTAATGTGTCTGTGACCAACTAATTGTCTTGCTCCTCTTCTCGTTGGAGAAATCCCCATACGGAAAACAGTGTTGTCCAATCTTGACTCACAAAGGATTAACAAGTTTTCACCTGTAATACCTTTCATTCGAGATGCTTTTTTGAATAGGTTAGAGAATTGCTTTTCCAAAATACCATAAGTGTATTTTGCTTTTTGCTTCTCCATCAACTGAACAGCATATTCAGATTGCTTACCTCTTCTTTTGTTCGGACCGTGTTGTCCTGGTCCGTAATTTTTTCTTTCCAACGCTTTATCAGCTCCAAAAATTGGGTCTCTAAACCTTCTTGCAATTTTTGATTTTGGTCCTGTGTATCTTGCCATTTCTGTTTTTTTTAGATCTGTGACTATAGGATTGTGCCTTTACTATAAAGGTTACCTTGTGTCAATGGTCTTATTGTTAAATTATACTCTTCTTCTTTTTGGTGGTCTACAACCGTTGTGCGGCATAGGTGTTACATCAATGATTTCAGTCACTTCAACACCAGAATTGTGAATTGCTCTAATTGCAGATTCTCTACCTGAACCAGGTCCTTTCACATATACCTTTACTTTTCTTAAACCAAGATCATGTGCTTCTCTTGCACAATCCTCAGCTGCAACTTGCGCTGCATATGGAGTGTTCTTTTTAGAACCTCTAAATCCCATTTTCCCAGCAGAAGACCAAGAAATAACTTGTCCTGCATTGTTTGTTAATGAGATAATAATGTTGTTAAAAGAAGCTTGGATGTGCGCTTGCCCAACCGCTTCAACTTTTACACTTTTCTTTTTTGCTTTACCTGTTTTTGCCATAGTATTTAGCTTTTGACTTTGTCGTCTTAGCGGATTTTAATTTAGGTATCTGAGAAAAGAACTTTAAACGTCTATGTCTCCTGAGCTAAATATGAATCCAGACTTACAGCCTGATCAATTATTTAGTTGCTTTCTTTTTGTTTGCAACGGTTTTTCTTCGCCCTTTACGAGTTCTAGAGTTATTTTTAGTACGTTGACCTCTTAACGGAAGACCAGCTCTGTGTCTGATTCCTCTGTTACAACCAATGTCCATCAAACGCTTAATGTTCAACTGAACTTCAGAACGAAGTGCACCTTCGACTTTCATCTCAGCTACAGCAGCACGAATTTTACCCGTCTGATCATCTGTCCAATCTTGAACCTTAATGTTCGCGTCCACACCGCAATCTTCTAAGACCTTTGCAGCAGTACTATTCCCTATTCCGTAGATATAGGTTAAACTGATTACACCTCTTTTGTTTTTAGGTATATCTATTCCAGCGATTCTAGCCATAATTCTTTACAGTTTAGAGTTAAAAACACATGCCTTCGAGAATCTTAGGCGGCGTTTATAAACTCAATTTTATCCTTGTCTTTGTTTAAATTTCGGGTTCTTTTTGTTTATAACATAAACTTTCCCGTGTCTCTTAACGATCTTACAATCTGCTGATCGTTTTTTTACAGATGCTCTTACTTTCATTTTTCAATTTATTTATATCTGTACGTAATGCGTCCTTTTGATAAATCATAAGGTGACATTTCTAACTTAACTTTATCTCCAGGCAAAATTTTAATGTAGTGCATTCTCATTTTTCCTGAAATGTGAGCTGTAATGGTGTGACCATTTTCTAACTCAACTCTAAACATTGCATTTGACAATGCTTCTATTATTGTTCCGTCTTGTTCTATCGAAGCTTGTTTAGCCATAATAACTTATATAACGTTTCCAACTGGTTTTTCTCCTCTTCTACCTCTTATACTTCCACCTTCCATTAAACCGTCGTAATGTCTGTTTAATAGATATGTTTCGATTTGTTGCAGTGTATCCAATACAACACCTACCATAATTAGCATAGATGTTCCACCCATAAACATTGCAAATCCATCACCCACACCGAATAACATTGCAAAGGCAGGGATAACAGCAATAGCTGCTAACATTAATGAACCTGGGAATGTAATTCTAGAAAGAATATTATCTAAGAAGTCTGCAGTTTCAGATCCTGGTTTAACACCTGGAACAAATCCACCGTTTCTTTTTAGGTCATCAGCAATTTGCTTAGGATTAATCGTAATTGCCGTATAGAAATACGTAAAAATGATAATCATTAATGCAAATACAAAGTTGTACCAAAAGCTTTTAAAGTCAGCTAAAGCTCCTAAAAAGGAATCTTGTCCTAACATAGCCGGCACAGTCATGATAGCCTGAGCAAAGATAATCGGCATTACACCTGAAGCATTAACCTTTAAAGGTATATAACTTCTTGACGATTGCTCCATACCTTGTCCACCAGCACCAACTACTTTTTTAGCATAGTTAATTGGTACACGACGCACACCTTGAACAATGAGGACCGTTACCATAATAATTGCGAAGAATACAAGCATTTCCACGATAAACATGAAGATAGATCCTGAACCTTCCATTCTTTGCGTAAACTCAGATAATAATGAACCTGGGAATCGAGCCAAGATACCAACTGTAATTAATAATGAGATACCATTACCAATACCTTTGTCAGTGATTCTTTCACCCAACCACATAGCGAACATTGTACCTGCAATTAACAAAGCAATTGAAGTTACCCACCACATGATACTAGGATCAACAGCTCCACCTCTACTGATTACATACATTTGCAAGTAAGAAGGTGCTTGAAATGCACAAATAGCGATAGTCAAGAAACGGGTATAACCGTTAATCTTTCTTCTACCACTTTCTCCTTCTTTTTGCATTTTTTGTACAACTGGAACAGCCATACCTAATAACTGCATAATAATAGATGCAGAGATATAAGGCATAATTCCTAAGGCCATAATAGATGCTTGTGAGAATGCTCCACCGGCAAATAAATCTAGTAAACCAACTAGGCCAGCATCACCATCTGCACTACCTGCAACTGCTAAGGCTTTTTGATCCACCCCTGGAAGTACAATGAATGAACCAACTCGATAGATTAAGATTAACCCTAGAGCTAAACCTATTCTATTTCGAAGTTCTTCAACCTTCCAAATGTTTTTTATGTTTTCTATAAATTTTTTCATTAGAGGTGTTAATTAGGATTAAACAGTTTCTACACTTCCGCCAGCAGCTTCAATAGCAGCTTTTGCTGATGCAGAAAAGCCATTTGCTGTTACTTTTAGTGTCGCTTTCAATTCTCCTCTTCCTAATACTTTTACCAAATCGTTTTTAGATGCTAATCCGTTTTCACGAATAACGTCTAAAGTAACCTCAGAGATTTTCAATTTGTCAACAAGTGTTTGTAATGTATCCAAGTTGATTCCTTTATACTCAACACGATTCATGTTGGTAAAACCGAATTTAGGCACACGTCTTTGAAGCGGCATTTGTCCCCCTTCGAATCCAATCTTACGACTGTAACCTGAACGTGACTTTTGTCCTTTGTGTCCTCTTGTCGAAGTACCACCGTGACCAGAACCTTGACCTCTACCGATACGCTTAACGCTTTTCGTTGATCCTTCTGCCGGTGTAATATTATTTAAATTCATTTTGCTAATGATTATAAAATTCTTACTCAATAATTTCTAACATATGAGAAACCTTGCTAACCATCCCCATAACTTGAGGAGTTGCTTCTTTCTCTATGATTTGGTTTAATTTTCTAAACCCTAGTGCTTCAATCGTTCTTTTTTGATCTTTAGGACGATTAATCGCGCTTTTTACTTGCTTAATTTTAATAGTAGCCATAATTGCAATTTATTAACCGTTAAAAACTTTATCCATTGAAACTCCTCTATCGTGAGCAACTTGAACTGCATCTCTCATTTGAACTAATGCATCAATTGTCGCTTTAACAACATTGTGAGGGTTTGAAGATCCTTGTGATTTTGCCAAGATATCTGTAATACCTGCGCTTTCAAGAACCGCACGCATTGCACCTCCTGCAATAACACCTGTACCATGAGAAGCTGGTCTCAAGAAAACACGAGCTCCAGAATATTTCCCTTTTTGAATATGAGGAACAGTACCATTAATGATAGGCACACGGATCAGGTTTTTCTTAGCATCATCAACACCTTTGGAAATTGCTTCAACAACTTCTTTAGCTTTTCCAAGCCCGTGTCCAACAACACCCTCTTCATTACCAACTACAACCACAGCTGAGAAAGTAAAAGTACGTCCACCTTTAGTAACTTTCGTTACACGGTTTAACGCAACTAACTTATCTTTTAATTCTAGATCAGTAGATCTAACCATCTTTGCTTTCATCTTTCTTAAAATTTTAGTCCTCCTTCTCTAGCTCCGTCAGCTAATGACTTCACTCTTCCGTGATATTGGTAACCATTTCTATCAAATACAACCGCAGATACACCTGCTTTGATCGCTTTTTCAGCAACATCTTTTCCTACAATCGCAGCAACTTCGGATTTTGATTTTCCTTCTGTCGCTTTGTTTTTGTATGAAGATGCTGAAGCCAAAGTGATTCCTTGGTTATCGTCAATTACTTGCGCATAGATTTGCTTGTTTGATCTAAACACGCTCAATCTAGGTTGTTCTGAAGTTCCGAAAACATTTTTTCGAATTCTTCTTTTAATTTTTGCTCTTTTTGCAACTTTATCTAAAGCCATAATATCAATTATTTCGCAGCTGATTTACCAGCTTTTCTTCTAATAAACTCATCAGAGTATCTAATTCCTTTTCCTTTATAAGGCTCTGGCTTTCTTAAAGATCTAATCTTTGCAGCCGCTTGACCTAACAATTGCTTGTCGTGAGACTCTAATGTTACAATTGGTGCTTTACCTTTTTGGGTTTCAGCAGTCAATTTAATTTCGGTAGGTAATTCGATAACCACTGGGTGAGAATAACCAATAACCATTTCTAGTTTTTGACCATTAGCCACCGCTCTATAACCGACACCATGGAATTCTAATTTCTTAGACCAACCTTTTGAAACACCTTCAATCATATTATAAACAAGTGCGCGGTATAAACCGTGCTTAGCTCTTGCATCTTTATGATCAGATGTACGCTCAAAAGTTAGCGTATTTCCATCTTGTTTAATTGTAACACTCGGGTCTATATCTTGTGTCAATTCCCCCTTTGATCCCTTTACAGTAATTGAGTTTGCTTCAATTTTGATTTCAACTCCGTCTGTAACAGTAACCGGTGCATTTCCAATTCTAGACATAACTTAAATTTCTTTACTTTTTTTTAATAAACGTAACAAAGGACTTCTCCTCCTACATTTTCTTTTCTTGCCTCTTTGTCAGAGATAACTCCTTTTGAAGTTGAAAGAATCGCGATTCCTAAACCATTTAATACACGTGGTAATTCATTTGCACCAGCATACTTTCTCAAACCAGGAGAACTGATTCTTTCGATTTTCTTAATTGCTGGAGAATTGTTCACATATTTCAAAGCGATTTTGATAATACCTTGTTTACCATCATCTTGAAATTTGTGACTAAGGATGTATCCTTTATCTTCTAAAATCTTAGTGATTTCTTTTTTAATTCCTGAAGAAGGAATTTCGACAACCTTGTGTCTTGCTGCTTGCGCATTTCTAACTCTCGTTAAAAAATCTGCTATTGGATCTGTATACATTATTTAAAAGTTTAGACTTGAGACCATACTAAGTGTACAATCTTAGTTTCTAATTAATATTCTTTATTACCAGCTTGCTTTTGTTACACCTGGTATTTTACCAGATAAAGCCATTTCTCTGAACGTTACCCTAGAGATACCAAATTGTCTCATGTAACCTCTTGGACGTCCTGTCAAACCACATCTGTTATGAACTCTAATTTTCATAGAGTTTTTAGGTAACTTCTGTAATGCTAACATAGCATCCCAATCACCGTCATTTGCAGCCGTTCTAAGTTCAGCTCTTTTGTCAGCATATTTAGCAGCCATTCTAATTTTCTTGCGCTGCTTCGCTTTCATTGATTCTTTAGCCATCTTCTCTTAATTTTTTACGAATGGGAAACCAAACTCTTTCAATAACGCTTTACTTTCTTCATCAGAAGAAGTGTTAGTTACGAAAGTGATATCCATACCGAATATTTTGTTCACTTTATCAATATCAATTTCAGGGAAAATGATGTGCTCTTTGATACCCATATTAAAGTTACCAGTGCCATCAAAGCCATTCGCTTTTACTCCTCTAAAATCTCTAGTTCTTGGTAAAGCAATATTGATAAGACGATCTAAAAATTCATACATTTTATCACCTCTTAAAGTTACCTTAACTCCTACAGGCATTCCTTTTCTCAATTTGAAATTAGAGATATCCTTTTTAGAGTTTCTAGATATTGCTTTCTGTCCAGCGATCAATGACATATCATTCATTGCTGATTCGATCAATTTTTTATCCGAAATTGCATCACCAACTCCCTGGCTTAATACAATCTTTTCGAGTTTAGGTACTCTCATGTTCGATTTAAAACCAAACTGTTCTTTCAAACTGTTTGCAATCTCGTTAGAGTACTTGTCTCTTAATCTTGGTGTATAGCTCATTATTTAACTACCTCCCCATTCTTTTTTAAAAATCTAACTAATTTTCCGTTTTCGTCGGCTTTTCTTCCAACTCGGGAAGCAACACCGTTAACGACAAGCATCACATTAGAAATGTGAATTCCTGCTTCTGCTTCTTCAATCCCTCCTTGTGGGTTTGCTGCGCTAGGCTTAACATGTTTTTTAACAATGTTTGCACCTTCAACAATCACACGATTTTTCTTTCTATCAACTAGAAGAACTTTTCCCTCGACTCCTTTAGACGTGCCGCTAATGACTTTTACAATGTCATCTTTTTTGACGTGTAGTTTCTTTTGCATTTTCTTTAATTTTTAAAGTACCTCCGGTGCTAATGAAACAACTTTCATATATTGCTTGTCTCTTAACTCACGAGCGACAGGTCCAAAAATACGTGTACCTCTCATCTCACCAGCTTCGTTTAGCAATACCACCGCATTGTCATCAAATCTAACATACGAACCGTCCGCACGTCTGATTTCTTTCTTTACTCTGACAATAACTGCTTTTGCAACTTGTCCCTTTTTGACGTTACCCGCCGGGATTGCGCTTTTTACAGTTACAACAATTTTGTCTCCAACTGAAGCGTATCTACGTTTTGTACCTCCTAAAACTCGGATACACAAAACTTCTTTTGCTCCACTGTTGTCAGCTACTGATAATCTACTTTCTGCCTGAATCATTGTGTCCTATTTAGCTCTTTCAATAATTTCTACTAATCTCCAACACTTATTTTTACTAAGTGGTCGTGTCTCCATGATACGAATAGTATCACCTTCGTTACACTCATTTTTCTCGTCGTGGGCGACAAATTTAGTAGTTTTTTTTACGAACTTACCATATTTCTCGTGTTTTACTTTACGTTCAACAGAAACAACAACAGATTTCTCCATTTTACTGCTGGTAACCACACCGATACGTTCTTTTCTTAAATTTCTTTTTTCTTCCATTCTAGAAAGTCTTTATTAAATAAAAAGCATTAAGCGCTAAGCTCTCTACTTTTTAGTTCAGTTTTTAAACGAGCGATCGTTTTACGTCCCTCTCTAATTTGAATTGGATTCTCCAATTGTGAAACGGCGTGCGAAAGTAACAATTTTTCGTGTTGTTCCGTCGCTTCTTCTAATTTCTCTTTAAGATCTTCCAAAGACAGTTCTCTTATTTCCGTAGCTTTCATCTAATTAAATTAATTGTTATAATGACCCAGATGAACGATTAAACGTAGTCTTTTCTTACTACGAACTTGCATTTCAACGGAAGTTTTTGAGCTGCTAAACGCATTGCTTCGCGCGCAACTTCTAAATCAACTCCTTCTGCTTCAAACAAGATTCTTCCTGGTCGGATCACTGCTACCCAGTGACTAGGTGCACCTTTACCTTTACCCATACGTACCTCTGCTGGTTTAGCAGTAATTGGTTTGTCAGGGAAAACGCGAATCCAAACTTTACCTTCTCTCTTCATGTATCGAGTAACGGCAATACGTGAAGCTTCGATTTGTCTAGATGTAAGCCATCCTGGCTCAAGTGACTTCAATCCAAAAGATCCGAATGCAATCTGGCTTCCTCTTTGAGCAAGGCCAGTGTTTCTTCCCTTTTGAGCTTTTCTAAATTTTGTTCTTTTCGGTTGTAACATTTTGTAATGCTTTAACTAATTATTTTCTTCTATTCTGAAACTTAGGGTTTCTCTTTCCACCTTTTTTCTGTTGTAATCCAACATTAGGAGAAAGATCTCTCTTACCATAAACTTCACCTTTACAAATCCATACTTTGATTCCGATACGACCGTATGTTGTGTGAGCCTCAGCTAACGCATAATCGATATCTGCACGGAAAGTATGTAATGGAGTTCTTCCATCTTTGTACATCTCATTTCTCGCCATCTCAGCACCGTTTAAACGACCACTGATCTTAACTTTGATTCCTTCAGCACCCATTCTCATAGTTGACTGAATTGACATCTTAATTGCACGACGGAAAGAGATTCTTCCTTCAATTTGTCTCGCAATACTGTCAGCAACCAATTTCGCATCCAATTCAGGTCTTTTGATTTCAAAAATGTTAATTTGAACCTCTTTACCTGTAATCTTCTTCAACTCTTCTTTTAGTTTGTCAACCTCTTGACCACCTTTTCCGATAATTACTCCCGGACGAGCTGTGTTAATAGTTACTGTAACCAATTTAATTGTGCGCTCAATAATAATTTTAGAGATGCTTGCTTTTGCTAAACGCGCATTTAAGTATTCTCTAATTTTATGATCTTCAACAATTTTAGCAGAATAGTCGTTTCCACCAAACCAGTTTGATTCCCATCCTTGGATGAATCCCAATCTATTTCCTATTGGATTAGTCTTTTGTCCCATTCTTAATTTGTTTTTACACTATCAACAATGATAGTAGTGTGATTTGATCTTTTTCTTATTCTGTGCGCACGTCCTTGAGGTGCAGGTTGAATTCTTTTCAACATTCCAGCAACATCAACTCTTACTTCAGAAACAACTAATGTTTCGTCTTCTAAGTTTTTGTCTTCGTTCTTTTGTTCCCAGTTCGCAATAGCTGAACGTAACAATTTTTCTAAACGACCTGCTGCTTCTTTAGAATTGTGTGATAAAATATTCAATGCTTTATTCACTTCAACTCCTCTTACGAGGTCAGCTACTAAGCGCATCTTGCGCGCAGTAATTGGACAGTTATTCAACTTTGCGATAGCAACTTTTGATTTTGCTTCTTTAAGTTGTTCTGCTTTTAATCTTTTTCTAGCTCCCATTGTATCCTATGTTAGACTATTATTTTTTCTTCTTTTTGTCCGCGTGACCTCTAAAGGTTCTTGTCGGGGCAAATTCACCTAATTTATGACCAACCATATTTTCAGTAACATAAACTGGAATAAATTTATTTCCGTTGTGAACTGCAATAGTTAATCCAACAAAGTCAGGAGTGATTGTTGAAGGTCTTGACCAAGTCTTAATCACAGCTTTCTTTTGTGACTCTTGTGCTTCTTCTACTCTTTGCATTAACTTGTAATGAACAAAAGGTGGTTTTTTTAATGATCTACTCATGCCTTAATTATTTCTTACGCTTTTCAATTATATACTTCGAAGAGTACTTTTTCTTAGATCTAGTCTTGTAACCTTTAGCTGGCATACCGTTTCTTGATCTAGGGTGTCCTCCAGATGATTTTCCTTCACCACCTCCCATTGGGTGATCCACAGGATTCATTACAACACCTCTTACTCTAGGTCTTCTACCTTTCCATCTTGATCGTCCAGCTTTACCAGAAACTAATAGCATGTGCTCCGAATTTGAAACAGCACCAATAGTTGCAAGACAAGTTGTAAGGATCATTCTAGTTTCTCCTGAAGGCAATTTAACTGTAGCGTATTTTCCTTCACGTGCTTGAAGCTGAGCATAAGTACCAGCACCTCTTGCGATAGCTGCACCTTTACCTGGCTTTAATTCAATATTGTGAATTACTGTACCTAATGGAATATCACTCAAGTATAAAGTATTACCAATTTCTGGCTCAACATCTTTACCTGATTTAATAACAGCTCCAACAGTCAATCCTTCTGGATGAATGATGTAACGTTTTTCTCCATCAGCATAAAACAATAATGCAATTCTTGCAGATCTATTTGGATCATATTCGATCGCCTTTACCGTAGCAGGGATACCAAATTTTTCTCTTTTGAAATCTACAATTCTATATTTCTTTTTGTGACCACCACCTAAATATCTCATGGTCATTTTACCAGCGTTATTTCTACCGCCAGATCTACTTTTCGTTGCCAATAATGATTTTTCTGGCGTAGACTTAGTGATTTCGCTAAAGTCACTAGCGATTTTATGTCTTTGCCCTGGTGTAATCGGCTTTAATTTTCTAACTCCCATTTTCTTAAATGTTTTCGTACAAGTCAATATTCTCTCCAGCTGCTACTGTAACTACCGCCTTTTTCCAGATCGGTTTAGTTTGCTCAGCAACACCACGAGACGTATATTTTCTCTTAGGTTTACCTCCACCATAAGTCATGGTACGAACGTTTTCAACTGTGACACCATAAATCTTCTCAATAGCGTCTTTAATTTCCAATTTATTAGCTCTTCTGTCAACTACGAAAGAATATCTGTTGTTTAGTTCACTATCCAACGTTGCTTTCTCTGTTAGCAAAGGCTTTTTTATCATACTGTTCATCTCTTCTGCTATTAATTTAGTATGGTTTCAATTTTTGCAACAGCACCTTCAACGATAACTACTTTATTGGCATTCAATATTTCGTAAGTGTTAAGGCTATCCGCAGTAACAACATTTGCACCTTGAATATTACGAGCTGATAAGTAAGCGTTTTTATTGTCTTCCGGCAATACAAACAATACTTTCTCATATGCAATGTTCATGTCAGCCATGATGTTCATGAAATTTTTAGTTTTCACTTCACCAAGGTCCATATTGTTAACAACGATAATGTTGTTTTCTTTTGCTTTATAAGTCAAGGCAGACTTTCTAGCCAAACGCTTCAATTTCACATTTAATTTGAAATCGTAGTTTCTTGGTCTAGGTCCGAATACACGACCACCACCTCTAAAAACTGGTGATTTAATGCTTCCTGCACGAGCAGTACCTGTTCCTTTTTGCTTCTTGATCTTACGCGTACTTCCAGCGATATCAGCTCTTTCTTTTGATTTGTGCGTTCCTTGTCTTTGTGCAGCTAAATATTGCTTTACATCCAAGTAGATTGCATGATCGTTAGGCTCGATACCATAGATAGAATCAGCAAGCGTAACCTTCGCGGCAGTTTCCTTACCTTTAATGTCTACAACTTTAATATCCATCTTATTTCTCAATTATTACGTAAGAACCTTTAGCACCAGGAACGGATCCTTTTACTATAATCAAATTCTTATCAGTTAAAACTTTTAATACTTGCAAGTTAGATTGAGTTACGCGAGCGTTACCCATTTGACCTGCCATTCTCATTCCCTTGAATACTCTCGCAGGATAAGAAGCCGCACCAATTGAACCTGGCGCTCTCATTCTGTTATGTTGACCGTGAGTTGCTTGACCAACACCACCAAATCCGTGACGTTTTACAACCCCTTGAAAACCTTTTCCTTTTGATGTACCAACTACATCAACAAAAGAATTTTCTTCAAAAATGTCAACTCCGACAACATCTCCTAAGTTCAAATCTCCAAAACCATCAAACTCAACCAATTTTGCTTTTGGTGTAGTTTTAGCTTTTTTGAAATGCCCTTGAAGACCGGCAGATGTGTTCTTTTCACGTTTTTCTCCAAACGCTAATTGAACAGCACTGTAACCGTCTTTTTCTTCGGTTTTCACTTGCGTTACAACGCAAGGACCAGCTTCTAACACTGTGCATGGCGTTGCCTTGCCCTCGGCACTGTAGATGCTAGTCATCCCGATTTTCTTTCCAATAATCCCTGGCATACTTAATTTATTACTTGTTAAACTTTAATTTCAACGTTAACTCCACTTGGCAATTCTAATTTCATTAAAGCATCAACTGTTTTAGATGAAGAACTATAGATGTCTATCAATCTTTTATAAGCTGACAATTGAAATTGCTCTCTTGCCTTTTTATTTACGTGTGGTGATTTCAACACCGTGTAAATTCTTTTATGTGTCGGTAAAGGAATTGGACCGCTTACTACAGCACCAGTCGCTTTAACCGCCTTTACAATCTTCTCAGCAGATTTATCAACTAAGTTGTGATCGTATGATTTTAATTTAATTCTAATTTTCTGGCTCATTTTTATAGCTCTTTATTATGCTTCAACTTTACCTTGTACTTTCTTAATTACTGCATCAGCAATGTTTCTTGGAGTAGTAGCGTAATGCGAGAACTCCATAGTTGATGTTGCTCTACCTGAAGACAATGTTCTCAACGTAGTAACATATCCAAACATTTCTGAAAGTGGAACATCAGCTTTAACAACCTTTGCACCTGAACGATCATCCATTCCGTTAATCTGACCTCTTCGTTTGTTCAAATCACCAACGATATCACCCATATTTTCTTCTGGAGTAACCACTTCAATTTTCATGATTGGCTCTAATAACTCAGGAGATGCATTTTTCAATCCATTTCTGTAAGCCATTTTCGCACAAATCTCAAAAGACAATGCATCTGAATCGACATCATGGTATGAACCATCATTCAACTCAACTACTAAAGAATCAATTGGGAAACCAGCTAATACACCGTTCTTCATTGAATCTTTGAAGCCTTTTTCAACAGAAGGGATAAATTCTCTAGGAATGTTACCACCTTTAATGTTGTTAATGAATTCCAATCCTGTTTTTTCTTTATCCTCTTGAGGGTAAATTTTAACATTGATGTCCGCGAATTTACCACGTCCACCTGATTGCTTCTTGTATACTTCTCTGTGATCTACAGATCCGTTAATTTTCTCTTTGTATGCAACCTGAGGAGCACCTTCGTTTACCTCAACACCAAATTCTCTTTTTAAACGATCAACTAATACCTCTAAGTGAAGCTCTCCCATTCCTGAGATTACAGTTTGACCAGAATCTTCGTTAGTTGAAATTTGGAAAGTTGGATCTTCTTCAGATAACTTATTTAATCCCATTCCTAATTTATCAACATCAGCTTGAGTTTTAGGCTCAATAGCGATACCAATTACTGGATCAGGGAAATCCATAGATTCTAATACAATTGGATGAGCAGGATCACACAATGTATCACCTGTTCTAATATCTTTAAATCCAACACCTGCTCCAATATCACCAGCTTCGATCATATCAATAGCTTGTTGCTTATTAGAGTGCATTTGGAAGATACGAGAGATACGCTCTTTCTTATCCGTTCTTGTATTGTGAATATAAGATCCTGAATCAATTTTACCAGAATACATTCTGAAGAAACATAATCTTCCAACAAATGGATCCGTAGCAATTTTAAACGCTAATGCTGCTGTTGGCTCTTCAATAGAAGGCTTTCTTGATGTAGGTTCGTCAGTTTTAGGATTAATTCCTTCAACTGCTTCTTTATCCATTGGAGAAGGTAAAAATGCCATTACAGCATCCAACATAGTTTGAACACCTTTATTCTTAAATGCAGAACCACACATAATTGGCTGAATAGCCATGCTGATAGTTGATTTACGAATAGCTTCAAACATTTCCTCTTTAGTAATTGAATCAGAATCTTCAAAGAATTTCTCCATTAAAGCTTCATCAGACTCAGCTACTGCTTCGATCAATTTATCTCTCCACTCTTGAGCCTCTTCTACTAAATCAGCTGGAATTTCAACTTCTTTCCAAGTAGACCCGTAGTTTTCATTATCCCAGATAATACCTTTCATTGTGATCAAATCAACCACACCTTTAAAGTCATCCTCTGCTCCGATTGGAATTTGCAATGGTAAAGGATTCCCTCCTAAACGCTCACGAACTTCTTTCACACAACGCATAAAATCTGCACCTGCACGGTCCATTTTGTTTACGAAACAAATTCTTGGAACACCATATTTATCTGCTTGTCTCCATACAGTCTCAGACTGTGGCTCAACACCAGAAGCTGCACAAATTAATGCAACAGCACCATCCAATACACGTAATGAACGCTCTACCTCAACGGTAAAATCAACGTGGCCAGGAGTATCAATAATATTAATTCTGTAATCCTTAGTTTCATCTACAGGCTTACCTTGAACAGTTGGGTATTTCCAGAAACAAGTAGTTGCCGCAGAAGTAATAGTAATACCTCTTTCTTGCTCTTGCTCCATCCAGTCCATTGTTGCAGCACCATCATGTACCTCACCAATTTTGTGACTAACACCTGTATAAAATAGGATACGCTCAGTTGTTGTTGTTTTACCAGCATCAACATGGGCCATAATCCCAATATTTCTTGTATACGTTAAATCTCTTTTCTTAGCCATGATTAAAATCTGTTAAAATGTGAGAATGCTTTATTTGCTTCTGCCATTCTGTGCATATCCTCTTTCTTCTTGTAAGCTGCACCTTCTTCTTTTGCTGCTGCCATAATCTCAAAAGCTAACTTTTGAGCCATAGTTTTTTCGTTTCTCTTTCTAGAAAAACCAATCAACCATTTCATAGCTAAAGATTGTTTTCTATTATCACGAACAGGAGTTGGGATTTGGAACGTAGCTCCACCCACTCTTCTTGATCTCACCTCTACATTAGGTGTAATATTATTTAAAGCTCTTTTCCAAACGTCAACAGGGCTTTCTTCTTCATTTTTAGAAGCTATAATATCCATAGCATCATAAAAAATCTTGAAAGAAATACTTTTCTTCCCGTGAATCATTAGGTTATTAACGAACTTAGTTACCAAGATATCCTTAAACTTAGGATCAGGTAAAATTACGTGTTTTTTTGCTTGTCTTCTTCTCATGATTCACTTATTTCTTAGGACGTTTAGCACCGTATTTTGATCTTCTTTGTAG
>CAKZON010000058.1 GCA_937136425.1 uncultured Crocinitomix sp.
TAAATAACCCGTTTTTCTTTTCCTAAATCCTAATGCGCTGTCAATGTTCTTTTTGACAAAGTCAGGCGCCTCTGTAACTGATCCGCCAAGTTCGGAACGATACAATTCGTCTATATTTTTTAATTCTTTACCCATTTAAAACGGTGCTTCTGGTTATATTTTTTTCTTCAAGTTTTAACTTAATTAACTTCCTTGCTTTGGATAATTGAGTTTTTGAAGTATTAATTGATACGTTTAAATAATCTGCTATTTCTTGATGTTTTAAGTTATCAAAAACATACATAGTAAATACTGTTCGGTAACCATCTGGTAATTCATTAAGTATTTCCTGCAATACATTTTTTAAGTTTATCCCTTCTTCTTCTATAATAAATTCATCTCCTTCTTCTGATTCGAAATAAGAGTCATCCTCTACAAATTCGAATTTTTTTTCTGATCTGTAATGATTGATTGCTTCGTTAATAACAATTCTCTTAATCCAACCACCTAAATCATATTCGGGATTAAACAACTCTCTTTTTTGATAAATCTTGATAAAAGCTTCTTGCAAAATATCTGCAGCCTTGTCATGATTCTTAGTATATCTTAGACATATCGTGAACATAGCAGCCGAATAATCTTTATAGATTGTATCGAATGCTTTTTTATTCCCACGAATAAACTTCTTTTTAAGCTTGTCTAAACTCAAGTCTGTTGTTTCTTTTAGTTAGTTTCCCCTTTTTTTTCTTTTTATAAATAAATCATACTACAACTTCAATGTTAGTGCGGCATTTAAGCCAATATTATAAAGGTGAGTTATGGGGATAATGTTGTCTCTAAAATAATATTTAATAAAAGGCTCAATATTAAAATTGATTTTTTCGCCAATAGGTTGCATATAGCCAATTCCTAATGTTGCTGAATAATTCAAATATGATTCAGGATCAGATTCAATAGTGGTTGTTGTTCCATCACTATGATGAATCGTATTCACATATGAGCGCTCTGATAAAAAGTTAAGTCCTAAGCCGCTTCTAAAATATAATTGCTTAAATAAGAAGTATTTCGCTTGAATAGGAATTTCAATATCTTGTAATTGAATTTTTCTAGTTAATTCTGAGGTTCCTATTACTCCGAATTCAGGATCAATGTCTGATTCAAAGGTTAGTCCACCTTTTGAATGATTTATATTCTTAATTCCATAATAAATACCTGTTTCAAAAGTTATGCTCGAAGAGATATTATAACCAAGAGTTAAGCCACTACTAAAACCGTATTCAGCCTTGCTTGACTCACCATTAATATGAATAGTCATTGCTGATATTTCAGGTTTAACCGAAATACCTAAATGCCACTCAGCTGCATTTTGCTGTGAGAGCAATGTAAATGGAATTAAAAATAAAAGTGTTACTAATTTTTTCATCTTTTAAAACAAGAAAGAAATGAATGGTGTCATACCTTTCTATACCTAATACAAGTTATAAAAAAGATGGTTGCCTAAAAATGAAAGAAAAATGATTAATCGATACTTAAAATGCGAACATCATAAACAATGTCTGTATTTTTAGGAACTAAATCCAGCAAACCTTTGCTTCCGTAAGCTAGTTTAGCAGGGATTTCGATAAAGGCATTTTCGTCAGATTTAATTACTTTCATGCCTTGATGTAAGCCGTCGATTACATTGTCGTTCTCTAACTTAAAACTAAAGGGTTGACTGTCTTTAAATGAATTGTCATATAGCCCTGCTTTTTGCCCTTTTTTATACGCAAAATAATCGAATGTTATAAGTTGATTTTTTTCTGGATTATTTCCGTTAATGTTTTTCTTCCAAGTATAAACTTTTACCCCTTCGTCTAAAACAATAGGTTCAACGCGTTCAACAATTTCAATCTCTACAATAAGGTCTGCATTTGGAGGAACAATAGAAGAATAGCCGTTTTCTCCATAAGCCAATGCAGCAGGAATCATAATTCTTCCAACATCACCAATATTCATTTGTAGCAAACCTTTTTCCCAACCTTCAACCATCATTCCAATGTTTGTTTTGAGCGGTGCAGGCGCATTCATAGCTTTGTTTGAGTCATATTCCTCTCCAGCGGCAACACGTGCCGTATAATTTACGAGTACAACATCATTTAATTCAATTGGATCATTTTCTTTTTTAACAGTCCATTCCACTCGTAATCCCCCTTCACCATTATAAACCATTGAATTTGCTTCACCTTGAATGGTGTCTTTTAAAAGTGCATAAGGTTCGTCTGATTCTGTTGAGTCAATATCACTTCCCACTTCATGGTTTACGTTATTAGTATTGATTGTATCAACTTTTGCATCATTGTTGTCAGATGTTTTAACACCATCAAAATCACAACTTACAAAAAGGAGTGCACTACAAATACAGATATAAATAAGAGGTAATTTCATTAAGGTTCAATTTTTAAAAGTTTAATGTCGTATATAACAGGAGAGAGAGGCGGAATTTTTTCTGTATCACCAACTAAACCATGTGCTGCATGACTTGGAATAATAAATTTAGCCTTATCGCCAACACACATAAATTGGACTCCCTCATGCAGTCCACTCTCAATGTCAGATTTTTCAACAATAAAACTTTCAGCACCGTTTTCAGATGAAGAATAACAGATATCGCCGGAAAGCAGTGAAATATCAAATTCAACTGTCACTGTGTTTCCAACTTTTGCTGTGTCTATTCCTTCTCCTTTATGATAAATCATATATCGCAATCCCGTTCCTGTAGAATTCATATTCCAATCAGGATGTGTGCTCAGAAAAATGTCAATTTCTTCACTTTCTTCTGTTGCAAATTGTGCATTCATATTGCTCGATTCATCCGTGTCCCAATTGACATTTTGGACAATCATATTTTCTTGTTCTCCTTGACAAGAGAAAAACATTAAAAAAGCTATTGGAACAAGGTGTTTCATTCGAAGTGTGATTTGTTTTCTTCAACGAAATTAGGCAAAATAGTTACAAATTTTGAGATGGCATCTTCCATTTTTCCAACGAATTTTCCACCAGATGCATTTCTGTGTCCACCACCTTGAAAATGATTGCGAGCTAAGTCATTAACTGGAATTGTGGCAATAGATCTGAATGAAATTTTAATAATCCCGTCTGACTCTTTGAAAAATAGAGCCATTTTAACTCCTGCAAGAGATAGGGCTTGATTGACCAATCCTTCTGTGTCTCCTTTTTGAGCGTTAAATCGTGTTTGCTCTGCTTGCGTCAAAGAAATATAAGCTGTTTGTAAATCTCGTACCACCACCAATTTTTCTAACAAAGCAAAGCTTGTTAGTTTAATACGGTTTTCAGTGTTGGTGTCAAAGATATTTTCATGAATAGTAGAGTGGTGGAGCCCTTTACTAATTAAATGCGCTGCAATTTCATGTGTTTTTGGAGTGACAGATGAAAATCGAAAAGATCCCGTATCTGTAATTAGTCCAGTGTAAATTGCTTCTGATGTTTCTCTGTCAATTTTATCCAAATCATTGCGAGCTTCCATCAATTCATAAATGAGCTGTGCAGTAGAGCAAGTTTGAGGATCTGAAAACATTAAATCAACAAAACCTTCAGCAGGATCACGGTGATGATCAATCATGATTTTTTTAGCGTCTGATTTAGCTAATAAATCATCCATTTTTCCAATCCGCCCTGGAGAATTATAATCTAAACAGAAGATCAGATCAGCATCTTGCATTAATTGCGTTACTTCTGCGTCGTTTTCTTGATGCGCTATAACTTTGTCAAAGCCCAACATCCAATGTAAGAAGTGAGGAGCTTTATCAGGATGGCAAATAGAAATATTTTCGTGCTCCTTTGATAAATAATGAAACAATGCTAATGATGAACCAATGCTATCTCCATCAGGAGATTTATGCGCAGTAATTACCACTTTTTTAGCATTAGATAGCAAAGTGTTAAATTGGTTAATTTTTTCTGTTGTAAAAATCATAGTATAAAATAAAACCGTCTCAGCTTAGCTAAGACGGTTCGTAATTTTTTATTGTTAATCAGATTAAAATCCGAGTTTTTCAGTTCTTCTGTGTTCTAATAACACACCAACACATACATTATCAGTATTTGTTAGCTTTTTATTATCACTACTTCCTGTTGCTGGTACCTGAACAGAAAGATAAAATTTTCTTGTTTTATCAGATGTGAATAATACAAACGGAGTCATTCCATCATCTTCATTATCAAAAATAACTTCGCGCTGACGTTTGATGTTCGTGTTTCCGTCTGAATCTTTTACACGTACAATGATGTCCTTAGCTAATTCAAATTTAACACCTGTTGCGCTTTGAATGTCAGTGCAAGTTGATAATCTATATTCGAATCCTTCGTATGCCACAAAGCTCATTTCATAAACTTTTCCTTTTTCAAAGGCCGCACTTCTAGATTGATTGTTCAAATTCCAATAGGCCTTTTTATCTTCTTTCGAAAATTGCCCCATACATAAATAATGCGTTTTGTTACACTGTGCAAATGCTTGAATCATAATAGCACTAAACAATAAAACTCCTATACCAACTACTTTTCTCATTTTATTCTATTTTGTGTATTTATCTCTTAATTCGTTTGCTTTCGCTTTTATCGCATCAAAAGCTTCTGCAGTCATTTTGAATGATCCTCCACCTGAAACTAGTAACGTACCATCTGCATCATTCTCTACTGATGATTCAGTTTCTTCAAACTCCATATTCGTTTCAAAAACATCACTTAAATCCATCATTTCTCCAATTACTTCGTTTACAGAAGCATCTTCAGCGTATTCAGAAATAAAGTCGATTAGGTTTTCTAACACCAATTTTTGATCACCAATTTTTTGGATAACTGGATCTTCAGCATTGTATGAATCAACAAGGTTGCAAATAATGTATAAACTTTCTACATAACCACCTGCCATGATTAAAGAAAGCTCAATTCCCTTGTCATTCTCTTCAAGATATAAATAACTGTCGTAGTATGAGTCGTTTGAAATAGCGAATAATGAGTCAGAATCTCCTTCATTGTTTTCAATTCTATCCATCATCTCCTCATCAAAGGCACCTGAAATTCCTAGCTCTTCTCCTAATTCTTCAATTTGTTTGAAGTATTTCAAGAAGTCAACTCCAATACCAAAGCAACTTAAATAAGCAACGTCAGCAGAGTAAACACCAAAGTTGATAGACTTTGATTTTTGGTCTACGTAATTTTCAGAATTCTCTAATGGATTTACCAAATTAGATTGTTGTTCACCACCTTGAAGTTTAATGATTTCAAACAATTCGTTAGGAGTAGGAACGGAATATTCAATTGAAATATCCTCATTACTTTCAACAATCTCTGTGTCAGCTGTATCAACAATTTCAACATTGTTTAATTCGCTGTCGTCTCCTGATCCGCCACAGCTAACTGTAAGTAAGCCAGCAGTAGCGCAAAAAAGACTAATAATTATTTTTTTTCTTTTCATTCAATATATGGTTAATCGGATGGTGTCAAATATACTATTTTTTTATCACACAAAAAATCAATGATTTAACATCCTTAATTGCATGCTAAATCATACGGTGCATTGCATGTAAAGGTTATAGCCTATATATTATTGATTCGATCTGTTTCTTTTTGCAAGGCGGTTTTTAAATTTTCAGATACGTTTACTAATGGTAATCTTACCGTGTCACCACAAATTCCCTTATATTTTAAAACCTCTTTTACTCCTGCGGGGTTCCCCTCTGCAAATAATAGTGGAATAATAGATAGCAAATTATAATGCATTGCACGAGCTGCAGGCATGTCATCCTTTAATCCTGCACTTACCATGCTTTTGAATTCTGATGGAAAGGCATTTCCAATTACAGAAATAACACCATCTCCTCCTGCAGCGATAATTGGCATTGTTATGGCGTCATCTCCAGAGATAACCAAGAACCCTTCTGGTTTGTCTTGAATCAATGTCATGATCTGCTCCATATTTCCTGATGCCTCTTTTACAGCAATGATATTTGAAAAATCATTTGCAATTCTTAACGTTGTTTCAGGCAATACGTTAGAGGCAGTTCTACCTGGTACATTATAAAGTATAATTGATAATGTAGTTGCTTCAGCTAAGGTTTTGTAATGCTGATAAATTCCTTCTTGCGTAGGTTTGTTATAATAAGGTGATGCTGATAAAATGGCATCAACTTTACTAAGATCGTATGATTGTAAATCGTTAACAAGCGCAGCAGTATTATTTCCACCGATTCCAAATACTATTGGTAATCTACCATTGTTTACTTCAGCAACAGTGTCTAATGTTAGTTGTTTCTCTGTTTTTGATAATACTGGAGATTCGCCAGTAGTTCCTTGAACGACCAAATAATCAATACCTCCTTCAATTAAAAAGGTGGTTAACTTCTTTAAAGCATCAATATCAATATTTCCTTCGTTATCAAACGGAGTAACCATTGCAACACCTAGTCCTTTTAATTTATTTATTTCCATTTTGACTTAATAATGTAATTTGTTGTGTAATCGTTTGTAAAAACTCTTCGTCACTTATGTCTTCAGCAACTAGTAAGTCGTACATGTTCGATTTTTCTTTCCCTTTTTTTCCAATTATAAATGAACTGCTTACTTTTTTTAGCAAAAATTGATTGAGCGTTTCATCTGCTGACAAATCTAAGATTAAATCAAACTGCATTTGCAACAATTGTTTCAATTTATCATTTTTGATTTTTCCCGTTAAATTCAAATCATTTGGGTGGTAACTATAGCTGCCATGTGCAGATTGGTCTTCTTTGTTTTCTCTAGGGTATAAAAAAGAGAATTTAGCATTTTTGAAGGTTGTATTTAACTCGGCTTCTTTATGAGAAGGATCGTTATCTGCAATTAAAAGAATTTCAGTGTATTGGTCAAGCGCTTTAAGAATAGGTTTCCTATTTAAATCTCTGGCAACGTTTTTTTGCTTAATAAAAAGTTTCTTTATGTTATCTGCACCTGCCATCTATGATATCATTGCTAAAAATTCATCTTCAGAAATTATAGTTACGCCAAGGTCAGTTGCCTTAGCCAATTTTGCTGGTCCCATTTTTGCTCCTGCAACAAGGTAGTTGGTTTTTGCAGATATGGAGCCTGTATTTTTACCGCCATTTTTTTCAATGAGTTCCTTCAGTTCTTTTCTGCTCACTTTTTCAAATACTCCTGATATAACAAAAGTGTTATTCGCAAGTACATCACTTGCATCTTCTGCAACAAGCATTTCAAAACTTAAACCATATTCCTTTAATCGTTCAACAATATCTCGATTGGTTTGTGACTCAAAAAACAGTAGAATACTTTGCGCAATCTTGTCCCCAATTTCTTCTACATTGATTAACTCATCAAAGTCTGCTGCAATTAGTGCATCTATATTTTTAAAATGTTTTGCAAGTTTTTTAGCTACAGTTTCGCCTACATATCTTATTCCAAGTGCAAAAAGCACACTCTCAAATGGAATTTCTTTAGATTCTGTAATGCTTTTAATGGCATTATTTGCTGATTTGTCTGCCATTCGTTCCAATTCAACAATGTCATGGAAAGTAAGTAGATATAGGTCTGCATAGTTTTCAATTAAGCCTTGCTTAAAAAGTAAGTCAATCGTTTCAGGTCCTAAACCGTCAATATCCATGGCCTTTCTTGAAATGAAGTGCTCAATTCTACCTTTGATTTGCGTAGCACATCCCACAAAATTGGGACAATAATGCTGCGCTTCTCCTTCTTTGCGCACCAATTCTGTATTACATTCAGGACAGTTGTTAATAAATACAACTGGGCTGGCGCCTTCTTCTCTAAGTGCAGTATTAACTTCAATTATTTTAGGAATAATTTCACCACCTTTTTCTACATAAACACTGTCGTGTTCATGTAAATCCAATTTCGCAATTTGATCTGCATTGTGCAGTGATGCTCGTTTAACAGTTGTTCCGGCTAATAAAACGGGTTCAAGGTTTGCAACTGGAGTTATGGCTCCTGTTCGCCCAACTTGATAGGTTACCTCATTGAGTTTGGTTTCTACGCGCTCAGCTTTAAACTTATAAGCAATAGCCCATCTTGGACTTTTAGCCGTAAATCCTAAATCATCTTGCTGAATATAATTGTCAACTTTAATAACAATTCCATCAATTTCAAAAGGCAGGTTACTTCTTTCTTTGTCCCAATAATCAATAAAAGCCATTATTTCATCAATACTAGCACAGGTAGTAATCATGTTTTTTACAGGGTCAGGGGTTTTAAATCCCCATTCTCCAGCTTTTTTTACGGCTTCAGAATGACTAGGCGAAGACAAGTTTTCACCATATACACCATATAGATAACAATCCAATCCACGTTCTGCAACAACGGCTGAATTTTGAAGTTTTAATGTACCTGATGCTGTATTTCTTGGGTTTGCATATAAATCCTCACCCAATTCTTCACGCATTTCATTTAAACGGTTGAAGTTTTTTAAGGGGAAAAATATCTCACCTCTAATTTCAAATTTTTCAGGAAAGGTTCCTGTTATTTGAAGTGGTATCGTTTTTATGGTGCGGACATTTGTGGTAACGTCTTCTCCTTTAGAGCCATCACCTCTTGTTACGGCTTGCTTTAATTTTCCGTTTTCATACCTTATTCCAATGGCTACACCGTCGTATTTTAATTCGCAAACGTAAGTAGGTGTTGTGGGCGAAAGTTTATGAATTCGATTTTCCCATTCCACAATTTCATCTCTTGAGTAGCTATTAGAAAGCGAAAGCATTGGGTATTCATGGGCAACCGTGTCAAACTTTTTAGTTATATCTCCTCCAACTCGTTTTGTAGGACTATTTTCCTCGGCTAGTTCTGGATTCTCGGTTTCAAGCTTCTCAAGTTCCTTTAAGAGTTGGTCAAAATCGTAATCACTAATTACTGGCGCACTTAATACGTAGTAGTTATGGTTATGCTGCCGCAATGAGGAGCTTAGTTCCTCAATTCTTTTTTTTATCTCAGTTTTATTCATTGTTTGCTGAACTGTTTTCTTCAGATTGAGCTTCTTCTGCTTGTTCTAGTTTGATAATTTTCTTTTGGTATTTCCCTTGAATTATATCAACAATAACCAACACAACAATCACAAAGTAGAAGGTTGTCTTAC
>CAKZON010000059.1 GCA_937136425.1 uncultured Crocinitomix sp.
CTTGAAGGAACCAATAGCCTTAATGAATATGATATTTACAGATCCGTTAATTGAACCTTTAAAAAGTGATTCAAGATATGGGGCAATACATAAAAAACTATTTCAAGATGACTTTTCAATTGAAACGGTAAAGAAAAAAAGGCTACTTGATAAGGATACCATGAATATTTACGCAGAGCGATTGTTGAATCATATAAAGCAAGAAGAACCATATTTGAATCCAAACTTGTCATTAAGCGAACTTGCTAAGCAAATTGAAATTCACGCCAATCAACTTTCATGGCTTATTAATAAAAAGTTTGAGAAAAATTTTAAAGAATTTATAAACGAATACCGTGTTGCAACCTTTAAAGAACTTTCTGCAGATCCTAAGAACAATCATATAACCTTGATTGGATTGGCATTTGAAAGTGGTTTCAATTCTAAAACCGTGTTTAACACCTTTTTCAAAAAATCTACAGGAATGACACCTAATCAATACTTGCTTAAAGCACGCGCTCATTCTTAACTTGCTATTGGCTTTTTAATTCGATTAACACTTAATTCAGTGATTACAAAATCATTTCTTCCTCCAATAAGTTCGGTTTTATAAAACCGAACTATTCTTGCTTATAGACGAAATATATTTGTTAAAAAAACGGATCATGAGTAACAACTCAATTGTAGAAAGAAAATGCCTGAATTGCGGAACGTGGAATAACAATGAAGATTTCTGCATTAGCTGTAATACAGCCATTTCGCCAAAAGAAATCATAAAAATAGAAGAAGAGGAAAAACGTATAGAAGAAACCAATAAACCCAAGGACAAATTTGAGATTTTTGCAGAAAACCTGAAGGAACACAAGTATTTTATTGCCCGACTAACATACAAAGTTGGTCATTCAATTGGACTTGTTTTAGCTGGAATTGGAGCAATACTAGCTTGGGTAATTGCTATGGTAAATGCATAGCACAATTTGAATCCCCTTGTTAAAATATAGAATATGAACCTACTCCATAAACAAGCTTTAAATCATATGCTGGAAAACAACCTTGAAAAGGCTATACTATCCTTTTTGCATTTAATGGATTAAAAATTTTTTTCTCAAAAAAACAAACCTTATAGTTAGAAAGCATCACTTAAATCTCTAGTTTTGTTCAAATGTTGAACCTTATTAAAGAATATAGAAGATGCAAGAAATGATTACCTACGGTTTATCAGTTTTTATGGGCTTTTTTGCTATCATGAATCCAATAGCCAACACTCCTATTTTCTTGGGGCTTGTTGAAGGAGAGGATAAGAAAACAAAACTAAAAATTGCAAAAACAGCATCTATCACTGCATTTTTAATAGTTGTTGCCTTTATTTTAGGTGGCAAATATATTTTTGAATTATTTGGTATTACCATCCCAGCATTTAAGATTACAGGAGGAATTTTAATTTTTTATGTTGGCTTTGAAATGCTGATGTCTAAAAAATCTAAAATTCACAATAATTCCAGTGCGGAAGATAAAAGTAACCTTGCAATATCTCCATTAGCAATACCTATTTTGGCAGGCCCCGGAACTATTGTTACCGCAATGAACTATGTTCCAAATGCTTCTTACGTTCAAATTGGAATTGTAATTTTAGTTTTTGCAATAATGATATTTTTAACTTATTTGGCTTTTTCATTAAGTGATTTAATCGTTAAGAAGATAGGCAACAACTTAATTGCTGTAATTGGAAAACTAATGGGATTAATACTTGCCATTATTGGAGCAGGAATGGTGATTGAAGGAATTAAATTGGCGTTCAAATAGGCCTCTATCTGAATAAGAAATAAATTTATCAGAAAACTAACGAATGAAAGACGAAGAATTTAACAAATTGCTAAAAGCACATGAAGATTCTCCGTTAGATTTAGATATCATCAATTCACTTGCAATTGAATATTTGGAAAACGAAAAATATAGAGGCGTTGCTAATGAACACTTCGACTTTTTTCAAAAAGCATATTCCATCAAAAGAACGGTTAAAACCACACATAATTTTGCACGATTTCTTTATTACTATTGGGCCGAATGGGAATTTGATCATCAACAAAAGAATACAATTCCAAAAGCTCTAGCTATTCAAGAAGAATGTTTAGCTCTTAAGCCAAATTCGTATTATCCATACTCTCAATATGGATATATGCTACTAGATCAAAACCAATTTGAAAAGGCTATTACATACTTGTTAATTTCAAATGAAAAAAACGCACATAGTTTAACCTATCACAACCTTGGGTATTGTTACTACCATTTAGGTGATTATGAAAATTCAAAAATAAATTTCAGTCTTGCCTCTGAAAGCGCGAAAAATAGAGACCTAACGTTGTATGGGCTTGCACTAAGCCATTACCACTTAAATAACACAGATGCCGTTAGAGAAATAGGGAATCAGCTTTTATTAGACCTTGAACCAAAGGATGGTTATCATCCAAAAGATGGATTTATTGCAGCAACTATTTTCTATTTAATAAAAGACTTTGAAAAAGTTACTGAATGCGTGCGTAAAGGCTGTATTACTCAGCACGGATTTGACCTTTTGGAAAAAGACCATTTGGCATATTCAGTTTATAAGGCCGATAAATTACTATACGAAGAGCAGGTTAACATAGGAATTGAATCAAGAAAAAGAAACATTCAAGAATGTAAGGACAACAATGTCAATTGGGAAGAAAATCTAAGGATTAAACAGCTTCTAAAAGAAATTAATAACCGAAAAAATTTTCACAAACAATTGAATATTCCTCCAGTTACTGATTTTGAAATGCATCTGTATCCTAATAAATTCGAATGTTTATTATTTGGTTGTGAAAACCACAAAAGCCTAAATAACGACATCTCCTAAAAGATGAAAAAGCACTATATTTCCGACTAGTTAACGCAAGTAAAATGCAAATAAAGGAACTAACAATATATAGCTCAAATCTTGATGCCCAAGTCAATTTTTACTCAAATGTATTGGGTGTAAAAATTATTACCAGAACAAATAATTCTGTATCGTTAGATTTTGGCAACTCTATTTTAACCATTGAATATAAAGCCGTAACAACTCCTTATCACTTTGCCATTAATATTCCAGCCAATAAAGAGGTTGAAGCTCTAAATTGGTTAAAAACCAAAGTGAAAATTTTGAAAGATGGTGACAACGAAATTCAGGATTTTGACTTTTGGAATGCAAAGGCGGTTTACTTCTATGACAAAGACCATAATATTGTTGAACTAATAGCACGAAAAAATCTAGACAACTCCTCTGACTCCGCTTTTGGATCAGAACAATTTCTTGAAATTTCAGAAATAGGCATGCCTACTATGGATATTGAAAAAGAGTTCAACCAGTTAAATAAATTTACTGGAATAGAAATATTTGATGGTGGATTTGAACGTTTTTGTGCCATTGGAGATGAAACCGGACTCTTTATATGCATTAATAAGGAAAGTAAAGATTGGTTTCCTGTTGATGACAAAGCTTTTTCTTCGGAATTTGAAATAGTCCTCATTGAAAAGGAAGAAAAACATAAGTTAGTCTACAAAAATGAGACCTTAAAGCATATTGCAATTAACAGCTAAAGGTAGTTCTAAACTTCATTTTTACTGTTGAGCGAGCTCTTACTCCGTTTAAGTTTTAACAAATCCAGTATCAAACAAATAACACAAATGTCAATAAGGAAATATGAATATCTATTATTTAGTTGTGAAAACCACAAAAATTTAGACAATGATTAATAATTCTTTACAATAGCATTTCAACCAAAATCTGTTGTTTTTTAATTTCTCCTTTTTTTGAGTTAAACTAATAAATTCTCTATGCTAACGTGCATGGGAACTAGGCCGTGCACGTTAACATAGAGAATTCAAAAGTAGAGATTTTAAAATCGAGGTTAATTCCTGCCCCCTTCAACATTCCATAATAAAGATGTTCCCATCATTAAAAGAGAAATTTAGTCGATAATAAACTTTTGAGTGTATTGTTTAGATTCACCTCTGAACGCTACAAAATAAATTCCTTTACTCAAACCTGAAACATCATAATTGATGATATTCGTATATCCTGAAGGGTAAATTTGATTAGTTGAAATTACCTTTATCTCCTCACCTCTCGCATTGAATATTACAATGCTTCCGTTTGTTTCGGTATCTACCTCAAGGTCAAGATTTAGTTCCCCATTAGAAATTGGGTTTTGAATGACAGAAAATCCCACATTATTAATAATTTCATCAGGTATTGAATTTGTTTCATCAGTTAAATCGATCTTATTTACATTCAAAACTTGTCTGGACATAAACTCTCCGTTTCTGACAACCGCAGCAATAATTTCCACACTATTAGGCTCAAGAGGGACAATACTCTCAGGTGATCCAAACTCAGGTAAAGTAAACGTATAAGATTCACTAAAAGTATCTCCAGCCTCTACCGTAGTTGCAATTACTCCCTCATTCCCAAAAAAACCAGATGGCTGATATTTAACAACTTGAGGGTGTGGATATGATTCGATTACTGGAAGTCCATCTGCTATTGAATATTCATAACCATAAGATTCTGCCTGACTTTCACTTAGCACGGCTTGAGCATAATCGTACCCCTCTGGTCCTACAACAAAGTCTTGAACTAAGACTAAATAAAATCTCAAATCTCCTGATGCCGTGTCACAGAAAGCACCTTCGATATCTACAACCACTTCACGTGTAATATCATTATAAGTGCGTGAAATATTAATCTCTACTGGAACATATTCCATGTTTATTTGATGTTCAAAGGCTGCTTCGTCATCTGCAATACATTCATTTGAACCAGCTTCAAACTCACTCATATTATCAGGAATAAGTGTTCTATCAACCAGCAAAGAAGATTGATAACCTATGTCAAATTCTGAATGAAATCCATCATAAGGTTCTGTTTCATCTCCCCAGGTTCCTAAACCAATTGGAGCTTGATTATAAACCACAAAAGCTATTTCGTCTTTGTGTTCAGCATAAAATACTTTTCGGCTTTCAATTTTTGCTAAACATGGTGCACAAAGTTTTGCACAGGACTGTTCCATTAAAACCATTTTTGGTGCGCAGCCTTGTCCATAAAGATTAAAAGCAGAACTTAAAATAAATATAAATGTTGAGTAAAAAAGTTTGTTTTTCATGTTTTGAATTTGTTTTTGAAATTGTTTTGATCTGATTACTCAAATATACAGCTCAACACCTTTAAAAAAAACTTAAACTCTTTCGGATTTATAATTTAGATAGTCTAAAAACAAAACCTAAACCAAACATTACCAACTACTTAAAAGAAGTCCACTTATCTCCTATTCAACTTTGCTAATTACCTCAAATGTTCGATCTTATTTCGGTAATATGATGGTGTAATTCCGGTAATTTTTTTGAAATTCACATTAAAAGAAGAAATACTTCTATAGCCGACTATTTGAGAAACACCTTCAATACTATAATGATCATAATTTTTATCTGAAAATATTTTTCTAGCCTCTTCTATTCTTAATTGATTGATGAAATCTCTAAACGGCATTTTGAAATAATCATTTATTAGATTTGATACAACTGTTGTATTTGATCCTACTTTTTTTGCTAAGGTGGCCAAGGTTAAATCAGTTTTTTTATACCACTCTTCTTCAATTAATAACTGTTTAATTTTTTGCAGTAAGTCAGACGAAACTATTGATGAATCTCGTTTTTTGGAAGGCTGATTTTCTTGTTTTGATTTTTGCTCCTTGGCAAGATCTAAGTTTGCTTTTACCAATATCCTATTTTTAGCAGCTTGTCTATAGGCAAATATGATGTAGCCAATTACCAATAATGCTAAAACTACGGCTAGAAGAATTAATAGATTATTGCGCGTCTTTTGATGACCTATTTCAACTTCTTTATTTTTAAGTTTCAATATATTTAGTTCATTGTCTTGTTGACTTAGTAACTTATCAAACTTCCTATTACTCAAATCTATATTTAGTGCTTGAGTAATACTATCCTTCATAATTTCAAATTTAAACGCCAATTCAAAATTTTCAATGCTTTCATACACCATTCTCTTTGTAGCATATATGTCTGCCAATAACGGAATATCTCCTTCACTTAAAGCTAAACTGTCTGCAATATCCAAAAGCGGAATGCTTTCATTAAACAGCCCAGTATAATAATACATTGCTCCTAGATTAAAATTATAACCAGCATCATATTCTTGCTTCTCTACAAGGTTTTTACAAATATCTATTGCCTTTTCAAACTGCATTGTATTGCAATAAACCTGAGCTAAGTTATTGGCTAAATTATTCTCAAATTTCATGATTCCCATTTCCTCAAGTTCTTTCGCTTGCGAGTAATAATAAATGGCAGAATCATGGTCACCTATTAATTCATATACAATACCAATGTTGATTAATCCTCCTTTTATATTGACTGAATCATCTTGTTCAACACTCAATTTTAAACACTTTTTATAGTGTAAAAGGGACTCATCAAACCGGTTCAAATCGGATAGAACAGATCCCACCAAAGAATTAAACCGTTTTAAAATTGAAGGATATTTTTTTAAAGCCTCACTTTGATTTAAACGAATAATAATGGGAAAAGCTTTATCACTTTTACCAAGACTATAGTGCAATAAACGAATTCTTGATACCTCATGGTCAAAATAATCTTCCTCACTGACAAGTGACAATTGATGTGCGTTTGAAATCAAAATACTGTCCAAAGATTCCTTCTCCAAAGCATAAGTGTCCAGATAATAATCCTCTACACTATAGCATAAACATTTGTTTCCATTTTCTTTTCTAAAATCTGCATAAAACTGCCTGTCAGAATGCCCTCTAGAGCTCATTGCAATTACAATAAAAAAGAAGGAAAAGAAAATTTTATACTTTTTTTGCCAGAAATTCAAAGCCATTATTCTGTTAATCTAGAATATGCAAGATACAAAATAATCGATATAAATTCAATGTAACAACCCCGTCAACCTAAGGAGCTTTTACTCAAATCGTCTAAACAGATCATGATTATTTTTCGATTAATCGTATAGATAAGTGCGCTTTAGTTCATTCTAATTTTTAATGGAAAACTTTGCCTGTACCTAACAGGAGCGTTATTTAAGATTGCGGGCGTCCATTGATTGTGTATTTCATAGTACGATTTTATAGCAATATCTATCTCAGGTATAAATGAACGCAAAATTTTAACCTCAGAAATTGTCCCATCTTTTTCAAACAATAAAGAATAATAAACATTTCCTTGAATGTCTGCTTGCATTATACTCGGATATTCATCTGTTATATACGCTAAAAGATCCTTCATTATTACTTCAACAGAGTCTTTATGAATCGCTGTGCTGTCAACAATAATATGTATTTCCATATCTTCCGCAGGTTCTTCTATCTCTTCTTCAACCTCAAAATCAAAATTCATTCGTTCAAGTTGTGGCTTTTCTCTAATTTTTTGTTTTAGATTCCAATACAGTCGATAATACTGTAATTCTACCAATGCAGAATGCTCTTTTCTTTTTTGCTCTTTATAAGCGTATTTTGCTCGAAGTTTCCCCTCAGAATTGTACCTAAAATGCTCAAAATAATCAGCTAAGTCATTTTTCCATTCGCTAATTGTACCGTTATAAAAATATCCTTCTTCATAAAAAGGAATCGTTATTTTATTGTCCTTAAAAAAACCAATTTCTCCTTTATTCAAATACCAAGCCCCTTTATGAAAAGATAAAAAAGCAAGAGCCTCTTTTTTTTGCTCAGCATATTCAATTGCAAATGAACTTGGACATACAATATCAAAATCATTGTTAATCTGAAGGTAATCACCTGCTTTAACTCCAGACTTATTGTGATGTAGCACAGCTAGAATTTTCACATTAAAATTTTGCCTTGTATTGTTCGTAATTTTCACATGTGCAATGAGGTTGGTTTCTAGCAACAATTCATGCATACTATATCCCGCAGCATCTGCTCTTGCTTGAAAGCTAGTTATTAAAACAAATGCAAAAAAATATAAATATCGTTTCATCAATTAAATATCAATTTGATTATACCAAGTCCATTCTTCATTAATTTTTATCTTAAAGGTATCACCTTTTCGGTTAATTTTAATGGGATAAGATTCTATTTTATGCTGAATGAAACTGGTGCTTTTCATTAATCCATTAGCATAGACCACAAAATCTTTTGGTTGATCACTTGCTTTAATACTGAATTGAGCATAAGATGCAAAACTTGCAGGGTTGTTCTCAAAATGGGCGTAAACAGTTATATTTTGGTTGGAATCTAAGTTGAAATAAACAAATCCCAATTCATCTGCTTTTCCTGTTTTAATTATGGAATCTTTATTTGTTATTTGATAGGAAACATTCCAAAGAACCCCTGGCATTAGCGGATTTAAAACATGTAACATAGAACATGTGTCATTATTTTCAGCAGAAATTATTTTGATTGATTTTGCAAATTCAGGAATATCAATATAGTTGAAGTTAATATAGTGACTATCCAAATCATAGCTTCCAAAACCAAAATAATCCCCCACATCATCCCAATATTGGTAGACAAATGTTCCATCTTCAAAAAATCGATACCTCAACTCTGACTCTGCAATTGGCGCGCGTTCTTCTTCAAAAACACCTATCAATTGATTTTGAGCAACTGAATTGAAGCAAATAAATGCATTAATTATAAATGCTAACCGAATCATTCATTCACCAATTTTTGCATCCAAGAAATAGTTGCTTTAGCAACACCTTCATGATATTTTTCGCGTAAATCTCGTCCGTAATTATTAGAATTTAATGAATTAATATTCTCCTCCATTGAACTAAAACGAACAAATCCATGGTCTGCCTCTTTAATGACTTGAGCTTGTGCTTTTCCAGGGGCGTGAGAATTCACAATTTCAGCAATTTTGTAAACATGATTAGCATTTAATGCCTGAATATCAAACTCACCATACAAAGCTAAAACATGCGATTTCACTTTAAGCCATTCATTCGTTAGTTCAATATCTTGAATGGCTGACCAATAAGTATAATGACGGTAAATAAATTGACCATTTTTGAAGGATTCAAGAGTTCCCTCTTCTTTTAACATTGCTGCAATACTGGGGTTCTTTAATATTTCCTCAGGCGTTTTTTTCTCAATAAACATAGCATACCAAAAAGGTGTAGCGTTACGAATATCTCGTTCAATTTCTGCATAAGGAGTGTTGAACATTTCTCCTTGCACTCTTGTCAATTCCTGCATATATTCAAACCATGAATTTAAAACTGTTCCATAAGTTATAATTCCTTTGGGTTGAAAATCAGCCCCTAATACTGGTGCAATTATTCCGCCTATAGAATGTCCAAACAAAAAGATATTGCTAGAATCAATACGCGCATCCGCCTTTAAATTCATATAACCTTGCCGAAACGCTTCAAGTTCCTCGTTAAAATCTAATTCAAAACACCCTTTATCACAGTCACTATCTCCTATATTGGGTTTTTCAATACGATAAACAGCAAAACCATCTTTTACCCAATCATCAATTATTCGCCTAATACTGTGATTAGGATCTGTTGGATATTCGACCGATTGACAAGTATACCCTTGAATATAAAATACAACTGGCGGTTTTTCAATGCCGTGGGGTAAATGCAAAATTGAGCGCAATCTATTTCCTTTATAGCTCACCTCTTCATAAAGCACTTCTCCATATTGAGAAACTTCCATTGGACGCGCCTCAGCATTGCCTTTTTTTGTTTTTAATTTTCCCTCGCGATAATATTCAATCTCAATATCATCATCTGCCCTTAAATTTGCAATAGCATCAAGCACACCACGAACAGAATTTACCTCATATTCATCAATCTTTGTAATAATGTCGCCCGATTCTACGCCCATTTTATCCATTGTTGCATCTGGTAATACTCTTAAAACATATACACCAATAGTTTCTTTTAAATAGTTGGCTTTAGCTGTCGAATCATCCACAGCCTGGAATGCAATACCTAACGCACCTTTTCTTTTCAATCCATTTGACTGACCAAATAATCCTCCTGAAAGCAATAGACTAATGATGATAACTGAAATATATTTAGTGTACATAATTTAGTTTTTACGATTAGGGAATTGGTACGTGTCATTGGCCATTTGTTAATAAATGCTTTCTAATCTTGGTGAAAACCTAGCAGGACAATATTCTCCACATTTTTTGAGCACTTTTAAAGCTTTTTTCTTCTGCCCTAAATAATAATGTGCCACTGCTGCATATAGTAATAATCCAAAATCATTTTCATACGCCTCCAATCCTTTCTGCATCAAACTCAAAGCATCAGCATCTCGTTTGATTCTTAAAAGAGTTGCTCCCATATAATGTCCTTCATCAACATCAAAATCAGTATTAAGAATTTCCTTCACAGTAGCATCAAGTTCAGTTGTTTTTTCCATAACATCTAACAACTCCAGCTTCGTACTTAAATTAACGAAACTATTATGCGCCGCAAAACCTCCAAATCCTCCGTTAATTGACCTATTTACCCACTCTAACGCTTCTTCCAAATTTGTATTATGCCTTAAACACCATGCTGCTGCATCATTCCAAGCTTCCCAACGATACGTGTTTTCTCCATTTAATTCATACCGAAATTTTTCAATAGTTGTCTTAATTAAATCAACTGAAATTTTAAACGGAATAACACGATCTCCCCAACTTAAACCCGCAATAACACTATTCTCGTTTCGTGCAATAAATGAATACTGTAAATGTTCTGAAAAATTTGCAGTAGAGTCATTTACAGTAGTTTTTAATACAACATCCTCGTCAGGGTTTAAATAATAACTTCCCCAAAGGTTATTTGGTTGCACAAATAAAAGGGTATGCTCATGACCATTCGGAATAATATGAAAACCGTATTTCCCAGCTTTTAAAGGTTTACCTTCAATTAAAACGTCTGTATCAAACTCAATTGTTGTATTTTCATTTGCTCCAGCCCTCCAAGCAATTGGTTCGCCATTTTGCGGAATTACATTGGAATTATTCCAAACATCTCTGCCTCTTGCAGAAGGGCTGTGATAATCAATTTTGATTTTAGTAACTCCAAGTTGAATTTCTGTTCCAGCAGCCGGGCTGGCTTCTGGCATTGTTAAATTATGAAATTGGGCGCTTAAGTTAGTATAAACAAAAAAGCATCCCAGTAAGAAAAGGTGTTTCATTTAATAGTTTTTTACAAACCTAATCAGCCAAGCCATATTAGATGGGGGTAAAAATTGCTAATTATGAAGCAAGACCTCTTTTTTTCAAGGCTCTTTTTAGATTTTTAGAATCAGAAAAACCTACTCGTTCACTTACCTCAGCATATGAAAATCCTTTCAACCGATAAATTTCAGCCTCATCCAACTTTAATTGAATTGAATATTGATAAGGAGACACTCCATAGAGGTCTTTAAAACTTCTCAGAAAATGAAATTTGGAAAGACAGCTAATTTCCGCCAATGTTTCTAATTGAATCTTATCCAATTTATTATCATGAATCCAATCTTTCGCAAGCGAAAGTCTTCTGTAAAGTTCTTCTTGTGTTGTTTTTCTATGCGTTTTTAATTTTACCAACTCTTTATTGATATCCAATTGGTCCAATATCAACACCTCTCCTAATTCAGAATAAAACTCAAACAAAGCAATAGCAGATAAGCTTGAATTACGATTAAGGTTATGCAGTTTTTGCTCTAGAAATCTACCAGCCAAACTACTTTTTGTTCTATTAACCTTATGCGTAAAAGCTACTTTTTGATTGGGTGCATTCCCTTCTAGTATTTGATCAGTACCGGCAGTTAATTTTTCTAGGGCGCCTTGCATAATATCTAACGGAGGGTAAATACAAACCCCTTGCGTATTTTCTTTTGAATTGACATCAATTATAACATCTTCCTCCTCATTAAGAATAAAATATTGCCCTGATTTAACGGAATAATTTTGATTAGCAATTCGATAATTCTCTTCACCATTTACCACATATTTTATTGACAGTGGAGAAGCTGTATGCTCTTTATAAAAACTATTTAAAGATGACATTACAAATTTACTTGGACCAAAATCAGTAAGATGTTCAGCCTGAATATTTTTGATATATGTGGTTTCTCCTCCCATTAGGTTAATAAAGATATGAAAAGGCATTGCTTCTACCATTTCATTTTAGTTTTACGGCTATATAGATAGATGGGCGTGTAATACAAATGGTAAAAAGATAATTGTTTCATTAAATTGAACACAATAGTAATGTCAATTTCATTACCTTTATTATATGAATGCTCTAATTATTGATGATGAAGAACCTGCTATAAAAATTCTTCAAAATTTTGCTGCAAAAGTTCCATTTCTCAATATTGATTTAGCAACTACCAACGCTTTGGAAGGAATTCAGTTTTTAAGTTCGAATAAGGTAGATCTTATTTTACTTGACATTGAAATGCCAGACATTTCAGGAATTGAATTTGTTAAGAGTTTAAATCATAAACCTTTAATAATATTTACTACCGCATATGAGGAGTATGCTTTAAAAGGGTATGAATTAGATATTACAGACTATTTATTAAAACCAATTCGTTTTGAACGATTTCTAAAAGCTGTGAATAAAGCAAATGCCCTGTGTACATCTTCGTCTGCACAGCCAGAATTGGATCATGTTTATGTAAAGTCAGAATACCAAACAATTAAGATTTTATTTAAAGACATCTTATATATTGAAGGCTTAAAGGATTATGTGAAAATACATACTACTGAAAAAACAATTATTACGCGTTTAAATGTTAAAGGAATACATTCAAAATTACCCTCAAATAAATTTGTTAGAGTTCATAGGTCATTTATCGTTTCGCTTTCAAAAATAAACGCCTTTCAAAAACAACAAATTCGAATTGGCAATACGGAAATTCCTATTGGAGATGCTTATAGCAGTGAATTTCAAAAGTATCTTTAACTCTTATTTGTATACACTTTTACATCATTAGTATACACATTAATCTCCCCCGTATACTCTTCTAATTTAACGTGGGGGTAATCATTATTTTGATCGTCTTTTTAATAAATCATATACATGAAAAATAAAAAGATAATTCTGGGCACCTTAAGTTTGCTTCTTCTAACAGCCACAAGTTGCAAAAAAAATAAAGGTACAATTAACGAGGGTACCGATCCTAATTTTAAAATTGTTGTAAACAACGATAAAGGATTGAAAAAATACAATCGAAAAGTAGTTGTATTTGGAATTGACATTTACGCCGCACCAAAAGTAGAGGACAAAAAACTACTTCATACGGCAAATGTTATGGCACAATATCTTGACAATGATGAAGATGGAACTGTAGACAATCAATTAGTGGTAGACAAGATGATTGAGAACAAAGCTTTTATGTTTTTATGGAAAAAAAGTGGAGATAAAAAGCTATTTCCTCCAAATGGGCGTCAAGGTCAAGACTTGGGTAATGATGAAACGCATCCCAATTATGTTGCAAGCGGTAAGACAGGAACCTTCGACGCTTCACTTGAAGAAGTTTTGCATTTAATTACACATGTAGGTTATGCAAATGCTTATCCAGAAATATTTGGAGAAACTAAAGGAACAAAACTCAGTAACGCCATGGATATTGCGAGAGGGGGTTCTTTTGACAAAATACCATCAAGTTATCCAGAAGGGGCCTGGTATACTTACAACGATAAAACATGTAACTACAGCTGCATGGTAACAGAATATCACTACTGGGCCTTAACATCTTTATTGGGCGCTCAAGAAAATAGACTAGCAGATATAGAGCAAGAATGGAAGCTAAATACAGATGAAAAAGTTACCGCTCAAGATATTGCCGTTTACGAATTATTAACCGATCCAATTTATAAATGTCCAACTGTTTTACCTGATGGAACATATAAGCATTAACAATATGAAAAATATAATTTTAGCAGTTGCAGCCTTAGCAACATCCTCAACTTTTGGTCAAAATATCGTTTGTTTTGATATTGAAGCAAATCCCACACCAGACGACCCTGCCTTAGCATTATTTACAAAGTATATTGATGTTTTTGGAATTGGCATATTTGCCGAATCATCAATCTCAGACGAAAAAGTAAAACATACTGCAGCAATTTTTGCAGAATGGATCGACAATGATGAAGATGGCGTAGTAGATGATCCTTTAGTTTACGCAGAACTTATTGATCGAGAAGCTTTAATGCCTATTTTTTCAAATGAAGGTTCACCCGCGGAAAATGCCTTTTTTGACAATTATGAAGGGGAAGGTGTAGGAGCCGTTTTATATGAAGGGGAAATTATAACTACAAGACCATTGACTGATCAATTTGATGCGACACTTGAAGAAAATTTGCACACAATAAGCTCAATTGGATATGCAAACGCATATCCCCTAGCCTTTGCTGAAGGAGAAACAGATAATTCCTTTTTAACCGTTGCAATGGACACGGCAAGAGGAGGGCATTTCGTTGCTATTCCTGGAACTTACCCTGAAAGTGCTTGGTATCATTACAATGATGAGACATGCGAATACAACTGTATGGCAACCGAGTATTTTTATTGGGGGCTAACATCAATGCTAGGCATTCAGAATTACGGTGAAAGATGTGACTGGATTGCAGAAGAATGGGAAGCCTGTACAGCAACAGAATTTGAAATAATGGATACCGCACTATTTAATTTATTTAGTGAACCACTTTATAATATTCCAACAAGTGCTCCAGACGGTAATTATTGCCCTGACAACCTTAGCTTAAAAGAGCAAACTGCTCCTAATTTTATCAAGGTCTCTCCTAACCCAGCATCCTCAATCATAACAATACAATTAAATGAAATTGAATTTGAAAACATTGTAATTTACAATCAGCTGGGTTCTCGTGTACATGTGGAAAACATTACCAATAAAACAACGTCAATTAATATTGAACATCTACCACTAGGGGTTTATTATCTCGCAACTTCGCGTACAAATCAAAAAATTAAAATCATTAAAAATTAAAATTATGGAACGTAAAGATTTTTTAAAGAAAAGTGCAATGGGACTTGGTGCTATAGTTGCCATTCCAACAGTAATTGGAGCTTGCAAAAAAGATGATCCCACAGCATGTGCCGTTTCTCCGACAGAGGTTGTAGGCCCATTTCCGCACAAAACTCCTGCTGAAGTAGTGAATGAAAATATCGTTGGAGACCGAACTGGAATTCCGCTTTTAATCAATTTTAAAATTCAAAATGTAAACAATAATTGTGGCCCCTTAGCAGGTGCTTTTGTAGACATTTGGCAATGTGACGCTAAAGGTAATTACTCAGAATATAGCGGACAGATAGACGGCGACTTTACTGGGCAACACTTTTTAAGAGGGAGGCAAACTTCAGATGTTAATGGTGACGCCTCGTTTATTAGCATTTATCCAGGATGGTACCCAGGTAGAGCACCGCATTTGCATGTTGAAGTTTTAACTTCATCTGGAACCTCCTTATTAGTAACACAGGTTGCTTTTCCAGAAGATATATCTAAAACAGTTTATGGTACAACCGGCTATAATGGCGAATTTGACACAAAAAATAAAAAGGATGGCGAATTTAAAAATTCATTGGCTTTAAACATGGCTGATTCTGTTTCTGGTAATGTAACTGACGGCTATACGCTAATAAAAACAATTAAGGTTAATGCGTAAAAGGGGCTTTAGGATTGCGTTATCATTATAAATAACTTCTTTTAGTTTAACTTAGTTGATAGTTAATGCTAATTCAATAAAAAATGAATAAAAGGTTAAATATTCTCATTCATATTGTATGCTGGGTAGTATTACTTCATTTATTGTTTGACATTGTTGGACTTTATTATTCATTTCATGAGTTGTTTATTGAAAGAAATAGAATTATTGATGACGCTTTTCTGCTCATCCCCTTATTAATTGCATTGTTTTATACAAATAGTCATTTCTTGGTTGTAAGGCTGCTATCAAAGAAAAAAGTACTGTATTATACAATTGGGTTAATCGTACTTTACACAGTTTTTCTGTTATTAGGATATGCTATTATTTCATTATTTATTGAATCAGGCTTTTTATTCAGAATAAACAAACGAGATTTCATTGATATTTTAATTTTTGCTGGCTTAACAACAATTGGAATTAGTACCAGCGTTGGTTTAATAAAAATAGTACAAGAGAATAGTCTCAATAAAAAAAGGGCTGAGGAAGAACAGAAGAAAGCAGAACTAAATTATCTATCCTCACAAGTAAATCCGCATTTCCTTTTTAATACACTAAATGCAATTTATTATACGGCAACGGAAGAAAATGCGCCCAAAACTACAGAAGCTATTTTAAGGTTGTCAGAAATAATGCGCTATCCGATTAACGAAGGGATGCATTTGAGTAATCCCGTTTCAAAAGAAATTGATTTTATTCGTGATTATATTGAACTCCAAAAAATACGCTTAGGAACAACGTTTCCAGTCAAATTTATTGTTGAACAAGATGCTCAAGATATTCAATTGGCACCATTCTTATTTATGCCCTTAATTGAAAATGCTTTCAAATATGGTGTTAGTAGAGACAATCCCAAACCAATTGACATTCATTTAACTGTCACCAACAAAAAGGTTCGATTATACGTCAAAAACTATAAAACGGTCTCTGAAGAAACTATTTCTAATGAAATTGGAATAACAAATTTAAAACAAAGGCTTGGCCTTGTTTATGCTGAAAAAAGTGTTTTAACTATTGTAGATAATGACGACATTTACACCGCCCAATTGGAAATTCACTTATAAGTGATCTAAACTCTAAATAATGCTGTAGGTTTGATGATGGATCACATAAAACATAATTTGATTAAATTGCTTTAAGTTTTAACCAATCGCTTAATCTGAGATTGCTCTCCATCAATCACTAAAGAGACTAAATAGATTCCACTTGGAATGCCTTCTAAATTTATTGTTGTCGACATTTGTTTCCCTGCCCCTAAATTATAATTAGCAATTTCTTTTCCGGTTAAATTTGAAATCACAAGATTCACCTCTTGCAATGTTCCCAGTAGCAAGTCTACTGTAAACTCATCTTGAGTTGGGTTTGGATGTATCGAAAATTCTGAAATCATATTTTCACCGATTCCATGAACATCTATGTCTCCTACAATGTAAACTTCAGATTGAAACGTACAACCACTTGAATCACTTACGATAACTTTATAAAAACCATCTTCTACATAAGTATAAGTTTGTTCATTTGCCCCATCAATTATTTCGTCATCAAGATACCATTGATAGGTTAAAGCAAGCTCAGTAGTCAAAATACCATCTTCGTCAGTTATTGTTGGATTAATAGGTATTAACTCCACACTTACATCATCTATATAATAGTATGAATGTCTTTTAAAATCAATTGTTGGTAAGGTTTCATCAAATGGTATCACTACAATAGATTCCGTTTCGTCATTATCATAAAAATTTCCAATAATAATATACTCGGCTGCAGATTCTGCAATAAAACAACCACTAATACTTACCCACTCATTAGTTTCTGTTATAATAGTTGTTTCATTTACCTGAGGTGTAAAAGGTAAAGACCCTTTATTTACAATCCCGTCAATGGCGAACTCACTAATAATTGTATCTGAAAAGTACATTCCTAGATTATTGGAGGCAAAAATCATACTATCACCAAGGCTTGCCCAAAACTCGACAGCATATGTTTTACCTATCTCTAATGGCTCCAATAATTTCACCTGCAAATACTCCCGATATCCATCAAAACATGTAGGGTTACCACAGCCTGTAAAAGTGTTATTATAAAGATAAATTCCCCCCATAATCTCGCCGGTTCTAGGTAATTGAGTTCCTTCAGAGGCATAGTGCGTTGAAAAAGTACTGGTATAGCAACTATTTTCAACATAATTATTAAAAGCATCACTCGTACCACCGGTGGCATATTTCCAATCATCAATATAGTTTGAAAACTGAGTAGCATTTGCCAATATGCCACATTCCAATGTACCATAATTCTCAAAACTAGGATTGGTAACGAGATTTTGCCCCAATAAATTCGACTTAAAAAAGAGCAATATTAATACACTTATAAAAAAATTAAATTTTGTCATAGATTTTGGTTCAATAGTTTAAACAGGGGCCTCATTTCTTAATAACGCACTTATTTTCAAAAGGTTTGTTTAGCGTTAAACTCCTATCAATTAATACCTCTTCTATTCAAATAATTTTCAATAAAAAAGTAAATCTAAATGAATGATTTGGAAGGTAATTTCAGATTCTAACCACGCTTTTTTTTCCCGTTTTATCTTACAAAATCATAAAATACCACAAATGTGGTAGGCACTTTTGGCCATATACCTTAATCGAGGTATTGCAGTCTTTTTGCCTAGCAAATACTTTTGCCCTGTTTAAAATCAATCTAAATAAGAAACAAATGAAATTGAATAAAATTACTCTATTATTGGTTGCTTTACTTTTATTAGGAGCTTGTAAGAAAAAGAAAATTAATAACCTAAAATCTGAGTTTAAAGAGACTTACGCCTCAATTGTCCATGCTTCATACGAAGATGCTTATAATGAAGCGCTAGAATTAGAAACTGCAATTAATAACTTTATTGCAGCTCCAAGTGCTGATGGTTTTGCAAATGCTAAACAAGCTTGGTTAGATGCACGTGAGCCTTATGGACAAACAGAAGCTTATCGCTTTGCTAACGGACCAATTGATGATGCTGATGGACCAGAAGGAGCCTTAAATGCATGGCCATTGGACGAAGGTTATGTTGATTATATTGAAGGTTCGCCATCAGCAGGAATTATTAATGATGTAGATGTAACAATTTCTGCTGAAGTTCTTGAAGGTTTAAATGAAGTTGGAGGAGAAAAGAACATTAGCATTGGATATCACGCTATTGAGTTTCTTTTATGGGGACAGGATGACGCTAATACTGCTCTAAAAACTCCTGGTGACAGACCTTATACAGATTACCTGACGGATGGAACAGGAACTGCTGAAAATCAAGAAAGAAGAGGATTATACCTTAAAGCTTGTGTTCAATTATTGGTTGGTCATTTAAATACACTAGTGAATGAGTGGAAAGTTGGTGGAACTTACCGCACGGCTTTCATTAACCAAGCTGATGATGAATCAATGGTAAATATCTTAACTGGAATCGGAGTCTTAAGTAAATCAGAATTAGCGGGTGAACGAATTTTTACAGCTTTGGATAATCAAGATCAAGAAGATGAGCATTCTTGTTTTGCAGATAATACACACCGTGATGTTATTACAAACTTCGAAGGAATCCAAAACATTTATAATGGATCATATACTCGTACAAATGGAACTGTAGTTTCTGGTACTGGTTTAACTGATATTATTGAAAAAGCAAACAAAAAATTAAATGAAGAACTAACTGAACTGTTTGCAACTTGTAACTCAAATGTAAATGCAATACCTGTTCCTTTTGATCATGCTTTAACACTTGAAAGTCCTGGAGGTTCTGGTGCTATTAATTCTACCGTAACAAATTTACGTGCATTAGGAGATAAAATTGCAGAAGCTGGAGCAGAATTAAACCTTACAATTAATACAAATTTACCTGAATAAGTAAACACTTATAGAACATTGTTAATAATGTGTCACTTGGCTTAATTGTCGAGTGGCACAATTGTTATTTAAACCAATAATTAAAATGCATAATAAAGTCCTCATTCTAATGACTGTTCTCACTTTTTTTTCATGCAAAAAAGATGAAAACCTATCTCCTTATGAAGAATTAAGTGGAGGGATAAATGGAACTGTATATGATCAGTCGAGCAATTCTTTTGGTCATCAAATGCCAGGTGCAACTGGCGATAGTGAATTATTATTTTTTGTAGGAAATAGCTTTTTTAGGCAAAATTGGGTCTCTGCTCCCGCCTCCACTACAGCAAGAGATGGTGTAGGACCTTTATTAAATGCACGCTCATGCTCATCTTGTCATTTTAAAGATGGAAGAGGCGAACCTTTTGTAGCCAATGGAGAAGAGGCTAAAGGCTTTTTAATTCGATTAAGTATTGATGGAACAGATGAGCACGGTGGTCCTATAGGAGACCCAAATTATGGTGGTCAATTTAATGATTTAGCCATTTCTGGTGTAAATGAAGAAGGTGATATTGAAGTAGTTTTCGAATACATAACAGGAAGTTATGATGATGGAACAACCTACACCCTTAGAAAACCAATATATACACTTACCAATCTAAATTATGGAGCACTTGATGGCTCAATTATGATGTCGCCACGCGTAGGACAACAAATGATAGGATTAGGATTATTGGAAGCTATTTCAGAACAAACACTGATGAGACTTGCTGATGAGATGGATGCTGACGGTGATGGAATATCAGGTAAAATAAATTATGTTTGGAATGTTGAGAAAGGAGCTACAACAGTTGGTAAATTTGGTTGGAAAGCCAATCAGCCTGATTTATTACAGCAAACTGCTGGAGCTTTTCAAGGTGATTTAGGGATTAAGTCTCATTTGTTCCCGAGTGAAAACCACACAGATTTGCAAACAGAATGTATGGATTTACCTGATGGAGGAACAGTAGAAATTGATGCAGATGATTTATACAAAACCTACCTCTATAGCGCCACGTTAGCTGTTCCCGCCCGCAGAAATGTAAACGCTACTAGTGTGCGCAATGGCGAATCATTATTTAGATCAATGGACTGTGTTAAATGCCATATTCCAAATCTAACAACAGGTAATGAACATGAGCTCTCCTTTTTAAACAATCAGCACATTCAACCATTTACAGATTTGTTATTACATGACATGGGAGAAGAATTAGCAGATGGGCGCCCAGATTATTTAGCAACAGGTACAGAATGGAGAACACAACCTTTATGGGGAATTGGCCTCATTGAAATTGTGAATGGACACACTTATTTATTGCATGATGGCCGCGCAAGAAACATTGAAGAGGCAATTTTATGGCATGGTGGAGAAGCCGAAAATGCTAAAAATCAATTTAAAGCCTTAACCGCACAAGAACGCGAAGATCTAATTATTTATATTAAATCACTTTAATTATCATGAAGAGTATCCTTAAAGAATCCTTGCAAATTGGTATAGTAGTTTGCGTTATTATAGGCATTGGTTATGCTTGCAAAAAGAACCGTTTTAAAAAAGAAGTTTTTTTAGAAGAAATGTACACTTACAAGGCAGAACCTGAAATAAATGCTGCAATAAATGCTACAGACTTACTGCAATCTTCATGGGCTGTGTATAGTACCAATTCCACAGCTGATAATTTTGCAACGGTAATCAGTAACTATTCAGTTGTAGCGAATCAAATGGAAGAAATTAGTTTTTATAATTTAGGTGATGTTAGTGCCGTTTATGTTTTTAGCAGGTTCTATAAAACGACTGTCGACACCAATGGAATTATTGATGCATTTAACGCACAAGAATCATTTGCTGAAAATGATATTGCCAATTACGTTAATACAAGAAAAGGTTTGTTTGCATTGGAGTATTTGCTTTATAGCACTTCCTTTGCAGATTCATTAACCGAACCAAAGTTCATTAATTTTGTTGATGCCCACCTCTCCTACCTTCATTCATCAGCAACTGAATTTCAAAATACTTGGAATATTTATCAAAAAAACTTCATTAAAAATGATGGCGAAGGCGTAAGCGATTCTTACAATATTGTAATTAACAGAATTATTCATGTATTAGAGGACTTAATTAGCAAACGAATTGCAGAACCGCTTGATGGAAATGATCATAAATTGGCAGTTGGTCATTACGCTAACAAGGCATTGGAAAAGATTAAAGTACAAGTACTTCAATTACAACAAATATACTTAGGTATTGGAACTGAAACGTTTAATTCTGTTTACAACAACGTTAGAAAAAAGAATAAAAAACTGGCTGACAAAGTCAGCGAAAAATTTGAAGAGACAGTGACTTTTGGAAATGCTATGACTAATGAAATGGATTATTATATCAATACCGACTCTACTCCACTTGTAGACTATAAAAACTTATTAATTGAGTTATTGGCATTCTTTAAAGGAGATATTCAGGATGAATTAAATATCATAATTACTTTTGGAGACACAGATGGAGATTAATCTATAATAAAACACAATGGAAGACTATGCACTAGCTCGCATTATTCATGTAATAGCAGTCATTTTATGGATTGGTGGTGTAGCAATGGTCACTACAGTAATCATTCCTGCAGTAAAAAAACTAAAATCCAAAGAAGAGCAAATCAAAACCTTTGAAGAGATTGAAGGCCGTTTTGCCTTGCAGGCCAAAATCACTACACTACTTACTGGGCTTAGTGGGTTTTATATGTTATACGCGCTTGATGGGTGGGACCGCTATTTAGATTATCGATTTTGGTGGATTCATGCAATGACCTTAGTTTGGATTCTGTTTACATTAATTCTTTATGTTTTAGAACCACTTTTACTACATAAACTCTTCAAGAAATATGCTAATGAAAACCCATCAAAAACATTTGCCTTTATTCATAAAGCGCATTGGGTATTATTGATATTGAGTTTAATTACTACAGCAGGAGCCGTAGCAGGCAGTCATGGATGGTTTTTCGTTAAATAGTTTGTACTTGTTTAAATGGAATTATTAATTCTTGTAAACACGCAAGGTGACAATTATCATATCATTAAACTCTGATCAATTACAAATAAAATCAAAACTAAAAGGTATTTTAGTGCTTGATAAACACTTAGAGCAAACAATTTAAGACTATGAAATTAACATACCTAACAGCAGCATTTATGGGTAGTTTTTTACTATTCAATTGCGGAGGAAATGAATCTACAACTGATACTGAAGACGTAACTTCAGAGGATACAGTGGTAACTGAAGCAATAATTGAAACAACAACAGAATCAACCCCTCATGACTTAGTTATGATTGACAATCAGAAATGGACGATTGATGAAGGAATGAAATTATCTATTGACTCTATTGAAATGAGAATGTCAAGATTTAGAGCGCAAACATTAGAGGACTACGCTTTTTTATCAGATGATTTGGAGCACCATACTAAATCTATTATTTCTAATTGCACAATGAAGGGACAGGCGCATGATGAGCTTCATAAATGGTTATTACCTTTTATTGATCTTAGAAAATCAATGGATAGTATTGAACAAGTTTCGGAAGGAGATGCAATTGCCGAAGAAATTAAAAGTGAATTAACTATTTTCGACACATATTTTGAATAAGATTCATTATTTACTGTAACAACTTATTGGAGCACTTAAAATTATTGAATAAGAACTTTAAGTAGCTCAATTTCATATTCAAAGGGCAGGATCTAAAATAGAATCCTGCCCTTTTGATTTATAAGTGATTTTATTCTATCACTAATTGCTTGAAAGCTCTATTGTTCTCATCTTTTTCATTGATTAATACGTAGTAAGTCCCTGGTGTTAAATGTTCTAAATTCATTCCTACTTCACTCTTGTTATTAAGACCATTTTCTGTGTGCAAAATCTCGCCTGTAACACTATAAACTGTTGCTGATTGAATTGTTAAACCATTTACTGATTGTAAAGTAAATTGTCCATTTCCCGGATTTGGAAATAAAGACACATTATCAGATGAAATTGTTTGCTCCTCTACTCCAACATCAGACATATCTATAATTTCTGAAGCTCTTCCTTCTCTATAATTTACTCTTTTAGTTACTTTTCTACTGCAACATGCTCCTGTTTGTGGATTAAAATAGAATATTGTAATACTAAAGGCATAGCTGCCATCATCAAAATAAGTGAAAATAAACGGTAAACTTTGACTCAAAATTCTTCCATCTCCAAACTCAACTAAATATCCAAAATTGTTCACATTTGTTATTGATCCAGCATGCTCAACCTCAAATGGCCCTGTTCCGGTTACCGTAAAATCGAAATTATCTAGATGAATACACGGATCACATGCCCCTGTTACCACCACGTCTTTACAATATTGTGTTTTACAACATTCTTCCCCGTTTGTTGACCAAATTGTGGCACATACCGTATATGTTCCTGGTGCATCAAACGAATGATAGGTTGCTGCCGTATTAGTTTCAATATATGTATTACCATCTCCAAAATCCCATTCAATATTTAAATAATAAACTCCTAAGGAATCATGCGTTGGCAAAATATCTTGGAAAAACCAATATGAACAGGGCAACCCGCCAACCGGTAATGCATAAAATTCTAGGTCAACAGAATCAATACAAGGATCAGGAAGTACTGGAATTGGATCAATGTCAATTTGGCTCATAGCATTGGTTGATAAACCTAATGCTAGCAATGCGAATAGATAAACTTTTTTCATAATTTTTGTGTTTAATGATTTGTAACAAATGTATAGCGACAGTAAAGCCATAAAAAACCCTTTTTTGGTGATACGTCACTTTTAAAATCGCAAAAACACAACATTAAAAACCTAAATATCAATACACTACCTGTTTCAAACATCATTTTAAAAAAGTAGAACTCTCCCCCGGTAATGGAACGAAATAAGCATCACTTCCTTTTTTCAGACTGATACTTAACAAAAATTCAGATAATGCCTTATTTTTATGAACAAGCAGTGGCCTAACTAAATACATTAGCTCTTATGAATAACGGACTTACTCCAAATGAAATTTTTAATCATCATGTTCGCATTACATCTTATTTAGAAGCCAAAAACACAGTACTTTCAGATACCGAGCGTCTAGACATTTTAAAAATTGCCAATCGTAGCGCATCTTATCCTTATGAGGTGCAGTTTAAAATAGCACAACTATTTGTTAAATACAATACGCAACTAACACTCCCCAATTGGCAATATGAAACCATGCCAAAAAAAGTGGAATTGGAATGGCTAAAGGCCTGCTTTTTGCATGACTCTAACTGGAAAATTGATCCAACCAATCCCTTTCATATTCTTATTCTTACTGATTTATTGAGTAGTTCTATTATTGTTCCTCAAACAAGAATTACCCTCTTTTTAGAATCTAATATTTATTTGCTACAAAAGCACGCCATTCTTTTTATTAAAAGAGGGTTAGAAAAAGGGCATTACAATTTTAAATGGGCCAAATCACGTATTAAAAGTCTTTTTAACTCAGAGAATGATTCTTTAATATTGGGAGCCTTAGAAGTAATAAACCACTTCCCTTTCATTTTTGATGATTTTCCAGAAAAAGAGTTTTGGATTATCAGTAAAAAAAGTGAAACGATTCAAACTGCTTTTATTGATCAGTTAAAGCATCATCCAAATCATGAATTAATGCAAAGAATTCTGGAAGGTGAAAGCTGGTCTTTAGAAATAAAAAAAGTTGTTATTAACAACCTCAAACACGCTAATAACGCTGCAATCATTCCCACATTGTTCAACCTTTTTAAAAGAAGTGATGAAAGGTTAGGTTCAACAATAGTGAAAACCCTAATCAACTTAAATAAAAGAGGTTTTAAACTCGATAAAAAACAGCTAAACATATTGCTAGAAACTTATGCAAAGAGCAACTACTATAGAGGTTCTGAAATTGCAGAATTAATAGCTGAAATAGATCAGGAAAAGCTGAATCTATTTACACAAAATCAAAATACGAGTCTCAAAAGAAAATTAAGCTTACTTGTTTCGTTAAATAATAAAAAGGGACATGAAGCCTTATGCAAGCTCTATCCTACTCTAAAAAAAGGTTCAGAAAAAACACTGGTTTTAGATGCTTTTTTAGCTTTATCTCATTTTAATTCGGAGGACTCTATTTTAAGTCATTTTGATGAGTTGCCTGGACAAAGCATGCGCTTTTTGTACTATTTGGGCAATAATAAAACAGCTAATTTTTTAAAAGAAAAGCTCAACATAAATGCCCCTACATTTGAAAAGATTAATGTGTATGACTGGGAGGAGCAAGCCGTTACATTTTTATTAGAACTCAGCACAAAACCGGCTGACATTCTTAATGAAATTGCAAAATGGAACCCTCCGTATTTTAATCAAATCACTGCAGCATTACACCCTCAGGTGGATGGTTCTTTTTTCGAACAAATTGCTCCTAAACTTGCGTCAAGCTCCTCACCCTCTGACCTAAAGCGCCTCATGAAAAAGCTCATATCTTTTGAAGATAAGCGAGGACTTTCAATCCTAAGTAAGTTGGTATTGCATGATAACGAAGAGGTTCGAAATAGAGCCGTTAAGTCAATTGGCAAATTATTAGGAAACTTATACGATAATAAAAAAATTTCACCGCGAACTCTTCTTAAATACAGTGTAGATGAGGCAGTTTTGAAAGCTAAAACTTTTCTATTAATTAATTTACTCAAACAGGAGCAACACAACTTTGAAAACCAGACAATAATTCTCCAATATTTGGCAAATGCTGCGGATAAAGATTTAATCGAGCAAAACATGGAAATCTTTTTAGCACCAAATAACGTGCATTTAGAAAAGATTGGAATTGAAATTATAGGCAACACAAAATCTAATAACTTATCAAAAAAATTATTGCCCTTTTTGACACTTGATTCTGATATTTTCAGAATGCGTCAGGCAATTATTGCCAGTAAAAAAATTGGGAGCCACGCATTAACAGAAAGCATTATAAAATTGTTGCATCACCGTAACATGAACATAAAAAAGGCCGTGGTGGACTATTTAAGTCTTCACTGGAATTATTCTGCTATTCAGCCCCTATTCAATATTCTAAAATACAACGATAATAGCGGACTAAGAGCAGCTGTAAAAGCTGCATTAAAAAATATGTTGTTTGGTGGCTACCTAAGTTATGCATTGAATGTGCTTGAATATTGTAAGACCAACCGCGAAAAAGAGCTCATGCTTAATGCAATTGATTCTGAGGATTATAAATTGATTAATGAAATAGGAAGAATTCATGCAAATAGAGGGTTTAACATAGAAATGAATGAAGCCCAAAACTCTATAAAAGAGTCTGGCTTGCAATTAAATTCTGAAGCAATAACATCTTGTCAAAATGCCATGCAAGAATTAATTGCCAATGATTCTGATAAAAACAAAAAACGTTTGCGTAAAAGCATACAGTTGTTGAATAAACACGAGTTTGTTTTAATTACTGACGAACTTAGATTAAATATTGAGCATCATCCAGAATTAGCATTTTCATTATTGGACATTTTAAGACAAAGAGGCGGCATAATTGATCCTAAAAACCTATACATAGCAGCTTCTGCTAACGACAATGATATTAGAAATTGGGCTTTTCCAGCATTCTTGCAAACAGAGAACAATTTTGACAAGGTTCAGCAATTAAAAATGAATAAAAACCTTGCTAAGTTAACAACGGAATATTTTATCTCAACAAACTCTAAAAAGGTAATTAATTGGGCGATAAACGAACATGACGATAATTTAGCACAACATATATTCAATTCCTTTAAACACTGGGAATTTCAAGAAGTGGAACAGCTAAATACAGCGTTACTAAGCAATAACACCCGTCATGTCTTACGTTGGCTATCTCACAATCCTTTAATTAAATCAATTACCCTACCTACCCTTTTTAAACTTTGCAAAACACAAGATAAAGTTAGTTTAATCGAAAAACTTTCTGAAGAAGACATTCTCTCTATTCAGCACAAAATCATTGATTTTTATAATAACCTTGGCGAACAAGAGAAGCAAGATTTCAGACTTACCTTTAAAGATGAAAAAAGACTTTTCCCATTCTTTAATTCGGCTTTTATAAATGACATAATTGAAGGACACCAGTACATTTCGTATACTTCACTAAATCAATTGCAAATTGAAGAACTAACGTCAACTTATTTAAGTTACATTGCACAATCACGCAACCACATTCTTGAAAATCAAGATAAAATTGCTTCTCTTTTCAACCTTCTGAAAGACAATGAAACAATATTCACCAAGACAGTTGACAAATTAATTGAAACTGATTTGTTTTGGGAAGATGATTTAGACTTTGTAAGCGCCGCAATAAGAGTTAAACCAATCTCTTTTAGATGGCAATTATTGGCTAAACATATAAAAAATGGAAAGGTTGAACTGATTCAGTTATTCTACAAACACTCGCCTATTCATAAAGAACTTTTACATGTCATAAATGAAGTTAACCTTGCCGGAAAACTGAGCATCCTTACCTGGTTGGATAAATTACCAGAGCAAACGTTGTATTTCCCGCAGTTGTTTGACACATTGGTTACAATGCGTCAAGATGCAGAAATAACACCAATAGTGCTCCGTTTAATGTATAAAATGTGCAACTACGATCAAAAGTTTGTTCCTGACACATTAGAATATTTGCAAACTACTCTTTCAAATTCTGACACACTATTGCAAATTAATATCCTAAATGATCTTTTAGTAAACGAATCAGAAAAGATATTAGCAATTCAAAGCGCTAAAGAATTTTTACTCTCAAAATTTGAACAAACAGAACAACACACAATTGCAATATCCTGCATTATTCAATCGATCAATTGGTTAAATCCTATTGATGTTGATTTTTTATTGCAGCATTTTAAACGTCAACAAGAATTTGATTCAGCTATCATTTCAACCACTATTGACGCTCTTGAGACTTTAACACCAGAACAGCAAACTCCAATTTTAATAGAGTTGAGTAAAATCAAAGCTTTCAAAAACGAAACTTACTTTGCCATTATGCTTCACTTTGGAGCAGATTATCAAGCATTAGAATTGTTAGAAGAAGCTGATAAAAGAAATATAATAACATACATAAAATCGCAAGTATTAGCACAAAACATTGCAGATGAACATGCGCTAAGAGCAATAATTAAAAGTATGGGGGCTTATGATGTTCCAAACTATGACCAACTACTAGAAACTTTACTGAACGAACATAAGTCGTCTAAAATAAGAAGCTTAGCGTTAAGAGGGTTGAAAAAAACAGTTGCTAAATCACGATATCTAGAAATTTGCCAATCCTTATTAACACATAAGGACATTGGTTTGCTTAAACAAGCAATTAGCACACTTACACATTCCAAAAAAGCAGAAATTACTCCTACGCTAGTTCCACTCTTATTTCATAAAAATTCGCGCATAAATAAATTGGCACTCAACGGTTTTACAATTTTAAACGAATTGGCACTACCATTTCTTAAAAAAGAGGTTTCTAAAGCGCGCCCAGATAAACGAAAAACTATTGAAGAACTAATTACAAGATTGGAACAGGTCTAATACAACCTAATAAGCATTCTTACTTTTGAAAAAGAGAACGTCCACAATTGTTTTGTATATAATTACTAAATCCAAATACAGTGTCCAACTTCGAAGATAAAGAATGTCTATTCGAATTCGGTTGGACATTGAGCTTTTACCATTTGTTTCGCCACGGTGCCCTGTAATCTGAGATAATCCCGTAATTCCGGGTTTAACTAATATTCGATCATTGTAATTGCTGATGGTTGAATCGTATTTATCGTTCAAATCTTTAATGTGAGGTCTGGGGCCAACAACCGACATTTGACCTCTAAAAACATTAATAAATTGCGGCAATTCATCAATACTCAATTTTCTAATTACACGACCAACTTTTGTAATTCTCGGATCATTTTTAGTTGCTTGCTTTATGCCTGAATCTTGCCGCATAGATCTAAACTTAAGGCACATAAAATATTTTCCATTTCTTCCTGCCCTAGGTTGAATGAAAAATACTGGTCCTTTAGATTCTAACTTAATTATGATTCCTAAAATGACAGTGACCCAACTTAATATTGTTATTATTACAATGGTTGAAAATAGCAAATCAAAGCACCGTTTTATAATTAAGTTTTTTTGATCAATTAATGGGTAATTCTCTAAATCCAGTTCTGAATATTCTAAAGCAATGGACTCAAAACTAGAGTCCTCTTGCTCCTCAGCAGCATTATCAGAAACAACATGTACATTAACACCATATTGAAAAGAGAATGCTAAAAGTTTAGAAATATCATCTTGTGAAACACACCGTGAGGAACAATAAATTTCATTTAAACCATTATTTAAAATCAAATCCTGAATTGGCTCTTGTTTAAACTCATTTAATTTACCTTCTAAAATATGACCATAGCTCTTTTTCGATAAAAAACGATTAGAGAGTTGATCCATTACTGGTGTATCTCCAATAATTAAAAATCGATTATACCCTCTACCTTTAATCCTATAAAAGCGTAAAATAAACACAAAAATTAATCGGCTCATTAAAACAAAGAGAATTGGTAATGCATCCCAAAAAGATGGCCAAGACATGCGTGAATTTAAAATAGCATAGCTTAATCCGTATAAAATGAAAAAAGTCAATAATTGGCGAACAGTTAAGCCCAACAACTTATAATGGCTGATATATCGCCGTCCTACTAATCGAGGATAATTCATCAAATTAGCAATTCCCCAAATGCTCAAAATAACTAAAAGATGCTCGGCAGTGAAAAACAGATAATGAATCCCTGCCAAAATCAAAGAATCAAAAAGCACACAAGCTAAAAAATAGTGGAAATATTTGGGTGTTTTTCTGCTCATTGACATTTCTGCTGTAAAAATAGATATTCTGAATGACAATAAATACTTGAATTACTCATTCATAACTACCAATAAATAAATCGTTTATTTATTCCTGAAGTTTAGAAAGCAGTTCTCTTAATTAATCGTTATCTTGTTCCCCTTGAATAAGCCTAACGCAGCGGACCTGATACTTTGAAAACTGAAATACTAAAATACTTGTGTTATTTCGACATCTTTAGTCATCCTTTACATAAAAGGGAATTGATTCGATTATGTAACACTAACGAAAGCGATCTAAATCGAGAAATTGATGCGCTAAAGAATGCAGGACATTGCTATGAAATGCAAGATTTTGTTAGTATTCGGGCGGAAATCCTTCCCTTGATTGAAGAACGTGAATTAAAAGAAAAACGAGCAGAAAAATACTTCGATAAACTTCCTTTTTATGCCCGTTTAATTCGCTCATTTCCGTTTGTTAAAGGCATTGCCATTTCAGGCTCGCTATCTAAAAATGTGATGCATGAAGATGGCGATATTGATTATTTTATAATTACTGACAAAGGCAGATTATGGATTTGCAGAACTTTTTTAGTGGTTTTTAAAAAAATATTTCTGCTGAATTCTAAAAAATATTTTTGTGTAAATTATTTCGTAGATGAAGAAAACCTTTTCATTCCAGACGAAAATATTTTCACAGCAATTGAGATTCAATACTTATTACCTGTCTATAATAATGAAATCATCTCCAAATTTAGAACAGAAAACAATTGGTCTACCAAGTTTATTAACCCATTTGAGCGTTTTATAGATGTAAAAGAAGTGAAGGGAAAAAGCTGGATTGGTCGATTTATACAGTTCGTTTTTAAAGGAAAAATGGGTGACAGATTTGATCTTTATTTAATGAAATTCACCTATAAAAAATGGGAGAAAAAATTTAAACACTTTGATGCAGCCAAATTTAATTTGACCATGCGATCTAACCGTGGTGTTTCAAAGCATCATCCTAGAGACTTTCAAAATAGAGTATTAAAAGAATACGCTGAACGAATGGATAGATTTGAACAGAATATTGAATCAACTACTGTAGAATGAAAATTTTATTTACACATAGCTACTTTCTTTACTTTGACCCTAAACAATTCGAACTTAGTAAACCATATCCGCCATTAGGTACAATTACAGCCGCCGGCTATTTACGTGAGAAAGGATATGACATTGCATTATTTGACACTTTCTTTTCACGAAATCCTAAGGATGTGAATGCCGAATTAGATAAAAACCAACCTGATGTTTTGGTTATTTATGATGATGGCTTCAATTACTTGACAAAAATGTGTTTGACTCGCATGCGTGAAGCGGCATTTGAAATGATTCAATGTGCCAAGGCAAAGGGTGTTCATGTAATTGTTGCAAGTAGTGATTCAACAGATCATTATGAAGAGTATTTAGAAAAAGGAGCAGATGAAATTGTATTGGGAGAAGGAGAATTAACACTTTTAGATCTTGTTAACACTATAAAAAATAAAGGCGCCGTGCAAGATTTAGACGGAATTGCCTTTAAAGTAAATGATGAGATTAAGAAAAACTCTAAACGTCCTATTTTAACAGATTTGGACAGTATTCCCATTCCGGCGTGGGATTTAATCGATATTAAACCTTACCAAACAGCTTGGAGCAAACATGGTTACTTCTCTGTGAATGTAGCCACTACCAGAGGGTGTCCTTATAAATGTAATTGGTGTGCAAAACCTATTTATGGCAATCGCTATAATAGCAGATCTCCGCAGCATGTAGTCCGTGAAATCCAATATATGCAATCCTTATTTAAATTTGATCATATTTGGTTTGGAGACGATATTTTTGGTTTAAAGCCAAGTTGGGTTCAAGAATTTAATCAAGAATTAAAAGCGCAAGGCGTTTCAATTCGCTATAAAATACAATCGCGGGCAGATTTACTATTGAAAGATGATACTATTGATAATTTAGCTGAATCAGGCTGTGATGAAATATGGATTGGAGCAGAAAGTGGCTCTCAAAAAATATTAGACGCCATGGATAAGGGAACTTCCTTGGATCAAATAAAAGAAAGCACTCGTTTAATGAAGCAAGGTGGAATAAAGCCATGCTATTTTCTGCAGTTTGGTTATTTAACTGAAACTTGGGAGGATATAAAATTAACGCTAAACTTGCTTTTTGAGCAAATGCCATATGACATTGGAGTATCTGTCTCCTATCCGCTTCCTGGCACAAAATTCTTTGATATTGTCAAGTCACAATTAAATGACAAAGCCAATTGGGAAGATTCAGACGAACTACTTTTAATGTATAAAAGCACTTATTCACCTGACTTTTATAAACGATTACACCGTTACATACATAAACGTTTTCGTCAAAAACAAGCAGTTGAACTAATGAAAAAAGGCAATTTCAAAAAATTGCCAAAGTGGGGTTATTTTAAAATAAGTTCAAATTTGATTTACTTGCAACTGTTATGGTTAAAGCGTAAAAGTAATGAAGAAACGGCTGTTGTTTCTTAGGGAAGTTTTTTCGTGCAGGATTGCAAATCCTACACAGCCGTGAAAGTCTTTAGAACCAAAATCTGCGCAGCCTCCGCGCTTCGCAGGATTTGTAATCCTGCGCTAACTCGGTTAAAAAATTTCCCATCACTTAATAAACAAACCGTTTCGTGCAGGATTGCAAATCCTGCGCTAACTTGGCAAAAAATTTCCCATCACTTAATAAACAAACCGTTTCGTGCAGGATTGTAAATCCTACACAGCCGTGGAAAGTCTTGAAAACTACAAAAGCGCACGTTTAACAGGATTGCAAATCCTGCGCTAACTTGGCAAAAAATTTCCCATCACTTAATAAACAAACCGTTTCGTGCAGGAATGTAAATCCTACACAGCCGTGAAAGTCTTTAGAACTACAAAAGCGCACGTTTAACAGGATTTGTAATCCTGCGTTAACTTGGCTAAGAAATCATTACACCTTCTGAATCCGATAAATAAAACTAATCTCTCCCCATTTTTTCTTTTGCAAAACCGTTGAAAATTTCAACTGACTCTTTTCTGCAATTGCTTTTATTCGCTCAAATTCGCAATCCTCTGACAAAATCATGAATACTTCAGATTCGGCGTTAAAATACTGCGGTAATGCAGGAAATAATTTTTCAAAATATTCAAAAGCCGCCCCACAGAACCAGGCCTCCTCTGCTCTGTTTTTAGGATCTTTTGGATAATATGGCGGGTTGATGATTATTGTATCAAATATTTGTACAGGAATAGCGTCAAACAAATCTGATAAGACGCTATTCAGCTTCACACCATTTCGATCAGCATTATGTTGAGCATTTTCAATTGCAGCCTCGTTAATATCAGATGCTGTAACATTTGCACCTTGCTTTGCTGCCAAAACACTAACCAATCCAGTCCCACACCCCAATTCTAAAAACTGCTTTCCCTTCAAGTCTTTCTCCTCTAAAAACTGAAGTAACATTTTAGTACTAATGGTAAATTGAGGAAAAAAAACACCCGGATTAACAATTCCATTTATGTTTTTATAACGGTATGGTCGTGGCTTTTTAAAATAATGCTTCACATAAAACTGCAGCACAGGACTGATTATTTTAGCAGGAATTCGTCTCATGACTACACTATTCGCTGTAAAATCCTTCTATTTCTGGTTGGCGATATTTCCAAATTTTATGCAAAACCTTAATTTCATAAGGGTAATTATAAATTCCAGATCGATAACGCCACCAAGCCGCGGTTCGCAATAACGTCCGTTTCACTCCTGACACTCGAAAGTCAGAACTTGTCGGATAATATCCGTTAAGAACGGTTTCAAAATTCTTGATTTTATCCACCATTGCTGAAGTTAACCAAGGCGTTAATGGATTTTTTCTAAGATCAAAGTTTTCCCATGAAGGATCTAACCACTCCTCTAATGTAGCAGGGAAAGAAAATCCTGCTTTTGTAATTTGTTCATATAGATCTGATCCTTCGGTAGGAACAGGGCTGTATAAATAAATGATTATTTCCGTTTTTGGATTAAGACGTTTAATTTTTTTGATAAAGTTAATGTCATCATCAATTTGCTTCATCACCTTAACCTTGTCATCTCCTGGCATTCCTAAAACAAAAGAATATTCTGGAATAATATCAAATTGACTTAAACGCACGGCGAACTTTTCAATTTGTTCGGCGGTTTGAGTTCCTCCTTTATCCATTTGTTTAAGTACTTCATCACTTCCAGTTTCTGCCCCAAAAAAGATCATTTTGCAACCTGCATCACTCATCAACTGCAAATCCTCATCTGAATATTTATCTAGTGTATCAATCCGTCCTTCTCCCCACCACTTTATATTATCATTCAGGATTAACTTAGAAAATTCTACAACTCTTTTTCTAGATGTAAAAAAATTATTGTCGTGAAATTCTAATGAATCAACTCCATAAGTATCCTTTAACCATTTTACCTCCTGATACATGTTTTCAGCCGACTTACCTTTCCAACGCGCATTATAAATAGGAACAACTGCACAAAATGAACAAGTAAATGGACAACCAAAACTAGAATGATAAGCCATGGTTTTGTTCCCCATAAATGTTTTTGCTAAATACTTCTGAACAGGATAAAATTGGTTAAAATCAGCATAAGGCATTCCTGGTAAATCATCCGGATTCAACAATTCCTCTTTTCTGGTTTTAACTATATCGCCCTCCGCATTCTTATAAATCAAATTTTTGATTTCATCAATTGGCTCATTATTTTCCCAGGCTTTTAGCAAATTAGGAAATGCCTTATCTCCAGGGCCTGCAATAACAATATCTACAAAATTACTTTCCAACACTACTTTATATTGATTTGTTGCAAAATAACCTCCCCAAATAATTTTTACTGCTGGAAAATTTTCTCGAATTTGTTTACTAATAGGAATCGCCTCTCTTAATTGGGGACCAGGCATAACTGTACACCCAAAATAGCTAATGCCATTTTCCGAAATTAATTGTTGAATTTTTTCCGCAGGATTTTTTTCTAAGTTTCCATCTACGTAAAACACCTCGTGCGAATCATTAACAGATGCCGCAACTTGAAGAATAGAATTGGGAACACGGTGTTTCCATTTACCACTTCTTGGATTAAACAGTAGAATTTTTTTCATAATTAAAGTCGCCTAAATTAGCATTGAACTAGGCAGTGTTACCAAATATACAGATTTGTTTGTCCATTGCAAGAGAAAAAAGATGCAATCATAAAAATTACCTGTTAGCCATGTTTTAGCTTAAACGAAACCATTAACTTTACAAGGACACTGCTGCGAATGATAAAAATAACACATAAAATTTCACTCTTAATAAGCCTACTCTTAGTAGTTAGCTGTTTAAAGGATAAAACTCCTCGGCAAAATCATATCATTCATTTAAAATGGAATAAATCTTACACAGAAGATAGCTTTGAAAATGCTCTTATTGGATTGTCGTGGGCTTTTTCGCATGTGGGGGCTATTAATACAAACCAGTTGTTTAACATGACCACTACAGGAAATGTAATTGCTGTTAATGTCAGACAATTAGGTTTTAGTGCAACGGCAGAGGTTAATTTAGAAAAACTGAACAGTACATTAATCAATTCGGAAGAATTTGCAAATAATTCAGCAATTGATATGGGCAGATATGTTGCCTTGCTCATAGGAGCGTCTGAACATTATTATACGTTGACTGAGATGCCCTTAAATTTTTCTGAATTATTGAGTGGTTATGAGCTACTGCCAGTATTGGGATTGGTAGATAATTCAGCTATTTCTGTTAAACACCGCATCATAAAACTATCTGACCAAACTGGTTTAAAGCAATTATTTATTACAGAAGAAACAGATCCTGACACAGGAGAATTATTAGAACTTGAAACAGTTGATTTAATGCCAAATGGACAACCACGCTTTGGAATTTTTGATGTGGAGGGAAATCGTGTAAACGCCGCATCTGCATTAAATTCTGAAGCTGGAAAACCTGGCAAATGCATCTGGTGTCACGAATCTGGGATACAACCTTTGTTTTTTCCGCAATCAACACAAGATGGTTATTTAACCTACCTTCAATTACAAGACACTTTGATTAGATTCCGAAACTTACTACAATCAAAACAACAGCAAATAACAACTGGAGTGGACTATACGCAAGTGACAGAGCATATTCAAATGGAACTCTTATACATTAGTTTTATGGAACCCTCAATTGAACGATTGAGCAAAGAATGGGACTTATCAAGTTCTCAAGTTGAAACGCTACTTGAGGGATTACCGACACACGAAAATGAAGAATTTCCCTTTTTAGGAACGTTATATGATCGAAATATGATTGAAGAATTTAGCCCTTACAATGCTCTTTCGGTATCAAGCAAAGTGAGAGAAAAATCGGAGGTTGAAGTTAACCACATGTTGCCTTAAATCTATCTTAGAACGATTATTTTAATCTTCGGTTATTATTTCCTAAATACAAAAGAAACCAGCCTAGGCAATTCAATTTGGGTTTCTCCGTCAAACCACTCTTTTACTTCTATCAGTTCCAAATTGCATTCTTTTGCAGCATTAATATAATCAGATATATGGTGGGTATAAACCTCTAACTCCTGTGTGCCGTCCTCAGTTTCAAATTTTGCTTGGCTCCCAGAATAATGCTTGAATGGGTGTAATTCACAAACAAAAAACAATCCACTAGGCTTTAATTTATCCTTTGCCTGGCTGAAAATATGTTCAAGATCCTTTATATGCTCCAATGTTAAGCTACTCGTAATTAAGTCTGCAAAGTCATTCTCAATTTCCCACGGAAGGTTTAAATCTGCTTTTCTAAAACTTACGCAATCATCATTAATTTTTGTTTCGGCTTTATTCAACATTTCTTGAGAAAAATCTAACCCAATTACATTTGCAGCAACACTCAATAACCATTGCGTATTTTTTCCTGTACCACAACCTAATTCCAACACTTGTTCAAACCTATACTTGCTCAATGTTTCAATCGTAACCTGCTTATCTAAATCTCTCGTAAGGTTTTTATTCGTGTCATATTGGTCCGCCCAACTGTTATATGCTTTTTCAATACTCATATGCTTTGTCTGTTCCTTGAAAAAAATCAACTTTAATAAAGTCTATTCCAAAACTTTGTAATTGATTTAGCTACACTTAGTTTTTCAAACTCATTAATCGATAATAATGCAATTTCTTTCCTTCTATTGTTAATCTCCTCCTCGTTAACTCTCTTCAGTTTCTGCTTAAATGCAAAATAGCCATAATTTTCAAATTCATCTTTTCCAAATTCAGCCTCAAAATCACAAATTGTTGCAAAATGTTCGTTATATAAATTTCCTAGTTTTACTTGCTCAAACAGTAATGAATCATACGACTTATTAGGCTGGCTATAGTGATGAATAAACAACACTATTGGCATTCCTGCGGAGCAATTACTAGTATATATTTTTGGATGCATTTCTTGAGTATCAATACCTATTAACTTTTCACCTGGAAAACCATATAATTGAGTCATTTTAATGATCTCTTCTATTTGACATTCATTCAAACGCTCCCATTCAAGACCAATTTTTCTGCGTTTAAAAAAAGGAGCATCATAATACCTTTTTCGCATGTCCTGATCTTCTTTAAACATTTTGATTATGATTTTTCTATACTTCCAATTAACCTTTTTTTTATAGCTATTTTCAAGTACTGGCTTTTCTTTTTCGATTATTTTTAAAAAGGTTGACTCACTAAATTGGGCAACATTTTCAATCTTCAATATTTGATCATATTTCAGCCCTTGTCTTATGCCTCTTCTTATGAAATAAGCAAGGTTTACAGTATCCTTGACAAATGCAGCCAATTCAATTGCATTATAACAATCTCTGGCAAATACAAAATCAAATTTTTCAAAGGTGGAATAATAACTCTGAATACTTTCTTGAATGTTTTGATCTGCAGCTGATAGTTTACCGTTATTTATTCCTTTATAATAATCAATGTAGTTTTTCCCAAACAGTATGTTTGGGATCAAAAAAAGTAGCATTACCCAAGCTTTAACAGTCATCTTCCCTTCCTAAGTTACCCTTTAATTATTCTGTTTATTGTTTCCACAGCTTTGTATACCCTTGTAGAATCTATACTTGTATCAATCTGTTTCATTTTTTGAATTCCCTGCTCCATTTCACCTAGTTTTTCGGGCATTATTTTCTTAAAGTTTTCTAAAGTATTTATTGTTAGTTCTTGTTGGAGTTCTAAAAACATTTTAAATGAAGATAAATGCTTGCTCAAATGATTAGTGCCATTTATTTCGTCTAAATACTTAAGCACCTGTAGCACATTGGATTGGTCAAAATATAGTTCTGGTTTTGTCAAGTAATATTCTAAATAGCGATTTAAATAATTAGCAGATTTTTTTGTATTGAAAGCAGCCAATGTAATTGCATACTGAACACCAGCAAAGCAAACCTCACTTTTCAATAAATGAGTTCCTATAATATCTTCAGTATACTCAGCATTTGTTATCGCCGCAAAATAACTTCCTGTTGATCTTGTGCGCCAATCAAAATCGCCTAAGTTTTGAAGGATTATTTCTTTCGTTATTTTCGGTTTTAAATCGATCATTTTTTGAACCCAATCATCTGAATGATTGTTAAGTTCAAAATAAAACGGAATCACCCATTGTTTTCTAAACTCTTGCGTAATTGCAGACACATTAACATATGAGGCTAATTCTTCAAAAGGGCTTTTGTGCCGAACTATAGCACCTGCTGAATGCATTTCAAAGTCTGATAAATTTTCCTTTTTCATTGTTCTTGTCATTCTAAAATAGCAAATATTTATCTGTCCTTGTGTTCTTTTATCACTTCCTCTAACCGCTCTCTCATGTGCGGAAAATCTTTGCATATTTCATCCTTAAATTCTTTAGCCATATCGCTTTGCAAGTTTTTGCAAAGCGCCGTTAGTTTAAGTTCAATCAATGTTTTATTATCAAACTCCATTTCAATGCCTTTATTGGCATAAGCAATAGCAGTATCAAATTCATTTAATTGGGTATATGCCTCCGAAATATTACCATAATAAATAGCCAAATGCTTCGAATAATTCTTATTACTAGGTCTCAATTGCTCCACGGCCTCTAGGTATGAATCAATCGCTTTAGTAAAAGCTCTTTTTTCAAAATACACGCGTCCCATATCATTCCAATTTACATTGGCTTTTTTAACCCCGTCCGAGTGAGACATTTGAAAAATCTCATCTACATAACCTATTGATATTTGTTCAGGAGCGAGCATAAATACCTCCATTAAACTATTCCACAAATAAGAATTGTCTTTAAACTTTGTTAAATGCTCAAAATAAAGATCTTGAACCTCTTTAATTTTATTTCCAACAATTGCTTTTTGCTCAATTAACACATTCATTAGCCACCAAACATCTAAATGACACCAGCTCAGCAATTCCATTCCAACTGCATAAGCCCTATCAAAATCCTTCATTGAAATATAATTATTCATCATTCTAGTTCGAATGATATCCTTTCGAGCTTCATCATATTCCTTTTCAAGTGCAACTTTGTTTTCTTGTAATTGGATTTCAAAAGGTTTTTTAAAATCAATTTTGTACTTCAATAATTTCTGATTAGCAATACTTAGAACCTCCTCTAACCTCTCATTTTTACCGTGTTTTTTTTCGTATTCGATAATTTTTTCAATTGCACTTTCTAGGCAGTTAATTTTGTTCTTTAGCAAAGGAAAAAATCTTTCGTCCCAAACGTTTTGCTCTAGTTCTTGTATTTGCAATTTGATATCCATTATTTTTATTGAAAGCTTTTTCGTCTTATGATAGCAATTAATATAATTTTTAAATTTAGCTATTGTTCGCAATTATAAAAATTAGCGTGACTAATTACTTATAAAAAAACTCATATAGCTGACGTTAAATTGATTGACCTATGAAAGGCACAATTTGCAATACATCTTTACAAGGTTAATGGTAGTGCGTTAAGTGTTATCCATTTCCTCTTCTTATTCTTTTAACATTTCTGTTCATCAAATGTCTAACAATGAACTTGAACATGTATTGCTTAAACAGTCCTATATTTTGCTGATGCTTCGCATAAAAGTCATCTGGGGTATCAAATAAACCAAAATCTTGATTGATTCCTTTTTCTTGAATAAACGTATTATTCAAGTTCCAATCAATTGGAGGGTTTTCAAAACTGTCGGTATAAGCCCCGTATCCGCAAAACGTCGTTTTACATTCCTTATTTTTCTCTTGTAGTTTGGTTAAATACTTTTTATCGAGAATAACACCTTCAAGAAAATACCAGTTATCATTTACAAAAACCTCAACCCAACTGTGCAAAATATTTTTTGGAGATAATTTGTACCATATTCCGCTAATTGCGCCTTTTTGCAAAGCTTTGTCAATTGTAAAGCCATGAATTCTATTTGGAATATCAACCGCTCTTAACAACGCCATTAGTAATGTTGCTTTTGTATTACATTGTCCATAACCGTCATTAAGAACTTGGCTCGCCGTTATATTATCTGACAGGTTATAACCAAATTTGATATCGTCTCTAACATAATTATAAATTGCCTTTACACGGTCTATAACCTCCATATTCATCCAATTGTTGTTTTTTACCAAGGTTTGAATGGAATCATCTGTATAATTTAAAATTCTTGTTTCCTTTAAATAATTTTTCATGCTGCTATCATTTTAATGCAGCACAAAATTGAGGAGTTATTCAGTCAAAAAATTGTACAAACTGGCTATTAATTTTGAAGAAGAAACTTTGGTGTCATACCAAATGACTCTTTAAAAGATCGGGTATAATGTGAACTATCAGAAAATCCAAAAGCATAAGCCGTATCAGTAATTGAATGTTCTTTTAAATGCGGTAATGATTTCACCAACTTATTCCACAATTGATATCTTCTGAAACTGAGGTTTGTTTTTTCTTTAAATAAATGTAAAAACCGACTGGGTGACAAAAAACAATGTGCTGCAACCTCTTCTAGGCTCAAAACTTTTTCAAAATTAAGATCCATAAATTTGATCGCTTTCACAATTCTGTCATCTTCTAAATGATTCTCTTGTTCGCAGTTACATTGATATTGATGTAGAACGTGAGCAACTAATTCGCACAGTTTATCAAATGCTACTTCATGGCTTTCAAATCGTTTTAAAATTGTAATTAGCTGATTTGACAATTCATTGCTTAGCGATTGAAATTTTACATCCTCAAAATTCAAGTGTAATTGATGTCCGACTGAACTTAACGGATTAATTAGAATGGTTAATTGATTGAATTGACTCAATAATTGATGTTCAATTTTCGAGTTTAAAAAAAAGGCATTATGCGAAGTTTTCTCCTCATTTTTTACAATGAGCGTCATTTTAGAATTTACTGCAACGCTAATTTGTAAAGCATAATGTTTATGGAACTTATTTTCAGTTAACTCCCCAACAAATAACCCAAAATTTTTATCAATATGAAACATTTATTCTACTTGCTATTTCTCTTATTCTTCAACCTTCCCTTATACTCTTGCACCTTTTCTTTTGAACCAATTATTTCATAACATTCTATGAGCTCCTCTAATTCCTCCTCAGTAAATACAGACTCCTTTGCCAAAAGAACCATCAATCGTTGTTGAACTACCTTCTTTTTTCTGCAATCATTGCACCTCGTTGCTTTTGCATCAATAGTTAGTTGTAAATCTTCATACCAGTACTGTTGCTCCTTTGCTGAAAAGCAAAAGCTTGTATCACAGTACTTGCAATTGAGCATCAAATCTAAATACATGATATAAGGACCTCCATAGGAAGGTTGTTGTTTTGAAAAATCTGCAATAATTGCCTTTTCATCTTTAATGCATTGATTACATGCCCATAATTTATACTGATGACATTCTTTTTGATTTACTGCATCTGAATAGTATTCGATTGAAGATAGAATCTCTTTATTTAATGCCTCAACCGTATCTGTTTTTTTGCGAATAACTCCTGCTTTGGCCTGCTTTTGAAAAATAGTTATTAAAGGAGTATCATTCAAGGTTTTCAGCTCTTTACAACATGGACATGTAATAGGGGTTTTCCCCAATGTCTTTCTAATTTTTAACTGACTCATATCCGCATTATTCAATTCTATACACAGCTACTGATTTAGCATCAAATTTTAGAAATTGGTTTAATTCTGAGTGATAAGAATCAGGAATAATTGTTTCATCCTGTAACAGAATTTCTCCTTCTAAAGAAACCAGTGCAACTCCAATGCTATTTGAATAAAGAATGAATGCTTTAAGCGTTTTATTAAAACGAATTGTAGCGTTGACAAGATCCAACCCAACAATCGCAATTTTTTTCTCCAATTCAGTTCCCTTCTCAAGCACTTTGTAAAAATGTAGTTCTTGAGGAGAGCCTTTAGTAGCATCATCATCTCCTTCAGCTAAAGGATTATAGGCTACTGCAACTGTTTCTGAATCTACCCAACAAGCAGCTCTATCGTCATGCTCCCATCCACCAATGGATTTATCTTGAATTCTATTGTTATGAATGAAATGATCTACTTCATACACACTATATGCATCACAAGATCCCCATGCCCAACCTTTACTAAGAAAATGTTTATTGTCAGGAGACATGCGAAGTTCTCCAAAAAAATAGTCATAAGACCGTGGCCATTCAAGTTTGTTACTTTCTTCGTAATTTTTATAAAACTCAATATGCCTCTCCTCTGCATTTACTTCTATTAATGATTTTGCAGCAGTAAGCACTTGCCTTGTATCCAAGTTCATTATTTGCAAATGATTCCAATCTTTACCATAAACTAAATGAGGAATACCCTCTTCATTTTTAAACAAGGCAATTGGAAAACACGAAATATCCGCGTGATATTCTCCCCGCCACAAGCGCAACACATTATACTTACCCGGATAATGAACAAAACCATGACGTTTAAAATCATTGACAACAACGACAATTGAATCTTGCGTATAAATTGTGGTTAGTGCATCAATATCAAACCCACCATCCTTATAACCAATGCTACTTTTAACTGAAAATAAGGCTTCTTTTTTTTGTTCTTTAATATAATAACGTCCAACGGTTCCGGCACTTGTCATTAACACCAACTCATTAGCAGACGACAACGTAGCTGCCTTTATATCCTCTTCTTCATCAAATACGATTTCGGTTACCTTTGTTATTTTCATTCAATTTTTAATAATCATTAATAGTAAGCTAAATATAGCTTTTTTATACGCTGTCACCAATCAGTTAATTGGGTCATTACCAATCATACCTCACGCTCATTACCTTCTTAATATCGGCTTTTAACCTTTCGTTAATCCACTCGTTTTCTTCATCAGACAATTCATTTAGTAGTTTTTGATTATCCTCATTAAAATCAGTTACGGTATCTCTCAAAAACTCTAATTCAATATCAAAAATCCGTTGCTCATTTGTAAAATCTAATGCGCCAATTTTAGAAATAGCGCTTTCTAACCGATTGAAGGTTATGTAGTGTTTAATTTCATTTAAAATAAACGCTAAATCTTCCGATTTAGATGATACATCAGGGACGTATGTCCATTTTTCGGCTTGGTGAAACTTCTTTTCTTCATCAAACTCTTTGTTCTTAAGTTTAATAATTGGTCTTACAGAAACGTCAACACCTTCAGGTTGGTTATACGGCTTTATTACGACACCTTCAATCAAATTTTCGGCTAATTCAGGCAAGTTTAACTGCTTTGGAATTGTTGAGTTAATTCTTGTATTAAAATTTAGCGCTTCTGCAAATTTACCAATGAGCAAAGGTTCAGCACAAAATATATTATGGCGTTTAAAATAAAGGAGGGCGGTTTCATAATCCAAATATTCTTTTGGCTGATTGCTGTTTTTTTCTACCGCAATATCAAAAGCACAAAAATTAATTGTTGGTGAATAAAACACCCCCGTTTGAATTGCTTTTAAATTGGAGTTTGAAGGCACATCAGGATGCGGGTATTTGCCACCAAATAGTTCGCCATAAATTATAATTTTTTCACTTACAATTTTAGTACTTAAATCCTCAAACAACCGAATAATATTCTCCTCTATTCTATTCACAACCAACTGAAATCCAAAAAAGTCATCTTTCCAAGACAGATAGTCTTTCCTTTTAGCAAATTTCAATTTCTCCTTGTCATAAACAAAGCTAAAATTTGCTCCATGAACTTTCTCGGTGACTACCCACTTTAATTTTTCCAAATTAGAAAAATCACTTTCATTTAATCCTAACTTATTTAAGCTATTGGCCATTTTTTCATAGCCTGAAAACTCACTCATTCGTTCTTTTTGTTTCTACAACGGTTTAACTAACTCGGCCGTTTGAATAAAATTACTCAATATTAGTTTACTTCAATTCAATCTTATAATTTTTATATTGCGCAAGATTAATAAAGTTTAAATGGCTGTTAGCAAAAAGAATAAGAACAGAGCAAATGTTGGAAATAAAGAATATTTGTGGTGGGTATATGACGAAACTGACCAAACTGCATTTGATGGAGTTCAGGTAAAAATTGTTTGCTCAGATCAAAGCCATACACTGCATTATGGATTACAACAATTTGATGAGGATCGTGCTCTTATTCTTTCATTGAAAGATGGCGTAAAATGGATTGTACTAGCTTGTCCTAAAATTGAAAATACTGATGGCATAATAACTCGAAGCGGAATTGTTCGCTTAGTTAATTGGTGTAAAAATAAAGAGCATAATATATTCAATGGTTTTGCTAGAAAAGAAAACATTTTTGAAGCTGAACAGAAGCAAGTTTTACTTGAAGAAATTCAACCAATATTGGATTAATCGCCTATTGACCTTGCCAAGTCAATCGTTCATCCGCACCACTTGCAAGTTTTTCTAAAATTTGATCCAGTTCGGTATAAATTTCCCAATAGTCGGTAGTAAGATTCTCGGCTAACATCTGCCCTAGCTTCTCTTCTAAGGCATCAACTCTTTTTCCTTTCCAAACTTTGTCTGCCAAAGCCACCACCAAATCTTCCAATTTTACATTTTCATCTTGCCAATTGCCGTGTGTAAACGCAAATCTTGCTTCATTCTCGGTAAATCCATATTCAATAAGTAGCTGTTCTCCTCTTAGCTCATGTTTTTTTCCATTTTCAAATAATTCTGATGTAATTTCAGTTTTACCAATATCATGCGTTCCAGCTCCTAATAAAACCAACTCTTCGTTAAAGGATATTAAAGGCCATTTTTGTTTGAATTGCGAAATAAGATCATGGGCGGTTGAATGAACAATTTGTAGGTGCTTTTTTAGCCTTTCAGGAGCGTTTAACTCTTCTAACAAATCGGTTATTCTATTTGGTAAATCAATAATTTTCAAAGCTTATTTTTTAGTAACCTGATAAATCGTTATCACAGGATCAAACGTCTCAATTTCTGTAAACTCTATCCCTTCAATAGTATTAAGCAACCCTTGGATATAGCCATTTTTTTTATAAGCCTGGTAATTAGTGTAATGTCCCGTGAACCTTTGATCAAGCCATAATAAAGCTTGCTGTTTAACATTTTTGGGCTTGCTAAATCCACAAATTATTGTCGTTTCTGAAATCTTAATGAGTTGGTTGAGTAATTCTATTGCCTCATGCCAAGTTAAGACATGAAACAGCAAACTGGCAACGCCATAGCTTTTTGGAGTATTAAGAAATGGTTCTCTCGTTAAGTCAATTGTTTTAAACAAAAGATTTTCTATATTTTCTCTCTTTTTATGCACTTTAGCATAGGCTATGAGTTTCTCAGATTTATCTACACCTATTCCTGATTCAATTTTTTTAGAAAGCTTAAAAAGCAAATCTCCATTTCCACACCCAAACTCAATGACAGTAGTATTGGGGACAATAAGCCCCATAATTTGATCGCGAATTGGGCGCAAATATCTATCCACCGTATTTGCCTTAATAGTTCCTTTCATGTTAATCTGTAAATTCCATTGCAAACGTCATTTATTTACACCATTTTTCAGGAACAATTAGCAAAGGAATATTAATATGATTCACCAATTCCTCTTCAATGTTAGTAGAAAACACTTTATGCAATAAACCATGTGTTTGATGACCAATAATAAGTATATCTGCCCCCCAACCCTCTATTATTTTTTTTATTTCGTCTACTGGTTTTCCAATTGGCTCAAATTCTTTCATTACTACATCAGGAAAAAGTGCTTTTAATCGCCCAACATTAGCCTTAGATTGACTTTGATTTGTTTTATCTGCTTCTTCTGGCAATACACCAGCATCTATATTTCCAATGGCATAATTAGATACTTCTACAATTCCAATTTCTAAATTATTTGCTACAGCATAATTAATGCCATATTTTGCAGCGTTAAAGGCTGATTCACTCTTATCTATTCCAATTAATACTTTCTTCATCTTACTTTGTTGTCCTTATTGATTTAAGCAAAGTTTAGCTTAATTCGTATGCACTGTTTTTTTTCCATTTTCATCCCAAGAAGTCCATTTGTCAATTTCTTTCCCATTTTTGTATTTGTGCACCTCTTTCTTTTTGCCATTTGGATAGAAAAATTTCCAAGTCCCTACTTTTTTGCCTGATAATTCTCCATAACCATAGGTTCCGTCAATTTTAATTTGACCATTGGCATAATACTCGATATAATCATTTTTTGGTGTTCCTTGATCATAATAATAGACATCTTTCAAGAGCTGCCCATTTGGATGATACCAAATACAATGTAAATAATAATAACCGCTTGCATAACCAATTTCAGACAGTAAGTTTCCATTCTCATCATAAGTTAACCATGTACCCGTTTTTTTACTCCAAGCATTCTCGCCAGTTGTTTTAATTTGTCCATTTTCGAAATAAATTGTTTCTTCACCAAACCTTTCTCCTCCCGAATACTCTGTTGTCCTCTTTACATTACCATTAGAGTAATAAACAGTATAGCGCCGAGTAGTATCACCATCCTCTTCGTCTATATAACATACTTCTTGTAAGTTTCCATTTTCATAATAGGCTTTTCTTCCTGGAGTATGAGTCCCCTTTGAGTAATAATTCGTTTCCATTTTTAAAGCTCCAGAAGGATAGTATTGTCTCCAAACTCCAATTCGCGAGCCATGCCAAACGTAGTTACCTGATATTGCCGTATCGCCATTTGTGTAAAATGTTCGATAAACACCTCTCATTTCGTTGTTTGTATAATCTATCTCAGATTTAATATTCCCGTTTTCGTGATATGTTTTCCATAACCCTTCCTTCTCTTCATGTGTGTCATAAAGCCCTTCACTTTTTAATGCTCCATTCTCATAATAATCTGTATAATCCAAAGCAACTTTACCTCTTACATAATTCCCATCAAATTTGAGCACTCCAGAAGGATAAAATTCACGCCATGGCCCGTGTTTTTCTCTAGACTCGTAAGCTCCCACACTCATTGTGTCACCTGATTCGTAAAAAGTAACCACCTCCCCTTCTATCACCTCATTATTAGCATACCAATAAATTGATTTTATCGCCCCCGATTTATAATACTCTTTCCAAGTTCCAACTTTCGCCCCCCAACAATAACAACCACTTTTTTCAACGGTATCTCCATCCTCGCTAAACTCAATCGTCTGGTCACATTTTTTTTGTGAATATGTGATTAGCTGCATTTTTTCGCCTAAAGCTAAGCGCTCATCTAACACGGGGTATATATTATATTGACTGACATCTTCATGCCGAACTCGAACAACCTCTAATTCCACACGTAGTCCACTTCTTTTAATCACTTTAACATCTGCAATAAGAATCCACTTGCTCCAAGTAACATCAAACAAAATACCATCTCGTTTCCATTCCTGCGATAAACGACCAAAACTCCCCACCTTTAATGAGCGGGTATTACAAGAATCAAGAATGATGTTATTTCCAGACACACTCAATAAGACACCTTCCACATCTGCTGTTCGTCGATCTAAACAATATCCATCAAACTGAGCAAATGACATTGATGAAATAAATAGTAGTGAAAAGAATAGGAAGTGGTTTAATATATTGAATTTGTTTGGTTTCATAGCTCATTGCTGCCCAATTAATCATATCACTTATTAATGATTAACGGCCTGGTTAAATATAAGCATTTTTCTATGCTGATACACATACTATAAACTCGCTCTTAATTCAAATTTCTAAAGTCGGTTGGACTCATTCCCGTTTTTGTTTTAAAAAGTTTACTAAAATATTGAGGATACTCAAAACCTAAATCATAGGCTAAAGATTTTACTGAAACATCTGAATTCAAAAGTTTTGATTTCGCCTTATCAATTAGTTTGATATGGATATGTTCTTTGGCGGTTTTACCTGTTTCAACTTTCAGTAAATCGCTTAAATAATGTCCTGACATATTCAATGCTTCTCCGCATTGAGTAACAGATGGCATTCCTTCTAATGTCAATTTTTGAGAATTGAAATAAGTTTTTAGGAAGTGCTCAAATTTAGCGACAAAATCCTTGTTTTGGTTGGTTCTAGTTAAAAACTGTCGATCATAAAAACGGACACTGTATTTTAAAATAGATTCTAAATTGTGTAAAATAATATTTTGACTGTGCTTGTCTATATTTTGCTCTAATTCTGTTTTAATTTTTAGTACAATTTCATATAACGACTCTTTCTCTACATCCGATATGTGCAATGCCTCATTGGCGTGATAATCAAAAAAGGAGTATTGATCTATTCTTTCTGCCAATTCAGATTTTTGTATTAAATCAGGATGTATGAAAAGTGTCCACCCTTCTAAATCTGCAACTGGATTTTCAGTAACGCTCATGACTTGTCCCGGCGCCATAAAAAGTAATGTTCCTTCTTCAAAATCATATGAATTTCTACCGTAATTAATGCTTCCGTTAATATTGCTTTTTAAGGAGATAATGTACATTTCAAAACAGACCTTAATATCCTTAATATTTAAGTTCATATTTGAAGTATGCTTACAAACAGAAATTAAAGGGTGGGTAGGTTTTTCAACGCCAAGTAGGTCATGGGCCTCACTTATGCTTTTTATGGTATATATTTTAGACATAACAGTGCTATTTTTATGATCATTACCCGTTACTCACTTTCTTCCCAAGAAGAATTAATTATCAAAGCAATAAAAATTGATTGTAAAATTCAATAATTTATTTCAATTCTTACGATTTCCCCCCCTGCTTCATTAGGTTTTTCATAAAAATGGAATCCCACATTCTATAAGGTAACCACAATTTCATATATATAAGAGATTTGGCCACTATACCTGGTCGATATCTTGCCTTAGGTTTTCTTTTAGTTCCGGCTTTAAACATGACACCTGCAATTTGATCAGGTGACCAAGTTCCAAAGGCTCCAGGTTTTACAGCCGCATATGCTACTTTATGTATTCCTTTCATCAAAGTTTGGTAAGGTCCAGTATCCATTCCCAAAACAGCTCCATTGACTGCAAATTTTGAAGCAATTGCACCAGGCTGAAGCATAGTTACATCAATACCAAAAGGTTTTAACTCCATACGCATAGCTTCATTCATAGAACATAAAGCATATTTTGTAGCTTGATAAACTCCGCCTCCAGGTGTTGTAAATTCGCCACCGCTTGACCCCATATTTACAATACGCCCTTTACCAGCTTTGCGCATTGCAGGAATAACGGTTTGAGTTAGCGCTAATAATCCAAAAATATTGGTTTCATATTGTTTGCGCACCTCTTCAATTGGAATGGTTTCCATTGGCGTCATAATTCCAATTGCTGCATTGTTTATCAAAACACCAACTGATCCATGTTTTTGTTCCACTACTTTTACAGCTGCATCAATGGTATTTTGATTAGTAACATCAAGCTCTAAAGTTTCGCAGCCTGCATTTTTCAAATCTTGGATAGAGGCCAATCGTCTTGCTGTGGCATAGGTAGGATACCCGGCTTTTAAAAATCGTAAAGCTGCTGCGCGCCCTGCTCCAGAAGAACAACCTGTTATTAATACTGCGGGCAATATTCTGTTTTGTTGTGACATTTTATTAGGTTTAATAAATACTGTCACAAATTTCTTGTAAACTGCTGTCGTAAACTTATCTAAAATGCAGAAGGTTGAATACTTTTTGCAGAATTATAGCATTTCTATTTAATCTTGATTTAAAAACCGCTTGGCTATGACGTCAACTACGCTATGATACTTATTCCAATTTTCATAAACTTCTAACGCCCATTGTTTGATTAAAACTTTGCAGTCATTCTCTTTACTAGCAATTGCTATAACATCAGGTGAAGTTATACTCCCTCTTTTTAGAACTTCGGCGGGAATCAAGTATTCGTGCGGTTTATTGGCTTTGTATTTATTTAGACAATCACTCAGCTTTGGAGAATCTTGATAGGTCCACTTAAAGTCATATTTAAAAATTAAATGTAATCTTGAAAGATGAAAATGATTATTCCACCTGCCATGAATTTCAGGATGTTGCAATGTATGTGCATCAACAATTAAAAATCGATAAATATGATTTTCAAGATTAGAAAAATCAATTTCCTGAAATCCAAGGTTGAATATTTCTAGGCATTCATGCACTCCCCTTTTTGTATTTGCTCCACAAAACTGACACCTTCCTGTGTCTAAAAGCGTAACTCCATTCTTTTCTGCCAAATCAATATAATCTTGCATTTGCCTTTTGGGTTTTGCTAATCTGCAAATTTTAAGTTCTTCATTTTATTTATCCCCATCAATGTTAGCACACCTATAGGAAGAAAAAATATCCATTGAGGTACAAATAAACCATAGTAGAAACTAGCCACAATAAATGGTAAACAAAAAGATAGGTTTAAATATCCAACAAATTTTATCATTTCCATGTTACCAGCATATTTTTTCCCAAAACCTGCTGCTAATAAAACGTAAGAAGTTGCTAACAAGATTATTGTTACCATATTCCAAGCACCAACTAGCTGTGCACTTTTTTCAAGACTTAATGATGAATCTACCATTGGGTTTACTAGATCTAATTGTCCTCCAATTAAATGCAAAATAAAAGTTAGCAAGTTTAATACACCTGCAATAATTAAGTATGGATTTTTAGTGTTCATAGTTCAAATTTTATAAATTGATTAAGTTCTTTTTTGACTTCATTCAAATAATTGGGGCTTTGCTTTTTATAACGAATCATTTCATGATACCCAATGAGATATTTGTATAAAAGTTCGGCTTTAATTTTTGCTTCATCCTTAGAAAAATCCATATTCATTAAAAGGCTTTTAGTGAATTCAATTCTCTGAGTATCCACCTCATCTATTAATACCTGAATTTTCTTATCCTTTTGCGCATACCTTTTTAGAAAAAAAATAAAATCTAAATACGGCTCTTTTTTAAATGCCAGTTCTATCAAACAATTGAACTGTTCTTTCCCTAAAGCTTTACTTTTTACTTTTGTAATTATTCTGTTTGTATCAACGGAAATCCAATGAGAGATAATTTCATCCAAAAAATCCTTTTTAGTTTTAAAATGCCAATAAAAACTAGACTTATTCACCTTTAGTTTTAGTGCCATTTTTTCTACTACTATTCCATTTATTCCTGTTTTAGAAAATAACTTATAACCTAAAGTTATCCAATCTTCTTTTTTTGCAATTATCTTCGGCATTATTAGACGTTATCGTTTAGAAAACAAATATACGTTTTTTTTCTTTAATAAACGACACCGTTCAATAATCAATTTAAATAAGCTGATGTATTAGACAATTTCATTAGAAATAGTAAAAAGATTATCACGCTTAATTCAAAGCTATTAGAACCTATTGCAATACAGCATAGTGTATTGCAACCACAATAAAGTGTGTCATGACACAATAAAATTTGTTTCAATAGGTTTCTAATACAAATAAAAAACATGATCGCTCACAAATTCCTCATTCTTTTATTAATAGGGTTACCTATGTATGGTACCAGCCAAATAACAATGGATATTGAATTACTTGGAGGAATAACTCTAAATGGCAATAAGTATGATTATTCTGATGATACTTATAATTTTCAACTTAAAAATGGCTCCTCTTATGGTCTTGGTTTTGATATTTGGTTCCCAAAAGAATATGCTTTGTCATTCGGTTACCGTCTATCACAATCTGTTACACGGTCAACAATCAATTATCCAGAAGGTTTTCGTACGTCACAAACTTCATTTCCTAACGGAGTATTAAAAGATCGGATTTTTTATTTAGGATTAAAAAAGAAATTCCATTTGGGAAATACATTTTCCTTGACCCCATTTACTGGCTTATATTATAACAGTTTTTTCTTTGACAATGAGGACAGGGAAGGTTTGGTAGTAGTTGAAAGAGAAAATCAAGTATTTTTTGAAAATAAGAATTTTCACGCAAGATTCAACAATAGAGGAAGTATGTTCTATGGAGCACTTGGAGCTCAATTAGGTATTGGTATTAGTAAAAAGATACCCAAAGTTGGTAGTTTTTCATTGAACATGTCTTATAGTATAGATTTTCGCCGAAGTGTAGAACAGAGCGTATATGCTTTTGCACATAATGTAGTGTCAAATATTGAAACAGGCGAAATAGAACATACAAACTATTACTACAATTATGAATCTAGAAATTTAGCAAGAAACTTCGTTCAAATAGAAGTAGGATTTAAGATGCCTTGTTCAATATTGTTGAGTAAAAAGAAGGCTAATAAACAATAACTTTTTTCATATCACTAATGTCACTTTTGATCACTCTTAATTGTTTTGGTATATTCTTATGAGACTTGTGTCATCCACTTAAAAATCAGAATAAGTAAAAGTAGTGACCGTTTTAAACTGTCCTCTGCAATTTTGATCAACTATTTGCTTTAGAAAACCTCTCTCGTCATAAGTAATGAAATAAGAATACTTTCCCCCTTTAAAGTGTCGTTCTTTAATTTTTTTCATACGCCCTTCTGAATCATAGTAATATGCTCTTGATTTAACTCCTATTTCTCTCTCTTCAACTTCTTCATAAATTAATTGCCCCTTCTTATTATAATCATACTCCCTTAAGGTCTTACCATTGGGATTATCCGCATTGTATTCTATTTTACGAATTCGATTTCCTGCATTATCAAATTCATACCGAACTTCACTCGTAACAACAATACCTTCTTTAGAAGTAGTTTCCTCAACTACACTGATCAATTGATTGTTTTCATTATAAGAATATGATCTAACGACCTTACTTTCAACCCCAAAAACATCTATATAAAGAAGAGAATCCTTTATTAATCGATCATTTTCATGAAACCGAAGCGCATTGATAAACATGCTTGTTCTGGTTGTATCAGAAATAATTTTCTGCCTTATATTTGTGTCAAAACTAGGAGACAACACATTGTTGGCAACAGCTTTATATGAATGAATTTCACGATAACAGGGAAGCCAGTTTCGCCCTTCAGACCAATTAATAAAAGTGCAATAATAATCGTAACTGTGATACTCCTTCCAAGTACGATCTGCATTGATTACTTGAACATCTCTTGAAATACAAAAAAGAGAATCATCATCATTGCTGGACCAAATTGTTGTTGAATCTATGTCACCATCTTTATTAATGAAGTAATATTCATCATATATAGGAGCAAACTCTGTGGTATCCCTCCATGTAATCAAGTAATCTCGCTTCTTTCTATAAATTTTAGTAATGCCATTAGACTTTAGAGCTGAAGAATCTGGAAAAAAACTTCTGCCAGAAATATCGTATAAAACTTCTTGCGCATGTGCATTTTGTACTCCAACACACAACAGCATTAATAATACAAGGTAAACTGAAGTTTTTTCCATTCTTCTAAATGTCGTTTTGAATTTCATTTATTTCAATTGATTTGGGTTTTCTTATGTTATCTTATCACTTCCCTAAATAAACAAAGTCACGCCTAATTTGTTACAATGATCTTCATTAATAGTTTTAAAAGTTGTCATTTATTTATCTCGTTTACGTCGATCTTTAAAATGCATTGATATTGAGATACCAATAATGAAAAGTACAATAACCAAATCAATTATTGCAAAAATGGAATAGTTTGAATGCTCAAACATTAAAAATGAAATTATAAAACATTGTATACAGTAAAATGTCACCATACTGCTATACTGTTTGTTTTTTATTAATCCTGATTCGCTGTCAATCATCATTCCAATATACATGATATCAAATATTCCATAAAATGCAAATGCAAGAGATGAACAGAAATAAAGAAGAATACAATAAAAGAAATGAAGAAGCATTATTCCGAAAAGAAACCTGTTCTTAATAGATATTTCTCTCCAATTACTGAAATCCATATTAACGAGCTGTTCCCCCCATTACTCCTTCACTAGAACGTGTTTATAATTCTTAATTGCAAACTTAAAAGTTTCCCAAAAGCTCCGTTTTTCTGAACGAATATAAACCCTGAAATAAATAAAGCCAAACCATGCTCTAAAAAGGAAATTTGGCGGAAGTTTGATTAGCTTTTTTATAAGAGGAAAGGTCCATGGCCAAAGCACGGCGGTTTGGAAAAACTTTTGCAGGTTTTGTAATTCTCTTTTATGCGGCAAATCTAATTGTGAGGATAGAAAAAACGATTTATCTAATTCCTCCACAGAAAATGTTGGGCTTAAATAACCCTTTGCTAAAGCGTAATCTGACAGTTCGGTCCCTGGAAATGGAGAAAAAATAGAACACCAAGGATAATCTGCTTTGATTTTGATATTCAATTCTACGGTTGAAAAAGCATCCTCTAAGGTTTCATCTGGCAAGCCTAAAATATTATAGGTACGGAAAGTAATGCCCGCCTCGTGCAACAGCTCCGCGGCTTTAATGATTTGATCGTCATTTAACTGCTTTTTAAGCACTTGATTTCGCAAATCCTCATTTCCAGACTCAACACCGAAAAAGACGGATTGACAACCACCCTTTGCCAAATTAAAAGCATAATCACGATCAGCCGCCACCAAATCTGCCCGAACCAAACAAATAAAAGGTAAATCAACCTCTTTTTTATACCGCTCTAAAAATTCATAAAGCCAAGAACGATTCATTCCAAAAACATCATCTGCAAAATAAATTACCTCAACGGGTGTATCTCGCTTAAGTTCAATACACTCTTGCAGCACTTCATCAATTTCACGAATGCGAACATATTTTCCTTTGCCTTTGTATAGGTCTCGCATAGCGTCTTCAAAACAAAAAGAGCAATGAAAAGGACAACCTCTAGAGGTTATTACATTACGAACTTGACGGTGTTGATTGGCATCTAAAGCATGATAGAGCTTTCGATCAGGATAAGGATATTCATCCATGTTTTTTGCCAAGTTTCGCAGAGGATTATGCTTCACTTTTCCTTCTTCATCCAAATAAGAAAGGTTAGGCACATGTTCAAACGTTTCTTTAGCATCAATGGCATCTAATATTTCAACCATTGTTTCTTCGCCCTCACCCCGCACCAAATAATCAATGCCATCTTCCCGAATAAAGTCCTGAAAAAATGTAGGATGCGCGCCTCCAAACATAGTAGTTACACCATATTTTTCTTTTAACTGAATTGCAATTCGTTTTCCCCAATTATGGCTACCGCTCATAACTGAAAATCCAATAACATCTGGCTGGAACTTCTCCATTACCTCCTCAAAATCTTCTAATTTATGACCAATTGCAAGGTCGCACTCATGCCCTCGTGACTTGACCATTGCCGAAATGTACATTGGTCCCACAAATTCGTAGTC